>CAZAEY010000150.1:0-8593 GCA_964484155.1 uncultured Acidobacteriota bacterium
TGTCGGACAAAAAAAAACCGGCGGCCCTTTGCGGGGCCGCCGGTGAAAAGCCGCTCCGGGCTGGCGCCCGGCGCAGTCAAGTTACCACATGATCTTAAACGCGAACTGGATTTCTCGCGGCTCGCGAATGCTATCGACTTGGCCGAACCGCGGTTCATTAATTGTATAGCGCAGAATTTGGCCGGTCACCGGGTCAAATCCTGGGCCGCCGGGATCGACCAACGAAGGAATCGATAGATCCATGCCGTTCACAATCGTTCGAAACTGCGTGTGATTTAGGGCGTTAAAGAACTCGGCACGGAACTGCAACGTGGCCCCTTCCTGGGTGAACCACGGCATCCCTGCGAAATTCTTCATTACCGACACGTCGAAGTTCGCAATTTTCGGGCCCCGGTATTGTGACCTCGGCGACTTGCCCAACTGTCCGATATGCGAAGGCGGAGCGAATGCGTTGATGTTAAAGAACTGGTCCACATCCTTCGGGCCCTCCGGATCGGCAATCAGGTCCGGTCGATTCGAAACGGTGCCTGTAATGTTGGCGCAGCAGGTGATCGTTTCCGGCCGCCCGCTGTTCATTGTCACAATGAACGCCGTCTCCCAGTCGCCGAAGACGCCTCGAACGAATGGTGCGTGCCCGGAAAGCCTCGGCGTGCGGTAGATCATGTTCGCATTGAACAGATGCGGCCGGTCGAACTGAGCCAGGCCCTTGTCGTATTCGACGTTGAAAGGATCCGAGATGGTGTTTCCGCCGATATGGCCCAGACCGTATGCAGTCGAAAGCAGCTTGCTGAACGTGTACGAGAGCTGATAGGACAGGTTGTTCGAGAAGCGCTTGACCAGATAGGTCTGGAACGAGTGGTACCACGAGTCGGCGCTACGACTGGCCACGATGGGGCCGTTGCTGCCGCCGACCAGGTTGAAGAACGGACGCAGCACGTTGGGATCCGTAGAGTCATCACCATCCAATTGTCGGATCGCAAACAGAGTTCGAAACTCAACCGGCACCTGGTTGACGTTGAATTGAGTCGGAATGTGGTGTCCGCGGTTGGCAACGTAGGCGAACTCGACCTTGGTGTCGCGCCAGAGCTCGCGCTCAAGCGTGAGGTTCCACTGGTAGCTTCCAGGGGTTTTGGCAGAGATTTCCTTGCCTCTCTGCGCGACGCCTTCACCGCCGAAGTTCGCAGTGCCTTCGGGCGGTAAGTGGTCTAAAGCTCTTCCCTCCTGCCAATTAAACGTTGTGCGGAACGGCGGATTGATCGACATGAAGAGCACGTCGCTGATGGCTTCGCGGTTAAAGAAAACGCCGCCGCCGCCGCGGATGGCCCAGCGTCCGGCGCCGGTAGGATCCCACGCAAAACCGAACCTTGGCGCGATGTCGAAGAAGTGGTTCTTCACCAAAGCGCGGCTATCGACGTCGAGGCCGCGAATATTTCCCGGAAAGATCATGCCGTTGGTCGGCGTCGCGCCTTCCGCCGGATCGTACAGCGCCGAGATGAAGTTGCCGATCTTGTCGTCAGCCTGGAACGGGTTGGGCAAAAAGGACCAGCGCACACCGTAGTTGAGCGTCAGCCGGGGCGTCGTCCGCCACGTGTCGGCGAAGTAGCCCTCATAGTCTCTCCAGCGAACCTTCGAGCGCGGGTTGGTGTTGCTTTCCGTGCCGTTGCCCCATATGGTACCTCGAAGCAACAGGTCAGCCACGCCGTTGCCGGTGGTGTCCACGGCATTGGAGACGCCCGACCAGTCAGCGGGAATTGATCGTCCGCCGTCGGTCCAGAACTGAGGCGAGTAAGCCGCCCCGTTTCCGTCGATGTCTTCGTCCTTGCTATTTCTGCTTAGGAGAAAACCGGCGCGAAACGAGTGGTCTCCGACAACCCTGGAGAAGTCGTCTTTCCACACGAACAAGTCTTGCTTGTTTTGCCACGGGGGCTGATGCCACAGGTCGTTGCCCAGAGGATCTCCCCAGAATGTGGCGTGCGCCCGATCCTCCGGACCCGGAAACACCTCAGGAATGGCCGCCGTGATGGCGGCATTGATGCTTTCGCCGGATCCGCGCTCAATAATAATCTCGTTACCGGACCATGAGAAGCTGACCTGATTGACTGTGGTCGGACCAAACGTGGACGTCCACTGGGTCGTCAGGCTCTTTCCAGGCTGATCCCAGTCGGAGTCGACAGCCGGAAACGGGTCGTCTCCCCAAAGTCCGCCTTCCTGGAAACTGGGCGCACTGTTCTGCCATCCGTCCAGAGTCAGCCGCGACATGAACGAGTGCTGCTCGTTGATGATCCAGTCGCCGCGAATCTGCTCCTGCCGGGTGTTGATCGGCGTCCGAACGGCTTCCACCCAGTTACGGCCGGCGAAATTCGGCGAATCCAGCGCGATGTTAGGCAGAGGGTACAATTTCATCCAGGCCAAACCGGCCGGGCTCAGCAGCTCGGCTGGAATCCGGTTGTTCGGAAACGGTTCGCCTGTAAACGGATTGATTGGATCCGGGTAACCGCGTGAATTAGGGCCACTGAAGTCGCCCTGAGCTTCCAGCGCGGTAGGAACCAACGCCTGCCGTGGCACTCCGCGGCCTTCGCGCCGCCATTCCTGCGACCAGAAGAAAAACGCGCGATCTTTGACGATCGGTCCGCCGATCGTATAGCCGAAGTTGTTGTACACCAGCGGCTGCTTGGGCTGGTTGGCCCGATTCAGGAAGAAGTCGGCGGCGTTTAAAGCCGCATTGCGGTGAAAGTGATATAGCGTTCCATGAAACTCGTTGGTTCCGCTCTTGGTCACCACGTTGATCTGCGCGCCCGACGAGGCCGCGCTGTCTGCGCCGTACATGTTGCGCGAGATGTTGAATTCGGCGATCGAGTCGACCGACGGATAGGTCAGAATCGTCCGTCCCGATCCGATGTCGACGTTGTTGGTTCCGTCCACCAGCCACATGTTGGCGTTCGACGCGCTGCCGCTGAAGGAGATGTCGACTCCCGCGAACAATCCGGTCAGACGGACGTTGGCCGTCTGTCCGATTGAAGCTCCGGGAACCAGCAGACTCAACTGCACGAAGCTGCGGCCGGTCAGCGGAAGCTCGCTGATCTGCTCGGACGTAATCAGGTTGCTGACCTCGCCGCTGCGCAGCTCCACTTGCGCCGCCGAAACGCCTTCGACCGTCACCTCATCGGCGACGTCCCCGATCTCCAGACGGTGATTGACAATGATGTTGCCCCGGATGTCCACCTTGTTGTCCCGTCGAACCGATGTTCTGAAACCGGGCATGCCGGCCGAGACCGTGTAGGTTCCGACCGGAACGTTCGGCGCCGTGAAAAATCCAGAGTCATCGGTGATGACAAACCGGCGCTCCCCGGTCGCTTCGTTGGTGATGACCACTTCAGCGCCCGGAATGACGGCGCCGGTGGCGTCGGTGACGGTTCCGCTGATCGTGCCCGCCGTCTGGGACCACAAAAGCCCGGAGCCGGCGCCCGCAATCGCGAAAAGAAGGAAGAGACGCACAAAAAATCGCATAACCGTTTTCCCCTCCCGTTAGGGTTTTAGGCGTTGCCAAATTGTTGAAATAGAAACGGTACCCCTTTTTTCCATCCACCAAGCCTCCCATTAGGCGAGTGAACAGATCCGGACAACTTTATGCAATTCCACTTCCTAAAACCTCAAGAAATTTCAGAAAAAGTTCATAAAGTATTAATATCAATATAGATAAAAAAATATTTCTCACACCTACGCTGTCGTTTGCAGCGCGCAGGAATTCAATTATTTGGATCCCCGGTCGGATTCCGGACCGGAAAATTGAATTGAAACCTGCATAAATTTTCACTGCGGGATTCGAACCATTGGCGCCAGTCAGACCGTGCGGCAACTGGTAGAATTGCGCCATGAAACGATTCATTTTCCTTGCACTGCCGATTCTGTTGCTGACCGGTTGCCGGGGAGAAGCGGTCCAGGAGCAGCAGCCCGGAACAGGAGATTCCCTGGAAGGCCCAATGATCCGGCTTCTTTTTCTGACCCACGCCGCCGGCTTTCGACACGAAGTGCTCCCGACAGCTGCCGAGGTCGTCCGTACGATTGGAACGCAGTTTGGGATCCAAGCGTACGCCACCGAAGACGTCGCATATTTGTCGGCTGAAAAATTGCAGGACTTTGATGCAGTCTTGTTTTACACCAGCGGCGAGCTGCCGATCGACGGAAACCAGAAGGAGGCGTTTCTGGAGTTCGTGCGGGCGGGGGGCGGATTCGCCGGAGTTCACAGCGCCACCGACACGTTTTACGAGTGGGAGGAGTACGGCCGCTTGATCGGGGGATATTTCGACGGGCATCCTTGGCATGAAGAGGTGACGGTGCGGGTTGAAGACCGTGCGCACCCATCCACTACGCATCTTCCCGAGGCCTTTCAGATCGTCGACGAGATCTACCAATTCCGGAATTATTCCCGCGCTCGCGTTCATGTGCTGATTTCTTTGGATCCCGACTCGGTCGATCTGACCAAAGAGGGCGTCAAGCGGACGGACCGGGATTTCGCCATATCCTGGACGAGCTCGCATGGAGATGGGCGGGTCTTTTACACGGCGTTGGGACATCGCGAGGAGGTCTGGAGGAATCCCGACTTTCAGAGGCACCTGTTCGAAGGAATTCGCTGGGCCGCTGGGAAGTAGCGGCAGATGAGACCGGATGCCCCGAAGGGGCAAGACAATTTCAGCCCAGGGTGAAGCGCAGCGCCACCCTGGGTCTATGGTCCCGTCAGGGCCGGCGCCCTGGAAGGGCGCGACAATTCGTCGCCCCCGTTCAATGACCATCTTGGAAGGGTTTGTCGCACCCCTTCAGGGTGCTTCTTCACCGTTCGCCGACACGGACCCAGGGTGGCGCTGCGCTTCACCCTGGGCTCGGATTGTGGCGCCCTTTCAGGGCGCGCGCGGACTATCGTCCCAAGGTCACTCCTCGGCCCAGATTTCTTCAATGCGATCCAGTTCTTCTTCGTCGAGTCCGAAGTGGTGGCCGACTTCATGCAGGATGGTCTCGCGGATCTGCCTTTTGACTTCTCGTTCGCTGCTGCAGATTCTTTCGATATTCTCCTGGAACAGGAAGATGATGTCTGGAAAGTTGGGCGCCATGATCTCCCGCTCGGTCAGGGGAACGCCCTCGTAGAGTCCCAGCAGGTCTTCGGGCCATGGGTCCTGCAAATCGGCGGGGGGACGCCGTTCCACAACGACTTCCACGTTGTTCATCCACTCGGCGAACTCATCGGGGAGTTCGTCGAGGGCTTCGGCGACCAATTGACGGAACCGTTCCGGGCGGATTTTCATTCAAATTCGAGAAGGGGGTGCAAAAGATTTCGCACGCTCTCTTCGCTGAAAGTCAGACCTTCCAGCCGATGGACTTCCCACACTTCCTCGTGGACGATTTCTTCGCCCGGAAGAAGCTTCCGAAGCGGTCCGACCGTTTCCAACTCCAGCATATCCTGGTTGGTGTAGATCTCGACCGTGGAGTCGAAATCGGGATAGCGGGCATTCGAGTCGACAGCGAACCGTTTCAGAAAGAGAAAGGGTTCGAGATAGTACGCGCCCCAGCCGTCGGTGTTGCGCACGCCCACCTTGGTTGGAGATCGATCCGGGTCGTGGCGGACCAGCACATGATCCTTCCCCCAGACGAATCGCGAATCGGTCATGTCGGTATAAGGCCAGAGCGCGATGCTTCGGTTTGGAAGCAGTCGGTCTTCATGAAAATCAACGCCGAGAGGGCTGACTGCGAATCCACCGCGCTCCATGACGCTCAGAGCCCAGGCGGCCAGTTCGACTGGCCACATTCCTCGATTTCGCAGTCGATGAATCACGCGGGCGGAAGGAGCGTCGGCGGAGAGACGGATTTCCATTGACTTCTCAATCCGCGATTGAGGTTCCACGCGTTGCCGCAGATAAATTCCGTCGGTCAGGATCTCCGCTTCCACCGGGGCGTTGTCAGGCTCGTAGGTGCGAGTCCGATCCTCCGGCGCATGCCAGAGACGATGCCCGCCGTATATCCGCCACTGATCGCCCCCTGTCCCACCGGCCTGATCTTCGAACACTCGAAACAGATTTGTCTCCCCGGTCAGGCCGAGGTGCAGGATTCTGGGGCCTACATCGGACGTCGCCAGCATTTCGATCATGCCGTTGGAAAGGAAGTAGCAGTTCTCCCAACCGTGGCAGGCTCGCTTCTGAATCTGCATCTGGGCCACGCTCCATGCTGAGGTTAAAAATAGGATCCCTAAGGTTGAAAGGAAAGCTTTCGTGAACATTTTGCCGTCACATCCTCTTCGACCGCATTCTAGCGAACGATGCGGCGACTCAAGCGATTCGAATGCTGGAGCCAGTTCGGAACGCGTCCGCCATCAACCGTTCAACTCAGGTATAACAGAAGTCATGAAAAACTTTCTCTTGCTGACGTTCTTACTGGCTGCATCCTCCCTTCAGGCCGGCGGGCAGGCCGTCGAGCGGGAAGTGCTTTCGAAAGTTCAATCGATGCTGCAGCAGCACGGACGCGTCACGTTTTCCGATCTTTATAATAGTGAAGAATTCTCCGCCGAACAAAGGGCTTTTCTGGGTCGACTGTACGAGAGCTTTTTCGCCGTCCCCGGTTATCTGCAATCGGAATTCCAGGCGACGGGCAGGATTCCGACCCGTCGGGAAATCGGCGAGGGTTTCGGAATCAGCGCCTCGTCGGTGGAACTGTTGCTTCGCGTCATGGAGCAGGATGCGCGAATGCCCCAGCTTTTTGAAAGGGATTCGGTCAGCGGCGAAATCGCCCGTTTGCACTCGGATCGCATCCAGCAGTTTCTGGAGAGCCGCGGGTCGGCTGTCCGCATGATCGATTGGGAGGGCGATCCTCTTCCTTCATTCAGCCTGCCCGATTTTTTCGGAAACGAGATCCATTCGGAGAATCTCCAGGGTCCCGGCCTGGTTTATTTCTGGTTTACCGGATGTCCGCCTTGCGTCCGCATCGCGCCGATCCTTGTCGCTTTGGACGAGGAATTCCGAGACCGAGGATTTCAGATGATCGGGATGAACGCGGACGACCTGCTGGGGATCGGAACAGACAACGCCCGCCGTGCAGCCGACCTCAAGGGCAAGGGAATGCAGTTTCCCAATTTGAACCTGGATGCCCCGACCAAAGAAGGGTTCGGCAATGTCAACGTTTACCCCACCTTGTTTTTTTTCGACCGGGAGCGGAAGATCGTTCGCCATCTCGTGAACTTCCAGGACCGAGAAACCCTGGAGCGCATCATTCGCGAACTGCTCGGGTAGTCCCGCCCGGCGGAATTCCGAATCTTCAGACTGGATGACTCCATGCAACTGTACCGCGAAGTGGGACTGACCTCTTCGGTGTTTCTTGTAGTGGGAAACATCGTGGGAGTCGGCATTTTCACGACCTCAGGCCTGATCGCCCAAGAAGTGGGCTTTTCCATCTGGGTGCTGCTGGTCTGGATCGTTGGAGGGGCGCTGGCGCTCGTCGGCGCGCTCTGTTACGCGCGTCTGGGAATCCAGTTTCCCAAAGCAGGTGGGGAGTACGCTTTTTTGTACCCTACCTTCGGACCCTTTCCGGCCTTTCTTTCCGGGTGGGCCTCCTTGCTGATCGGTTTTTCCGCTCCGATCGCCGCCTCCGCTCTTGGTCTGGCTTTCTATCTGCGCCCCTTTCTTCCCGACAGTCTGCAATCCACCGCTCATATTGAGAAATGGACGGCGGCTTGCACCTTGCTGTTGGTTGGCTTCTTCCTGTCTTTGGGCCTGAAGAGCGGCCATCGCCTGCATTCGGGCGCCACTTTCTTGAATTTCTCGCTGGCCGCCGTTTTTTCGATTCTAGTCGTCTGGAGGGCTCCAATCGGGGAGCGCGTGGCGCCGCTGCTGACGGCCGGCGGCGGAGAGGCGGGGCTGCCATCGCTGGCCGCCGCGATCGTACTGGTCATGTTCACTTACAGCGGATGGAACGCGGCGGCCTACATCGCCGAAGAGATTCGTTCGCCGCGAACAAACATCCCGGCAGCCTTGCTGATCGGAACGATCGTCGTGATCCTGCTTTACCTGGGGATGAACGTCGCTTACTTTTCGGCCAGCCCTTTCGATCAGTTGGCGGGAGAGGTGGCTGTGGCCGAGATCACTGCAGCCAGCGTATTCGGACCGGTGGGGCAAACGCTGGTGACGGCGCTCATTCTGCTCTCGATTTTCAGCTCGCTGACCGCCATGGCCATCGCCGGACCCCGCGTCTATTTCGCAATGTCTCGAGATCGGCTGTTTCCCGCCTGGTTGAGCGCAGTCGATCCGAAACGGAAGGCGCCGCTGCGATCCATCTGGTTTCAGACGCTGATCGCATTATTTCTGGTGCTGGTCGGCCGCTTTGACCAGATTCTTCTTTACTCGGGCTTCATTCTGATGATCTTTTCCACATTGACGGTGGCGGCTCTATACAAGACTTCCTCCTGGCGGGTCCTGCCGACGGTGTTCGTCGTCGTCAATACGCTTGTGCTGCTCAACGCCGTAGTTTCCAGGCCATGGGAGGCGCTTGCCGGATTGACCGTAGTCGCCTTGGGGATCCCGGTTTATCACTATTATCGGCGAAGGAAAGTCTGACT
>CAZAEY010000151.1:0-5153 GCA_964484155.1 uncultured Acidobacteriota bacterium
GGCCCGCGCGGACGGAGTAGATCGGCTGCGTCGAATGGACGTTCTTGAAATCAACGCCCGGATGCCCCGGGTCTTCCTTCCACAGTCGGCAGCTCAGGCGGGCGCGCTTTTGCACGTCGGCCGGCAGGTCCGCAATCAGCCTGCGAAATCCGGCCGTGACGTGCGCTTGGAAATCATCTAAAGGGAACGGTTTCGCCAACGCTCCAGTCACCGGTTTCCGGGAGGGGCGGCGGAAGCTTGAATCGTTAGCGATCCTCCCTCCGGTTGACTCAGATCGACCCGCAGCGTCGCCCATAAGTCCTCGGAGATCTGCAGCGGACCGGAGTAGTTCTTTCCGTCAGGCGTTTGAAGGTTCAGCGAATAGGTCCCGGGAGAGATGCCGTCCATGCGGAAGCGGCCGTCAGGATTGTTAAACTGCATTCTCTTCCAAGGGTGAGTCTGCGTCGGATCCGTCAGGGTCAGAGTGAAACTCTCGACCGACCCTCCCCGCAGGTCCGTCGCCGCTCCGAACAGCGCAAGGCCTTTCCGAAGTCGCAACCGGAGGTCGCCTTCATGCGGAACGGCCACCTCAACCCGCAGGCCCTGGTAATCGAAGTGTTTCACGAGGACGATGTATTCGCCGTGCTCCAGGCCCTCGAGAAGAAATCTTCCGTCCTCA
This sequence comes from uncultured Acidobacteriota bacterium, assembly GCA_964484155.1. Classification (GTDB taxonomy): domain Bacteria; phylum Acidobacteriota; class UBA6911; order RPQK01; family JAPXNP01; genus DATKAT01. Next base: position 659 of record CAZAEY010000151.1, read on the forward strand.
CCCGTGGTCCATCCCCGGCTCATGCCGATTTCATGGAAAGCCGTCACGCTGGCCGCAGCCACCGGAGCGCCTTCGTCGTCGATGACCGTCCCCGACAGGTGACCCGACGGCGAAAGGGTGCAATCGCGCCGGTATTCGAGCGCTGCCCCGTCGACCGTTACAGAAGCGGATCGATGGAGCCCGCCGGTCGTCGCAAATCCTTCCGCACTGCAGCTAAGGTTGTATCTTCCAAATCGAATCGAGGAGAATCTGTAGTAACCGTCCCTGTCGGTGTGAGTCGAGGCCAGGCGCAAGCCAAACCCTAAACTCACCGATTCACCGATCGAAACCTCCGCGCCGCCGACCGGAAGATCTTCTGTGTCTACGACCCGTCCCCAGATGGTTGCCCGTTCCCCGCCGGCGGGCTCCAAGATCAGCTTCAGCGAGTTGTCTCCTCTCTCCAGCGTGACCGGCGCAGGCTCGAGCGCCAGATGCTCGACATGGGCGGCTGAAATCCAATACTCGCCCGGCTCCGACACCCGGCTGAATTCGAATCTTCCATCTTGGCCCGAGTAGCTCCAGTCCACATTTCGGGCGTATTCGTCTCTGTCGGTGCGGTTGATCCATACGGCTGCATCCGCGATGCCGCGATCCGTCGGGTCGACGATGTAGCCCTCCACCCTGAGAAACGGAGTCAGCAGAACGATCAGGCCGCTTTGGGAGACCGGCTCGATGTTGTTCAACGTTCTTTTCTGAAAGCCGTCGGCCTCTGCGCTCAGCGTGAAGCTCTGCCGCCGTTTCAGTTCGAGCCGAAACCGGCCCAGGGCGTCGGCGGCGAACTTCATTTCCCGGTGGGATGGAAGCAGCGGGAATAAGTCAGGGGGCGCCGGCTCCGAGACCGTGAGTTCTGCGCTTGCAACCGGGCTTCCATCGGCTTCGTTGAGCACTCGTCCTTCGATCAGGATTTCAGACGCGTCGCCAACGACGATCTTTCTGACGTCTTCGAGCTCTCCGAGTCGCGTCACGCCGTAGTCGTAGTCCGTCGAATCAGCGAACTCGCGAGATCCTGGAAGGTGCCCGCTGACTCCGGCGGCATCGTCCCGGCCCATGCCCCGCGATTCAGCCAGGGGATCGGAACTGACCGGGATCGTCCGCTGCGGATCGCCGGACCCCCGCCACATCCATGCAACGATCAGAAAGGCGATCACCGCACCCAACACGTATAGGACGCTTCGTTTCGCCATGAACCACCTCGCCAGCCTCGTTGAAGCGGCATCGTTCACGTCATTGCGCAGGGAAGCCGGATTCTGCTTCGCATCTGCGTTGACAAAGCCGTCACTCTGACCGGTAGTATACCACGGCAATATTGGGAAAAAAGTCATTTCAACTTCCGAGATTTTCGCCGGGATGCGCGCATTTCGGGGTCCGGAAACCAGGCGACGGTGTCCAAGTTGGAGCGGTCAAAGAAAAAAAGCCGCCCTGAATGGGCGCGACAAACCCTGCTGCGACGGACCTTTATACGGGAGCCGCCGTTTGTCGCGCCCCTTTAGGGCGCTGGCGGATGTTATCAGGCCTGGGGACCCAGGGTGGCGCTTCGCTTCACCCTGGGCTGGCGTTGTCTCGCCCCTTCGGGGCGTTGGCGCGATGCCTCATTAGGCGGGCGCAAGGATTCTCTCGAACGCGAATAAGCGGAGCTTGGGTGGATTCCCGCCCCTCCCGTGGGATCTGTCGGCGGCTGCCCTGAAAGGGCAGGACATTCTTAGCCCAGGGTGAAGCGCAGCGCCACCCTGGGTTGGAGCGGTCAAAGAAAAAAAAGGCGCCCTGAATGGGCGCGACAAACCCTGCTGCGAGGCGCAACTGGACGGGAGCCGCCGTTCGTCGCGCCGCTTTCCGGCGTCGCAGCAGGAGGGGTTTGAGAATTGCGGGCTAGCGTTCGCCCGCCCGCTCCCTGACTCGTTGCGCGATCTGCAGGTACTCCGGCTCCCTGCGCAGCGAATCAAGGTCCGGGTCAGTCAGAATCTGCTCGACGAGCATCCCCCTGTCGGCCGCCTCCTTCAGGTACGCCACCGCCCGCCGGGTGGCGTTCTGCAGCGAGGCCACGCAGGCGAGGTTGTAGAGCGTTTCAGAGACTTTCGGATCATCCGGACTCGCTGCGCGCCATCCGCTCAGCTCCTCCAGAAAGTATTTCTCCGCGAGGGCGAAGTCCTTTTTCATGTAGCAAAGGCGCGCCAGAGTGTTACGGACCCGTTGATGGTGAGGATGTCCGGGCCGAAGCGTCCTGTTCCATGCATCGATCGCCCGGAGCAGCCAGGGCTCGGCTTCGTTGTGGCGCTCGTGCTGGAAATAGAAGTTTCCGAGATTGTAAACGGAAATGATCGTCTGCGGGTGATCGGCGCCCAGCACGCGCTCCCGAGTCCGCAGCGTTTCGACGTACAGGCTTTCGGCTTCAGCCAGCCTCCCGGTGTCCTCATAAAGACCGGCAAGATTGTTCAGCGTTGTGAGCGTGTCCGGGTGGGAATCGCCCAGCACCTGCCGCCTCCTCTTCAAAGTCTCGTCGTAGAGACGCTCCGCCTCCTGATAATCTCCGCTCTGCCGCAACAGGTCGGCCAGACTGCTGGCGGCGCCCAGCGTATGCGGATGATTCGGGCCCTGGGAGCGCAGCCTTCCTTGGTAAACTCGCGCAAAAATTTCTTTGGCCTCCTCCACCCTTTTCAGATTCGAGTAAACGTTGGCCAGGTTGTGAGCCGGCCCCAGCGTGTCGGGATGATCGGAGCCCAGAAGCTGCGTGCGGAGCTCGAGCGCTTCCAGATAGAGACGCTCCGCTTCGCTGTAACGCCCTTCGGTCAGGTAGAGGTTGGCCAGATTGTTGGCGGCGTCGGCCGTGGCGAGATGGTTCTTTCCGTAAAGCTCGGTTTTGGCTCGATAGACTTCGGTCAGAATCGGCTCGGCCTCGCTCGCTCGACCCTGCCGCCAGATCAGAGAGCCCAGGGTGCCGCGCGCTTCCAGAACGTCAGGATGCCCGTCTCCAAGCGACTCCGTCAGCAAACCCGTCGCCTCCCGGGAAAGTGTCTCGGCCTGACCGTACTGGCCCAGATTCCCATACGCCTTGGAGATCGTTCGAAGCAGCTGCGCTTTGATGATGGGATCGGCTGAGATGGATGCCTGTATCCGCTCAGCTCCTCGATCCAGCAGCTGCCGGACCGTCAACTCTTCTCCCGTCGCGACGAAGGGGTCGGAGGAGCGAAACAGGTCGGTCAGGAAGGCCGTCACTTCGCGCGCGACCTCCGTCTCGCGGTTGGCCCGGTCCCGTTCCGCGGAGATCCGATAAGCCTGATAGGTCATGCTGGCGGAAAGGATGGCCAGCATTGCAAACAGCACTCCGATCGAAGCCACCAGCGTTTTATGGCGCCGCGCGAATTTCTGGGCGCGATATGCCAGACTGGGGGGCGAGGCGAGCACCGGCTCGTCGCTGAGATGCCGCTGAATGTCGGCGGCCAGTTCGGACGGAGAGTTGTAGCGGCGCCTCCGATCTTTTTCCATGGCCCGCATGACGATCCAGTCGAGGTCGCCGCGAATGCGGCGCATCAGCGTGTGCGGCTCGGTCCTTCGTCTTGCAGCTGGCTCTGAGCTGGTCGATAGAATCGTGCTCAGACGCTGGCTAGGCAACGCCGGCTCCTCATCGATGATTTTCTTCCGAATCGCCTCGAATCCGGAGGACCGAAGCTCCTTTGGGTCGAAGGGCAGCGCCCCGCTGAGAAGTTCATACAGCAGAACGCCAAGCGAGTAAACGTCGGTGCGCGTGTCGATATTCTGGTTGTTCAGATCGGCCTGCTCGGGACTCATATACTCGGGAGTACCGATCAACTGGCCGTGTTCTGTGAACAGAGTCTTTTCCGTTAATCGACGGGAAGTCGCCTTGGCCACTCCGAAATCGATGATCTTCGGCACGGGGCGACCGTCCTGGAAGACGACCAGAATATTGGTCGGCTTCAGATCGCGATGGATGATGGCTTTATGATGGGCGTGCTGCACGCCCTCGCACACCGTGACAAAAAGGGAGAGCCTCTCTTCAATCGACAGCCTTTCCCGGTCGCAGTATTGCGTGATGGGAACGCCGGGGACGTATTCCATTACGAAGAATGGAATTCCCTCATCCGTTGCGCCGGCGTCGAAAACCCGGGCGATGCTGGAATGCTCCATCATGGCCAGGGCCTGGCGCTCGGCTTCAAAGCGCGCCACTACTCGACTGCTGTCCAGTCCCTTGCGAATCACCTTCACGGCCACTTGCCGTCGAATCGGCTCGGTCTGCTCCGCAAGATAGACTTCTCCCATACCGCCTTCGCCAATTTTTCGAAGAATTCGGTAAGGGCCGACTTTACGGACTGCCGAGCCTGCCGACGGCGCATCTCTTCTCGTCTGCTCGGATGCTTCTACGGTTGGTTCGAAGTCGGACTTGCCTGAAGATTTTTCGTCCATACGTCACAGGCTACAGTATAGATGATTCGTTGCGGAAAAA
>CAZAEY010000151.1:5253-8531 GCA_964484155.1 uncultured Acidobacteriota bacterium
TTCTTGGCTGCGGATTTCGCCGGAGCCTTTTTCGCAGTCTTGGCAGCCGTGGTCCTGGACGCCGTCACCTTGGCCTTGGTCGCTGCTTTCGCCTTGGGTTTGGGCTTGGCCTTTGGTTTTGCGGCGGCCTTCGCCTTGGGCTTCTTCGTCACCTTCTTAGGCATGCTGTTTCTCCTTTCGAAATTGAGATTTCACGACTGATACTCCAAAGGGATGACGTTTTTCGCGAAACGGCGCATGATTTCTGATTTCGCAGCGGATCCGCTTTCATGCGTTCGCATAGAGAGCGCCGTCTGGAGGGCAGGCTCAATTCAGGCGCTCAGCCTGTCGTAGAGCCAGGCTCGAGCGTAGGCCCAATCCCGCTTGACTGTGGCGACGGAAACGCTCAGGACCTTTGCAGTCCCTTCGATGCTCAGACCTGCGAAATAGCGAAGCTCGACGATTCTGGCCAGACGCGGGTCTTCGTGGCCCAACGCTTCCAGGGCCTCGTCCAGAGCGATTAGATCGATCTGCGGATCCTCCGCGGCAACCTGCAGATCTTCGAAGGTGACCGGGCGGGCGCCGCCGCCCCGCTTAGCGGCCCGTCGCTTTCGCGCCTGCTCGACCAGAATCCGCCTCATGGCGCGAGAGGCCGCTCCGAAAAAATGGGCCCGGTTCTCCCAGGACGCTCCCTCTTGAAACAGGCGCAGGTACGCTTCGTGCACCAGCGCGGTAGGCTGCAGCGTTTTCTCGCTTCTTTCGGAGCGCATGAGGCCTCCGGCCACCCTGCGCAACTCCCGGTACACGATCCGGACCAGCGTTTCCAGCGCCTCCGAGTCGCCGGACCCGACATCCTTTAAGAGCGTCGTGACGTCTTCCTTTGCCATTTCAAGCCAGCGACCTCCCCCCTTCTGACGTTCGCAGCCGACATCCAGCCCTTCACACGTTCATCTCCAGATCGGGATGGGCCCACCGCTCCAGCATACAACGAAATCTCAGCGAGTCGCTTTGCGCGTTTAGCGTTGAACTCGAATCCGGGCCGGTTCTCCAGAAAGCATCCCCTCGATCCCACTGAATGAAAATCTTGAGCCATTTCTCCCCATTCCCGCGCATGACGGTGCGAGTGTCGAATGGACGCGCGAGCCAAGTGGCCGCAACGACAACCGTCATTCGACTTTGAACGAATCGAACCCAAATAACCAGAACAAATCTTCAAGGAGGAAAGAGAAATGGCAAACTGGAAACCGGATCCCACGTTCTACCCTTCGCCCGCAATGGCGATGAAGGCTGAACCGGAAAAGCTGGCCTACGTGGCGATGGTCAACCCGACGCTGAAAGGGCGTCCGGATGCGATGGGAGTCGTCGACGTCGACCCGCAGTCGAACAGCTACGGCGAAATCGTCGGTCAAGTCGATATGCCAAACGCCGGCGACGAGTTGCATCACTTCGGCTGGAACGCTTGCAGCTCCTGTCTCTGCCCCTATTCGCCCCATCCTCATATGGAGCGGCGCTACCTGGTCGTTCCCGGGCTGCGTTCTTCGAGAATCCACATCATTGACACCCGTCCCGATCCACGCCAGCCGCAGATCGTCAAGGTCATTGAACCGGAAACGGTTCTGGAGCGGACCTCTTACAGCCGCCCCCACACCGCCCACTGCGGTCCCGACGGAATCTACCTGAACGCGCTTGGCAACGGCAATGGAGAAGGCCCCGGCGGAATCTTCATCATGGATCCGGAGACTTTCGAAGTTCAGGGGCGCTGGGAGTTGGACAGAGGGCCCCAGTACCTGGCCTATGACTTCTGGTGGCACCTCGGATGCGACACGATGCTGACCAGCGAATGGGGGACTCCGAACATGGTCGAAGGCGGAGTCATCCCCGAAAAGCTGCTGGCCGGCGAGTACGGCCACGCTTTGCACGTCTGGGACCTGCGCAAGCGTCGGCACCGCCAGGTCTTGGAACTGGGTCCGGAACAGCAGATGGTTCTGGAACTGAGACCGGCCCACGATCCGCGACGCACCTATGGATTCGTCGGCGTAGTGACCAGCCTCAAGGACCTGTCCGCATCGGTTTGGATGTGGTACCGAGAGAGCAACGGAAAATGGAAAATTGAAAAGGTCATCGAGATTCCGGCTGAGCCCGCGAACGAGGACGAGCTCCCGCCCCTGTTGAAGGGCTTTAGGGCGGTTCCGCCCCTGGTGACCGACATCAACCTGTCGCTGGACGACCGCTTCCTGTACGTCTCCTGCTGGGGGACAGGTGAAATCCGTCAGTACGACGTCTCCGATCCCTTCCATCCGAAACTGACCGGTTCGGTCCGGCTGGGCGGCATCGTCGGACGAACGCCGCACCCGTCCCTGGAGAAGGCTCCACTGAACGGCGGGCCCCAAATGGTCGAAATCAGCCGCGACGGGCGCAGAGTCTACTTTACGAATTCCCTTTACATGTCCTGGGACGAGCAGTTCTATCCCGACGGAGTCAAGGGATGGATGGCTAAGCTCGACGTGAACCCGGAGGGCGGTTTTGAGCTGGATCGCAACTTCTTCCTCCAGTTTGACGAACTTCGGCCGCACCAAGTCCATCTGGAGGGAGGCGACGCCTCATCCGATTCGTACTGCTTCTCATGAATGCGGAAGTAACGGAGAATTGACGATGTTCGAAAATGGCAGTCTGTTCGCTTGGACGATGCTGGTCGCGCTGGGGGCGTTCCATGGAATCAACCCCGGAATGGGATGGCTGTTCGCAGTCGCCCTGGGCATGCAGGAGGGCCGCCGCAAGGCCCTCTGGCTGGCCCTCTTCCCTCTGGCTCTGGGCCACGGCCTCGCCATCGGCCTGATCATCCTGGCGGCTCTGCTGCTGGGCGTTGCGGTCTCGGCTGAAACGCTGAAGTGGCCCGCCGCCGGCTTCCTCTTGGCGCTCGGCGGCTATCGGATCTTCCGGCAGCGGCATCGACATTGGGGCGGCATGAGGGTGGGACTCGCAGGTCTGACTGTCTGGTCCTTTCTGATGGCATCGGCCCATGGCGCAGGATTGATGGTTCTGCCCTTCTTTCTGACCGTTCAGTCCAATGCCGCAGCCTGCGCCGCTCACAGTCAGGGAATCGGGGCCGCCGGCGACCCCTATCTGGGTCTGCTGGCGACCCTGGCTCACAGCGCGGGCTACCTGATCGTCACCGCATTCGCCGCCTGGATCGTGTTCGAAAAGCTCGGGCTGGCATTGCTGCGCACCGCCTGGATCAATCTGGACCTGATCTGGGCCAGCGCTCTGATCCTGACCGGCGGTTTGACGCTGCTGATGTA
>CAZAEY010000152.1:0-8505 GCA_964484155.1 uncultured Acidobacteriota bacterium
TGGCCGCGAAGCCAGTCGAAGGCGGAGAGCGAGAATGCAAACAAGAAAATAAGTGGATAGCAAGTTGCGGCCTTCGGGAAACGCTTCATAGGCTTCGCTGGAAAGCAATGATCGTGCCAATCGTGGGACATCGTTCCCCTTATGCTGCAACTTCTTGAATGGTAAGGACTTGCAGATTCCGTTCCGATCCGGACTCCTTCTACACGGGGCATGAGGAGTTCATACGGCTTATGGGGATGCAAAGCGCCCAGTCGGGCATCGCAGCCTCCAGCGCCCCTTCCCGGTATGACTCATAAAATTTATCGCAGACTTCATAAAATCTAAGATGCATTGGCCGGGAAGGACCTGCTGACTCATCGTCGCAGGGAGATTTATCCGATTTCCGTCTTTTGCAACCCGTGGGTGGGCTGAGTCCCTTGTTCGACGGCACTGCCTGCTGCCAAATGAAAGCTGCCGGCCGGAATCAGCCGGACCGGCGACCGTCGGCTTGAAATCTCGACAACCGAAACCGTTTCAAGTCAAATCGAGGCTTTTCTCCTGAAACCAGGTCCGCCGCGAGTTCGCCGACCACTGGAGCGAACTTGAAACCGTGTCCGGAACATGGACTCAAAATCAGGACTCGCGGCGAATGCGGATGGAAATCGATCAGAAAGTGATGGTCCGGAGCATTGGTATACAGGCAGACGGAGGCATGCTGCTGTGGGCCTGCGGCAGCCGGCGCCAGCCTTTGCAGCAGGGAGCGAATCGTCTCCGACTCTTCAGGCTCGACGCGCCGATTCGTTCGATCGGCATCGGTCGACGACGTCCCCTGATGATGCAGCGCCGCCTTCACGCCCCGCCCAAGATCGGGAACGCCGTACAGGAGCCTTTCGCTTTCGTACTCCCACAGAAACACAGGGAACTCGCCGACCTGAACCCGTTGAGGGTCGTTCGGTTGGAACCAGACCGAAACCTGCCTTTCCGCATGCAATGGGATCTGCGGCTCGGAGAGGAGCTGACTGGCCCACGCGCCGGCCGCGATGATCAGGCGGCCGGCGTGAAAACGGCCCGAATCGGTCTTGATTTCGATCGAGTCCTCGGATGCTTTCCAGGACCGTACCGGTTCGCCGAAGTGCAATTCAGCGCCGCGCTGGGAGGCCAGTTCCAGTTGGCTGAGAACGCAGCGCTCCGGAAAGAGGATTCCCCCGTCCGGCTCCAACAGGCCGATGGTTTCTACAGAAGGTCTCAGAGCCGGGAAACGCGTCGCGATTTCGTCAGCTGTCAGCGTCCGGTGGGGAATCTGGTGAATCTCCGCGCTGCGCCGGGATCCTGCAATGACGCCCGACTCCGGCCTTCCCAGCGACAGCACGCCGCTCGCCTGCAGCAATTCGGCGCCTGAGTCGGCTTCCAGCTTCCTCCACAGGTCAAAGGCGCGGAGGACCATGGGAACGTAGACCGGATCTTCGAAGTAAGCCGCGCGGATGATGCGGCTTTCTCCATGGGAAGAGCCCATTTCATGGGGAGGCCTGAACCGGTCCAGCCCCAGGACGGAAAATCCCCTGGCGGCCAGCTGCGCCGCCGCTGCGCTTCCCATGGCGCCCAGGCCTATGACAATGACGTCGCAGCGTTTTCTCAATTGCCGATTTCAGTGTTTCTGGTCCACGATGCTTTGCGCCGACGAAGTCAAGATTCCCAAACGGATCGCCCGGAAGTGCGCGATTTGCCCCAATGCCTGAGAATTTTACCCCCGCGGCGGAAGCTCGATTTCAATGCCGGGTCGTCGAGCGGCCGCACGCAGTCGAGTTTTTCCGATTGTGGCAGGTCGAATTGTAAAGGTACGAATATTGCTTTTCAATAGTAAATCGGAAAGGAAAAACATTATGAAGGCTAAGGACATTATGAATCGCGAAGTGCTGACGGTCAGCCCGGACTTGAATGTGGATCAACTGGCCCGATTTCTCAATGAAAGCGAAATCTCCGGAGCGCCGGTCGTGGACGAACAAGGTCGATTGATCGGGGTCGTGTCTCTGCGGGATGTCGCCGAGGTGGTCGGACAAGATCCGGATACCGAGTCTGAAATCTCGGACTTTTTTGTCACTTCAGGAGAGCCGTACGGCATCGATTTCCAGGACTTGGAAGGATTGCGACTGGAGCAGAGAAGGACGACCGTTTTCGACATCATGAATCCGGACGTGCGGTCGATTGCGCCGGACGCCGACGTCTCGGAAGTGGCAAAGGCGATGCTGGACAACTCCTTTCACCGGATCCTGGTAACGGAGAGAGATCGCTTGCTGGGAATCATCACGACCATGGACATGCTGAGGCTGCTTCTGAACAAAGAGTTTTCGGACTGAAGCGGGCGGCCGCCGCACCGCGGCCGCCCGGTCGGGGTCTTCCACTCTTTAACTCCATGACTGACTTGGCCCTCCCGATTAGCAACCCGGTTCTCGTTTTCGCCCTGGTCATGCTGATGATCTTGGTGGCGCCGGTCGTTTTTGGTCGATTCAAACTGCCCGGAATTGTCGGGCTGATCCTCGCCGGAGTGATTGTCGGACCGAATGCGACCGGTCTGTTGGCTAGAGACCAGACATTCATTCTTCTGGGAACCGTTGGTCTTCTTTACATCATGTTTCTGGCCGGCTTGGAAATGGATCTCGACGAATTCAAGAAGGCCCGGACTCGAAGTCTCGTTTTCGGTCTTCTGACCTTCAGCATTCCGCAAGGCGTTGGAACGCTGGTCGGATTGCATCTGCTCGGTTTCGACCTACGTGCTTCGATCCTACTGGCCAGCATGTTCGCTTCCCACACCCTGTTGACTTATCCGGGCGTCAGCCGATTGGGTCTGGCCAGGAACGAAGCCGTCACAGTTGCCGTCGCCGGCACCATCATCACCGACATGCTGGCGCTGCTCGTGCTGGCCGTCATAGCGGCCTCCGCACGAGGCGAACTGAACACCGTCTTCTGGGTGTCCCTGCCGCTGCTTTTAACACTTTACCTAGCATTTATGTTTTGGGTCGTTCCCCGCATTAGCCGTTGGTTTTTCCGCCACGCTGACGACGGAGGCCCGATGGGCTACGTTTTTGTCCTGTCCGTCGTCTTCACGTGTTCGTTCCTTGCCGAATTAGCCGGCGTCGAGGCCATAATTGGGGCCTTTGTCTCCGGTCTGGTTCTGAACAGGCTCATCCCCGGCCGCAGCTCCATCATGAATCGCATCGGATTTGTCGGCAACGCACTGTTTATCCCATTCTTCCTGATTTCGGTCGGAATGCTCGTCGATCTGCGGATGTTGCTGATTGGTTCTCAGGGTTGGAAAGTGGCAATCGCCATGGTCCTGACCGTAACCGCCACGAAATGGGCGGCGGCCTTTCTCACCCAACGTCTCTTCCGCTACCGTTCGGAGGAGCGACAGCTGATCTTCGGTCTCAGCGTTCCTCAGGCCGCAGCGACGCTTGCGGCCGTGCTCATCGGGTTTGAACTGGGAATCTTCAATGAAGACGTCCTCAACGGTTCCATTCTCATGATTCTGGGAACCTGTGTCCTGGGCTCTTGGGCTGCAGAGCGTTCCGGAAGGAAATTGGCGCAGCAGGAAGAATTGAAACTTGTCGAAAGTAGCCCCCGGACGCAGCGCATTCTGGTGCCCGTGGCCAACCCGGCGTCAATCGAGCTCCTGTTGGACCTGGCCATCCTGATCAAGGACAGCCGATCCCAAGAACCCCTCTGGGCGATGTCGGTGCTGCCGGATGACGGTGATCTTCCCGAACAGCTGTTGCGAAGCGAAGTGAAGTTCAGCACGGCCGTAGACCGAGCGCTGGCAACCGATACTCCAGTGAGAATTTCTCATCGGGTCGACTTGAGCCCGGCTCGAGGAATTCTGCGCGCCATCAGCGAACTTCGCATTACCCAGTTGATCATCGGCTGGAACGCCGAAGTCACAACCAACGAGCGGATTTTCGGAACCATTCTCGATCATCTTCTGACTGAAAGCCGCCTGGCCGCATGGGTCTGTCATCTTCACCATCCGCTCAACACCATGCAGCGGCTCATTCTCGTCATTCCGCCCAACGTCATCCATGAACCCGGTTTCGCCGACCTTTTGCTTACGGTCAACAGACTCAGCAGCCAAATCGGAGCTCCCGCCATATTCCATGTACAGGACAGCGAACTCCCGCACATTAGACTTTTCGTCGCGCAGTTGCAGTCGGCGGCGGAACCCGAATTTCGAAAATACAGCCAGTGGGCGGAAATGGCTAAATACAACCGGGAGTTCAACGTCGACGACCTGATTGTGCTGATCAGCGCGCGAGCTGGGACCATTGGCTGGAACTCCTATCTGGATGACATGCCGCGCTTCCTGGCGCACCGCTTCCCCGGGGTCAGCTTCATCATCGCATATCCTGAAATCCCGCCAGACACGGCCGTGGACCTGTTCCCTCGGAAATAGGCGTGGGGCGCCAGGCATGGGACGACGCGCAACCTTGCAACGAATGTCGGCGGCGCCCTGACCGAGACAACGGATTCTGGAGTTGAAGCTCGGGATCCTGCCCGAGGGTGTCAGCCCGCCGGAACGATTAACGCCGTCCACTGCCCGGGTCCCGGAGGCGAGAGACGGCTTTCGTTTCCGCTTGCCAGGGGCGCTTCGGTTTCCCAGCGGCTTTCCAGAATGTTCAGCCAGCGCACGCGCCAACCGGCATCCAATTCGGGCAAGGCAATTCGCACCGCGCCCCCGTTTGTGAAATACACGGCGTAGCGCTTCCCTTCCACACCGAAGCAGTAGGCCTCGTCCGGCTCGCGCTCGCTTAACAGGTCGTTTCGGGGCGCCCCTTCGAAAACTTGTAGCTCGTCGGTCAGCATTCTCATGCTGCGGATGTGAGTCCGGGCCAGTTCGCTCAACCCGATGCCGAAGAAATGAGGGGAAGGCCCCTCGCGGTGAAAGCGCGACGAGGCCAGCCCGCCGAAGATATTGCGCCAGAAGCGTCGGGTCCCTTCCTCCACGCTAGTCGTCCAGCTGCCGATTTCGCCGCCGTAGATCTTGACGTTGTTCAGGGGGATGGGAGCCTCCAGCACTCTCGAGCGGATGAACTGGATCATGTCGTAGTGGCGCTGACCGTCGTTGGCAGTATTTTGGGAGATCTCGAAAAAGTCGAAGCGCTCTCGATCCTGCAGGAGCTCCAGCTGCTCTTCCGAATGAAAGTCGCTGTTTCGCCGCATGTCGGCCAGGAAGACCGGAACGCCAGCCGCATCCGCCTTGGCTCGAATATACTGCGCCCAGTAACGGCCCCATTCGGGAGGCTCCCCGATCTCGTTGTTCATGCAGTAGAGCGCGTTCGGATACTTCAGTGAAATCGACAGCAGCTTGTCCACGAATGCTTCCTGATAGCGACGCACCAGAGGGACGTCCTTCAACTCGGGCGGTGTGTGAAAAAACAGGTGATCCGTCGGCGCGGCCTGGGAGTAGTAGTCTATTTCCTCGGCCAGGCCGCTTTCCTCAGCCGTGTAGTTGACGTTCAGAGAAGGGTTGAACGGACAGCTCTCCCAACCGACGTTTTCCGGCCCGAAGCCCAGCGGCGCTTCGCTTTGGAAGTAGTCCCAAGGGTCCCACACCTCGATCTGCACGATGACGTCGCGCTCCAGGCTGAGTCGCAACAGGTCCTCAAATCGACTCCAGTATTCTTCGTTCCACAGCTCCAGATCGTATTGACCGTTTTCAAGCCTCTTGAAAGGCCAGGGATTGCCTGGGTTGCGACTGCTCATGGTGTTGCGGACGTAGTTGCCTCCGGCTGCCCGCAGGGCGTCCAGATGCTCGGCCAGACCGTCGGGATGATTGAACAGATTGTCCTCGCGAGAGCCTCCCAGCAGCAGCACCGGCTGGCGCCTGTACTGCCAATAAAATGGGTTTTTGGGATACGGCTGGATCCGATCGGCGATCGAGGCCCGCTCCAGAGCCTCCAGGTGGGCGGCGGACTCCGCCTGCAAGCTCTCGTGATCGTACGAGCAAGCCGCTGTCCACCAAACCAGCGCCGCATGCAGAAGTACGACAAATGTTGTTGCTTCTCTCTTAAAACGTCCTTTCGTCATCGCCTCAACTCCCTCTGCGATCCGTCTTGCTCCTTCGGAAAACAATTGCATTTGACCTGATGCCCCGGTCCGGCAGCCGTCTTTGCAGCTGCATTGGAATGACTCCGACCAGGGCGCTTCAAGGAGCCGCATTTAGTCTTTCCGGCTCAAGGGCGAACATCCTCTACTGTCCCACGCAGTGGTCTCGCTTTTCCGGCGGCTGCCTTCCGGCCAATAGTCCGCCTGGGTTGGCAGTTGTCTGAGCCATTTACTGAGATTATCCTCCAAGGCGAGGAAAAAGGGGATCCCTGGGATCCCAGACAATCCGGATTCTGCACACTGGAATGGAATCGGAGCGAGACGTCGATCCAGCCCGATTCCGTTTTGACAGCGCATCGGAAGTCAATCGAGGAAGGAACCATGAAAGACCGTATCACAGCCAACCTCCCAAGTCGCGATCTGGAAAGAACAGCGAGTTTTTATCAAGCGCTTGGATTTGAGATCGAATTCAAGGATCGGGGGTGGATGATACTTTCCCGGGGGCCCCTGGAGGTCGAGTTTTTCCCGCTCCGTCAAGATCCGCGCAAGAACTGCTTCAGCGCCTGCATCCGAGTGGCCGATCTGGACGGGCTGCACGCGGCATTTCAAGTGGCCGGGCTGTCGAGCGATTGCAGCTCGATTCCGCGCTTGTCCTGGCCGGAAGCGCAACACGGTCTGCGCATATTCGCGCTGGTCGATCCGGACGGGAATCTCCTTCGCTGCATCGAGAATCGGGGCGACGGTTCGGGGTAATTTGCGACGGCTCCAGCCATGGCAGCGCCGGGCCGGCTGAACTGCTTGACCATTTGTCCCAAATCCGCCATAGTGAAGTGAACTCGGCGGATGACTCTCGCAGAAATACTGGGTTCGATCATCGGCGCAATATCCGGGCGCAAGCGGCGGCTCGAAGCGGATCTCCAGGAAAGCGAGCTGCGGTTCCGCCAGGTAACGGAGTACATTCGCGAAGTTTTCTTCCTCGTCGACCCTGGCATGACCCAGATGCTATACATCAGTCCCGGTTACTCGGAGATCTGGGGCCGGAGCTGCGAGAGCCTGTATGCCAATCCGATTTCGTTTATGGACGCGATTCACGCCGACGACCGGGAACGGGCGATTAATTCGTTCGCACCCGATGGGACGGTCATTCCGTTCGACGTCGAGTATCGCGTGGTCCGCCCGGACGGTGATATTCGCTGGGTCAGGGCGCGCGGTTTTCCGATCCGAAATGAGAAGGGAGAAGTGTACCGGTTTGCCGGTATCGCGGAGGACATCACGCAGCGCACAAACGCGGTCGAACTGATCACGAGCCAGTCGAAGGCGTTGGAACAGGGGAACCGCCGCCTCACCCTGTTAGGAGAGATGACAGGATTGTTGCAAACCGTGGTCCGGCTCGAAGAGACGCGAGCGATCATTGGTGGCTACCTGGAGCAGATTCGCTTGAGCGAAGGCGGCGCGTTGTATCTGTTTAAGGAGTCGCGGAACCACTTGGAGCTCATGGCGCGCTGGGGCGAACAAAAGGTGGCCGACAGCTTCCCGCCGGAGGAGTGCTGGGCATTGCGACGCGGCCAAGCGTATCGGCCACCCGGCACGCAATTCGCGGTTCGCTGCAAGCATGTACAGGAAGCAGGCGGAGCGGCCGGTTATGTTTGCTTACCCATGATGACGGAAGGCGGCGCCCTCGGCTTGCTTTACGTTGCTCTTTCCAACCGATCAGAAACTGTCGAAGACGACGTGGTTTTTGCGCAGCGCATGTCCGAACAATTGGGGCTGGCGCTGGCAAATCTCCGGTTGCGGGAAGAACTGCGCCTTGAAGCGATTAAGGACTCGCTGACCGGACTCTTCAACCGGCGGTTTCTGGAGAGCTCCCTCCTGCGCGAATTCGCCCGCGCGGCTCGGGAAAATACGACCGTGGCGGTGGCCATGATAGATGTGGATTGCTTTAAAAGCTACAACGATGAGTACGGCCACGAAACCGGAGATGCAGTGCTGCGCCAGCTCGGGCAGGTGCTGAAGGTAAACTGCCGCCTGATTGACTTGGCCTGTCGATTCGGCGGCGACGAGTTTGCCGTGGTCTTCCCGAGTGCAACGCGTGCATCGATGTCGGCATGGGCCGAGCGCTTCCTCGAAAAAGTGCGCGTTCTGGAAGTCATGGCCGACGGAAGGGCGCTGCCGGAACTCACAGTGTCGATTGGCATCGCCTTTTTTCCCGAGCACGGCGACGAAACGACGGAGGTCATTCAGGCTGCTGATCGTGCCTTGTACGAGGCAAAGCAATTAGGGCGGGATCGTTACTTTTTCAGTGCGTCGAAACCGGCCGCCGCTGGACGGGAACCGCAAGCCGATGCGGAATAGAAGAAATCGCCCGCAAAAACGAACCGCCCTTGGTTAACGGGGCCGTCTGCGCAAACAAGCCCCTCGGCTTTTGACGTGCGA
>CAZAEY010000153.1:0-8503 GCA_964484155.1 uncultured Acidobacteriota bacterium
GGGTGGCGATGCGATTCACACTGCGCTGAAAAGATCGCGCCCTTTCAGGGCATCTGCAATTTGAAGTTTCAGGTCAGACATCCAGGATGACGTGAGCCTTCCATCCGCTTTCGTCGCTTCTCAACCAGAACTGGTGTAGGGTGACCGCCTTCACATCGGCGCGCTGCTCGTGGCGTTTCGGATCCAGCTTCTCCCCTTTCAGCTTTGCGAAAAGCTTGTTGACGCCGGGCGCCAGTTCGAACTCGCACTTGACCACTCGAAGCAGGAGTTGATCGGAATCCTTGTAATAAATGATCTCCTGGAGGAGATCGAAAAGAAGCAGATCCAATTCGGAATTCTCGAGCGCAGCCGCACGTTCGACTTTGGGACGTACTGAATCGAGCTGTCCGATCATGGTGTTCAAGGTGGCGTCAGCCGCCGCGGTAAACACTTCTTCCAGCCCGCCCCCCCATGCCTGGAACGCCACGTCCGCTGGAGCTTCGTCTTCGAGAAACTTAAAAGGCATGCTGAGCGCAATCCCTGAGGCGTTGAATAATGCTATCGCGTTCGCAGGAAATGGCCTTCCCGATAAAGACCAGGCGGCTGAACTCGGTCGCGTATGCATGAAAATCGGCCCGGCCGGCTACGAAGTTGAAGATCGCTCCGGACCCGTCGGCGAACTTGACAAGACCCTTGACTCGATAGATGCGTTGCGACCATCCGGATGCCTCTTTCTCAAAGCATTCCCGCAGCAGAGGCCGTTCTTCCTCAAAAGTAAAGGATTCGAACGGACTTTCGTGGGGTTCCCTGTCGGGAGCGGTGGTCTCCCCTTGAACGGTTCGCCCCAACGGTCCCATCACGATTTCCGGGTCGACATGGGCGTGCACGGTTTCCACGACTGGCGCCTTCGGGTTCATCTCCCTGATGCGGGCACGGATGCGGGAGCGCTCCTCCGAATCAATCAAATCGGACTTGTTCAGCAGGATCAGATCCGCCGATTCCAATTGACTCGAAAGGGTTCGTCCCCACATGGCAAAAGCCGCCATCGCATCTGCGTCCACGACGGTCACCACGCCGTCCAGGGTTACGCCGGAGATGTCGTCTGACAGCAACGCGATGAGGGATTCCGGTTCGGCCACGCCGGTCGTTTCGATGACGATCGCCTGGAGTTCGAAGGCTTCGAGAAGTTCCTGAATCGCCGCCTCGAAATCGCCTATCAACGAACAGCACACGCACCCGTCTTCCAGTTCGACCAGACGCAACGACTCGCCTTCAAGGATTTTCGAATCAATTCCCAGTTCGCCGAACTCATTGACGATCACGGCGATCGGTTCGCGGGCGCTGCGCAGTATGTGGAGCAGGAGAGTCGTCTTGCCGGCGCCCAGAGGGCCGGTAATCAGGGTTGCGGGAATTGGCGGCTTATCCTTTGACATTGCCGATGGGAACCAGACGCGCCACCGGCTTGCTGAGACCGGCCCTTTCGGTGGCCTCGACGACGGCGTCGATGTTCTTGTAGGCGCCGCCGGCCTCCTCGGCAAGCCCGGCGAAGGAAGCGGCGCGCACGTAAATGCCTTGATGCTCCAGCGTGCGCTGCAGTTTGTCCCCGCGCCAGGTCTTTCTCGCTTTGGTTCGACTCATTCTCCTGCCGCTGCCGTGAGCCGTGCTGTAAAAGGAGGTCTTGCCCGTCTCGGTTCCCACCAGAAGATAGGAGCCGGTCTCCATGCTTCCGCCGATAATGACCGGCTGGCCGAGGTCCTGATAAGGGGCCGGCACGTCCTTCATGCGGGGAGCGAAAGCGCGGGTGGCGCCTTTGCGGTGCACCAGAAGCGTCTTCTTTTCGCCGTTTGCTTCGTGCTCCTCCAGCTTGGCGATGTTGTGTGAAACGTCGTAAATCATGCCCATGTCCAGGTCCTCTGCCGAACGCTTGAACACCTTCTCAAAAGCCTTTCGCACGTTGTGCAAAATCACCTGCCGATTGGCAAACGACATGTTGACCCCGCACTTCATCGCCTGGAAGTAATCCCGCCCCTCGGGCGAATTCAGGGGAGCGCAGGCCAGTTCGCGATCGCTCACTTCGATTCCATACTTGGGTTTCATGACTTTCAGGAAAAGCTGCAGATAATCGGTCGCCACCTGGTGGCCGAAGCCTCGACTGCCGCAGTGAAACATCACGACCACTTGGTTTGGCAGGGTCATACCGAAGGCTTGCGCCAGCTTTTGGTCAACCACTTGTTCCGGTCTGACCACCTGAATTTCCAGATAGTGATTCCCGGAACCCAGCGTCCCGACCTGCTTAAGGCCTCGACTAACGGCCCTCTCGCTGATCTTGGATGCGTCGGCGCCGGAGATGCAACCGGACTCCTCTGTCAGTTCCAGGTCTTGCTGCCATCCGTAGCCATGCCGTACGCACCAGCGCGCGCCTTCTTCGATCAATTCCCCAAACTGCTTCTTGGAGATTTTCAGGGCACCGCTGCTTCCCACCCCGGCCGGAACCGCCTCAGCCATCGCGTCAACCAGCTCCTTGATGCGAGGACGCACCTGTTCCTCCGTCAGATTGGTTCGGATCAGCCTCATTCCGCAATTGATGTCGAAACCGATCCCACCCGGCGAGATGACGCCGCCCTGATCGGGATCCATGGCGGCCACGCCGCCGATGGGAAAGCCGTATCCGAAATGACCGTCCGGCATGCAGTAGGCATGCCTCTGAATCCCCGGCAGCGTAGCGACGTTGCTGATCTGTTCGAAGACCGCGTCGTCCATTTCCTGAATCAGCTCGGGGGTTCCAAAAATCCTTGCTGGCACTCGCATCCCCGGCCGGAAGGAACTCGGAAGCTCCCAAATCGCGTCCCCTACCTGCTGCAGCGCGCTGCTTTTGTCGAATTTCATGGTCGGCGAACTCTTTGGCCGCATCAGCCGGTAAGTCCCACCTGCGTCATAAACCTTTTAAACTCTTCGGTATCGCGGACCTGTCGAAAGTCTTCTTCTCGATAAATGCTTTCGATGTCTGTAAAACCTGCGGAAATCGCTCGCCCCAGGTATTCGATGCATCGCTCAGGCTGCCCAAGACGCGCAAACAGCCGGGCCATGTCGAACAGTCGCCGCGGCCGGATGTCCCTCTCGCTGCTCGCGGCGTGAGTGATTTCAATAAAGGCGGCTTGATCGAGAACTTCCGGCTGCAGATCGAGGCCTTTCCGGTAGGACACCAGGCCCTCTTCAAACTTTCCATCCTGGACGAGCGCATACCCGAGGTTCAGGTAGAAGTTCGCCACCGTCGGCTTCAACTCGATCGCCCGATGGAAATATCTGGCGGCGCCCCTGTAGTTGGATTTTGACAACTCGATGATTCCCCTTGTGTTATGGGCATACGGATAGCTTCGATTCAATCCGATCGACCGCTTGACTGCATTCTCCGCCTGCGGAAACATCTGCAGTCGGGAATAGGAGATCGCCAGTTTGTTGAAGATCGCTTCATGGTATGGATTGACCTGACTGGCCTCCAGGTATTTCAGCAGGGCCAGATGGTCCTTGCCATCTCGCAACATCTGGTCGCCTTCGTGCATCAACTGGAACGCCTCCAGTTGCTGCTCCCTTGGGACCGGCATCTTCTGGATCCGGGGAACGCCGCCGCAGGCGCAAAATGCAAGCAGAAGCAGGATGGCCGGGACGCGCCATACGGCAAGCCCGGTCCGCGATATACGCTCCCGTTTGCGTACCGGTCGCGCGCGAGTTCCGGCGATCCGCCCGGCTGGCGGGCCGAAATTCAGGCCGCACAAATCGCCGCACGGAGATTGAAAGTTTACAAGCATTGAAAAACTGATAAAATATCGCTCCTCGACACGCTTATGCTCGATACAAAAGAGGTCCAGAGGACATTCGACGAAGTCATAAAAAAAATCATCGACGAGTGGTACGAAAAAGTTGCCTCCTTTTATGTTACCAAGGATGACCTGGTTGATGGGGGGGAGACGGAAGATGCCGAAGAGCTGAAGCGTTTTCACGACAAGAACGGCCATCGGATCAAGTTCAGCAAAGACAACCTGGATTTTACCTACGGCTTGCGAACCGTCTTCGAAGGAGACGCCTTCCTGATTGAAGTCAGCGTCAACAACAAGGTCGAGAACTTCGACTACGATGAGTTTCGATCGCGGCTCTCCGCGCATTTTCGCAAAACCGGCCGCGAGTACGTTCCCACGCCCTATGAGTTGCGAAGCCATTCCTACGGGGAAATCTTTCAGCTGGGGACCAATTTCCGCGAAGCTCTTCAGGTCGAAATGAGGGAGGGGAAGGCCGACATCATGCGCCTGTCATTTCGCTTGAACCCCGAGTTTATCGACAAGCTGACCTCCCATCCGCAATCCAGCAAAGAGCTGGTTGAGAACTACTGCGTGACGCCTTTCCGCAACATCTATGCGACCGTTTACCGTCGCAATCCCTGAATGGAACGCCTGAAGAAACAGTGGTTTCTGCTCGGCCTGGGCGGAGTCTGCATCCTGGGGCTGGCGTTTCCGGCATTCGCCCTTGGTTTCAAGCCGCTGGTTCCTTGGCTGGTGGCCTTTGTCATGTTCCTGGTCGGGCTTGGGAGGCCTCCGAGGGCGTTTCTGGCGGCGCTCCGAAAGCCGCAGGCAATCGCCCTGACGCTGGTTCTCAGCTTTGGATTGATGCCCGTTTTGGCCTATCTCCTGGCCGCCTGGGTCTACTCCGAACAGCCCATCCTGATTGTAGGAATGATGATTCTTTCCGCCGTTCCGACGACGGTCGCATCTTCGGTCATCTGGACTCGAATGTCGGGCGGCGACGACACGCTTTCGGTCATCCTGGTGATCGCTTCGACGGTGATGGGCGTCCTGTTGCTCCCCTTCATCCTGGAAATTTCGGTGGGCCGTCAGCTGGCGATCTCCTCGACCGCACTGCTGCTGCAGTTGCTGCAGGTAGTGCTGCTGCCGCTTCTGGTCGCGCAGGGCGTGCGAGCGGTTGCGGGCCCCATGGACAGTCTGGAGCGCCATTTTTTCAGCGTCGGACATGCAGTCATTCTCCTTCTGGTGCTGACGGCGGTAGGCGAAAGCGCAGCGATCCTGACGCTGCCGCTCATGATGGGCATGACGGCGACGACCGCGGCGCTGAACCTGCTGGCCTCCGGCTGCAGCTATGCGGGAGCAAGTCTGCTGCGATTCCCCCGTCCCGAAAGAATCGCAATCATGTTCGCCGCTTCGCAGAAGACCCTGACGGTCGGGTTGCTGGTCGGCCTGATGTTTTTCGAAGGGCTCGCCGGGTTGCCGGTGGTCGTTTATCATGTGGTTCAACAGGTCAGCGGCTACGGGTTCTCGCGCTGGTTCGGCCGGGCGCCGTCGTCGGAAATCTAAAAGGAGCATCGTCATGAAACTGCACATCGGTTCGATTGCGATCGTCGCGGCTCTCTCATTTGGACTGGGCGCCCTTTATTCTCAATCGGGCGAATCGAGCGATATCCTCTTCGAAAACGACCGGGTCAGAGTGCGCAGGGTCATTCTGGAACCTGGAGTGCATCATCCGGAGCACACCCATGAGCTTCCCCATGTCGGCGTCATCGTCAAGCCAGGCGCCCTGGAGTTTCACGAGGGCGGCGAAATCGAAGTCATCGATTTTGAGGCCGGAGACGCCGGCTGGCGGGAAGCGGGGGTCACTCACAGCATCATAAATCGGTCCTCCGCTCCGGTTCATGTTGTCGAGGTGGAGTTGAAAGATTGATTCGATGAATGAGGCTCTGCATCGGCTGGCGGTCTGGTTGGCTTCCTCGAAGCGCACCCTCGTCTTTACCGGGGCCGGCATCTCAACCGGTTCCGGAATTCCCGATTTTCGAGGGCCGCAAGGACTCTGGAAAAAGACCAGGCCGGTCTATTTTGACGAGTTCCTCACGTCGGAAGACGCCCGCAAACGCCACTGGGAATACAAGCTGGAAGGCTGGAACGGGTTCCGGGATGCACAACCGAACTCGGGACATCTGGCCCTGATCCAATTGGAAAGAATGGGAATGCTTCACTGGGTGGTCACCCAGAACATCGATGGGCTCCACAGCCTGGCCGGGCACGACCCTTCAAAGGTGATCGAGCTGCACGGAACGAATCGGAAGATCGAGTGCGTTCAATGCGGCCGCATGGAAGAGCCTGATCCCGTCTTTGAGACGTTTCGCAAAACCCGCACCCCGCCCCGCTGCGCCGTCTGCGGCGGCTTTCTCAAGCCGGCCACGATCTCGTTCGGCCAACAGATGCCGATGGAGAAGCTGCAGCGGGCCTTCGACCTCGCCGGCCAAGCGGAACTGGTAATCTCGGTGGGATCGACGCTCGAGGTCGAACCGGCGGCGTCGGTTCCCCTCTCGGCAAAGCGCGCGGGCGCCCGCTACGCCCTGATCAATCAGGGCCCAACGGCGCACGATGCGATCGCAGACCTTCGGCTGGAAGGGGAGGCCTCGCGCATTTTGGAATCGCTGGTGGAATTGGCGGGCCGAATCAAAAGGAGTTGATGGCGTCGATCAGCTTACGGAGCCGCGAGAACTGATATCGGTCAAAGCGCAGGGAAATGCGGGGAAGGTCGAGCAGCTCCGGCTCGTCCTCCTCCTCAATAAAAGGCCGGCACGCCTCGATCCTTCCCTCCACGATGATGTTCGAAAAATCTTCATTGAGACGTTCGAGCATTTCCGCAGTGGGCGTCTCTCGCAATCGGATCACCAACGTTCTTTTCCGATCGACGTATCGGATGGAATGGTAGCGGCGATAGAACGCTTCAATCTGCCGGCAAGCCTCTTCAACGTCGTCGGTGATCCGATAGAAGGCTCGATCCTCCGAGGAAACGAATTTCCGCGCGTAGAGATTCTCTTCGACGAATCGCTCCCAGTTCTTCCAGTAGTCCCCCCGCGGAATGTCCAGCATGATCAGCGGAATGGGATCGCTCTTGCCGGTCTGCAAAAGAGTCAATGTCTCGAATCCCTCGTCGTGCGTTCCGAATCCGCCTGGCATCAGGATGATGCCGCTGGACTCCTTGACGAAAAAGAGCTTTCGCGTGAAAAAGTACCGGAAGTTGATGAGCTTTTCGTCTCCTTCGATCACCGGATTGGGCCGCTGCTCGAACGGAAGGTCGATATTGAGGCCGATGCTCATGGCCCGCCCCGCCCCCTTGTGGCCGCCTCCCATGACGCCGTCGCCAGCCCCCGTAATGACCATGTAATTCATTTCCGCCAGCCGGGCGCCCAGTCGAACAGCCGTCTGATATTCGAGAGAGTCCGGGTGAGAGCGGGCCGAACCGAAAATGCTGATCTTGCGAACGCCCTGATATCGTTCAAAAACTCGAAACGCGTGTCGCATCTCCTTGACGGCGCTGCGCAAAATCTTCAGGTCGCCCCGCGAGCAGCCTTCCAGAGCCATCTTGGCCCCGGTGACGAAAAACTCCCGGAGCAGGTCCCCATGCGGATAGGTGTCTAGCCGGCGCAGCAATTCGTCGATCTGGCCGGACAATTCCGGATCGTCAACGTCAAAGTAGTATTCGGATGCTTCCGTCACTTCACTTTGCAGTATAACGACTGCTGTTAACGGGCGAAACCGGGGGGACGGATAACAGCCTGTGGTGAAACGCCTGATGCGTCGGGTTCCCGTTTCAACGAAAGAGGAGCGGGCACGATCGGGCTGACGCGTTCGGTGCTCCGTAGGGCGGACGGTCCCATGCCGACGCCCGTCAATACGCGGGACGCGATTCATCTGGCCAGTTCGCTGATTTTCGGCGAACAGCGGGATGCCTTCGTCACTTTCGATCAACAGCAGTCGATTGCGGCGCGGGCGCTCGGGTTTGACGTTCTGGGAGCCGCGCTACCTGAACAGTCCGTGTCAACCCGGATCAAGTCGAGTTGGATGCGCGCTCGGCCAGAACCCGTTTCAAAGCCCGTTGGTGCACACTCAGGGCCTCCCTTCCGAAAAGGACGAAGCGAACCAGCTTCAGTCGCTTGAGACCGGGAGCGGCCTCCAGAACCGTTATGAAGGCGATTTCCGCTGCTTCCTCAATGGGATAGCCGAACGCGCCGGTGGAAATCGACGGAAATGCGATCGACTCGATCCCCTGCTCTTCGGCCAGCCGCAATGCGTTTTGGTAGCAGCCTTTCAGAAGCTTGTCGGAAGGAACGTCGAGGCCGTAGACGGGGCCCAGGCAATGGATCACAAACCGATTCGGAAGATTGAAAGCTTCGGTGATGACCGCTTGGCCAGGTCTGATAGGGGCCAGCGGCCGGCAGGCCTCTTCCAGTTCCGGTCCGGCGGCTCGGTGAATCGCTCCCGCCACGCCCCCGCCGATACGCAGTTGAGCGTTGGCCGCATTGACGACGGCGTCGACGTCTGCTTGCGACGCGATGTTCCCTTCCACCACCTCGATCGTAGCGCGTTCCGACCTATGCTTCATGGCACGATGCTACCTGCCCCACCATAAGTACACCAACGACGGACAAGGTTCCAGCTCGTTGAAATTGTCCCGGGTCTGGAAAATGGAAATTGTCCCGGGTCTGGAAAAT
>CAZAEY010000154.1:0-6148 GCA_964484155.1 uncultured Acidobacteriota bacterium
CTGGCGGCCGAAGGGGCCAATCTCGCAATCTGTGCGCGTAAGGAAAGGCCGCTGCGAGACGCGGAAGGGGAAATCGGCGCCCGGGGCGTCCGTGTGCATGCGGAATCCTGTGATCTGACCGATCCGACAGCTCTCGGGAGTTTTCTAGACGCCTCCCGTCGCGAATTGGGGGGCGTCGACATTCTGATACATAACGCTTCGGCGCTGGCGCTCGGGTCGGACCTCGCTTCCTGGGAAGCCAGTCTTCAGGTCGACCTGATGGCTGCGGTGCACGCCTGCGAACGTGTGATTCCGTGGATGGAGGAGGCCGAAGGCGGAAGCATCCTGTTTGTGTCGTCGATTTCCGCAATTGAAGTGTTTCCGTTTCCCGATTACGCGTACACCAGCGTCAAGGCCGCTCTGAACGCCTATTCAAAGAAACTGGCCATTTTGCATGCGCCCAAGGGAATTCGCGTCAATGCTCTGGCGCCCGGTTCGATCGACTTCCCAGGCGGCGTTTGGGACCAGGTCCGGCAGCAGCAGCCGGAATTCTACGAGTCCGTACGAGCCACGATCCCGTTCGGCCGGATGGGAACGCCGGAAGAAGTGGCCGACGCGGCCGTGTATCTCGTCTCAAATCGCGCCCGCTGGATCACCGGCGTCTGTCTGGCCGTCGACGGCGGGCAGCATCGCGGGATTCGCTGACGCGAAATGAGCGAGCCGCGGAGCGAAGACAGGTTGGTTGCGCTGATCCGAGGGATCAATGTCGGCAAAGCCCGGCGGGTGGCAATGGCGGATCTTCGCAACCTGCTCGGCGAACTCGGCTACCGAGACGTTCGAACCCTGCTGAACTCGGGAAACGCGGCGTTTTCGGATCCCAGCGGCGCTCCGCCGAAGTCGGCGGCCGGGCGCATCCAAGACGGAATGCTTCAGAGGTTCGGGTTCGCTCCCCGGGTTGCGGTTCTGACCGCCGCCGAGCTGCAGGAGGTGGTCTCCGGAAACCCGCTCGTCAAAGTCGCCGACAATCCGACGCGCCTGTTTGCCGCGTTTCTGCTGGAGCCGAAGGATCGACGCCTCCTGGAGCCGCTGCTGGCGAGGCGCTGGGGGTCCGAAGAAATGGCGCTGGGCGCCAGAGCGGCTTATCTCTGGTGCCCCCGAGGATTAATGGACTGCCAGCTAAACGCCGAGGTGGGGCGCATTCTGGGGGATGGGGTCACCATACGAAACTGGGCGACCGTCCAGAAGCTCCACGCGTTGGTCGCCGGGGCCGGATAGCGACGCGGCCGCTTCCGACGCGTTGATCCTCCGAGGCTTCTTGAAGCGACGAATTTGCCGAACCGGCTCAGACGGGATCAACGGCCCCTGCGGACCCGTCGCTCTGACATCCGGCGCTGCGTCCGCTTCGTCTCCTTAAATGCATCTCCGGCTCCATGATTGCAGCACGCAGCACGCAGCACGCGCCCGGCGCCTCGCACTTCCGGAATCTCGAAACAGATTCAGGTCAACGCTTGACAAAATGCTGATTTCTTCTACAATGTAAAAATGGTGCTGAAAGAGGCCCCTCTGGGGCAGTTGGAGTATGTGGTGATGCTGGCATTGACCCGCTTGGGCGGTGAAGCGTATGGGATGCAGGTGCGCCGGGAGATCCACGAGAAGACGGGTCGCGAAATCTCGATCGGCGCCGTTTACACTACGTTGGACCGGCTGGAGGAAAAGGGGATGCTTCGTTCCGAGATTGGTCGGCCTACGCCCGAGCGTGGCGGGCGGGCCCGACGCACCTTTCAAGTGGTTGCCAAGGGTTTTCGAGCATTGCGGAAGACCCAGTCAACTCTATCCAGCTTAAGCGAAGGTCTGTTTCCGGAGGGGAGAGGAGCGTGATGGACTCGCCGCCGCGCTTGGCAGAGCTGCTGATGCGCCTGATCGTGCCCGAGCGGGATCAGGAGCTTGTCGCCGGGGATCTGCTGGAGGAATTCCGGCTGCGCTGCAACGAGATTCCGGATATCGGCGCGGCGCGGCGCTGGTACTTCCGCCAGGCGCTGACTTCGGTCTGGCCGTTCATTCTGATGCGCTGCAGGCGCGGAGAAGCTGTTTCCGCGCTCGCCTGTGTCCTGCTTCTTTTCGCGGGGCCCGTTATTTTGCTTTGCCATTTCTGGGCATACGCGCTTGCACAGGTTCCCCTTCGCGCGGCAGTACCCGCGCCCGAATACCAGGCCGCTTCAGGGCTGTGCATTCTCCTGCTGGCGGTACTGACCGGATGCGCGCATGGCGCCTGGAACCGGGAAATGGGGATGCGTTCATTGTTCCCGCCGGCGATTCTGGTTTTCGGCGTCGCGGCGCTGTTTATTCCGGAGTTGGTGCGCCACCTCTCTGAGGCGGCCTGGCCGGTTGTCATGGGCGTGGCGCCTGCGACGGCATGCGGCGTTTTTCTGTCCAATCGGCGGCGCCGCAGCGTGCGAACCCGCCCGAAAGTCGTTTCAAGCATGCAGGATGAATGGAGGAAGTCATGAAGTGGTTGCTCATTGCAATCGGCGGCGTGGTCAGTCTGATTCTGTTTGGCGTTTTGACGTTGACTTTGCTCGGATTTCGCCCGAGCGCCGGAATTGTTGACAGTCAGATTGAAATCGAGCAGCCGCCAGCTGTCGTCTGGTCCTGGTTGACTGAGGACGAAAAGCTCAAACAGTGGGTGAGTTGGCTGAACGAGGTGCACGACTTGACGCCGGGAAGGGAAGGGACTGGGGCGCAAACCCGCTGGATTATGATCGACCCCACGATGAACGATCAGCGAGTCGAGATCTACGGTGAACGCACCGAATGGGATCCGCATCGGCTTTCGACGATGAAATTGGATTCGCCGGGGATGTTTACGGGAACGGCGACGTACCGGCTCATCGATCTGGACGGCGGCAAGACTCGCGTCGAGTATGAGAGCGCCTTTCATATGAGCCACTGGGCGGCTCGACTGTTCGAGCCTCTGGTGACGCCGCAGGCCCGAAAAAAGGCCGAAGACGACATGGCGCGGCTCAAGACGCTGGCCGAATCGCCGCCAACTCCGCCAGTCCAGGAACACCAGTTGGAGCTGGAGGCCCAGAGGTAAAGAACCGCCCATTGCCCGCGCCGCTGCGATGGGCCCGATTTTTCGATGCAAGGAAGTCTGGCCCGGTATACGCCGGAAGGAGGGGGTCGGGCGAAGCTATCGTCATTTTGAGCAAGCTTCGCCCGAACGGAGTTCTGGGGAGAGGCCGATCAGTTCGGCGGACCGCCTGGACCGGGCGTCGAGCGTACGATGATCGACAGGCCGGCCGTGTGACCGCTGGGAAAAGTCGCTTCGATTCTACCGGTACCTGGATTCGGACCGGCCGTTACTTCGACCCGGACGACTGCTTGGCCTGGAAGGATGGTTGCCGTGGCCGGAAACGTGACCAGTCCCGGCTCTCCCTCGACCAGCTCCAGCTCGACGACGAGCTCTTCCGATGCCGGGCCATTCAGGACGATCTGAGCCGTCTGGCTTCGACCGGGCAGCAGGTTCAGCTGAGGCGGAGCCCAGCGCGGCAGTAATTCAGGGCCTTCGCCGGGCTCTTCCTGGCCAGGCTCAACCACTCGGACTGAAACGAATGCCTGCAACCCGCCGGCAGTTGCAACGGTGATGACTGCTTCACCGGGGGCGGGGCCGGAGAAGATTCCGAAGGAGGTCGTAAAAACTCCGGCAGGAATTTCCAGCGTATCAGATTCCAGATGGACCACGCTCGGATCGGAGGACTCGAGCGTCAATATGAGCGGCTCCTCAGGGAGGTTTCGCAGAATCACCTGAATGCGACGTTCGCTGTCCGTATGCATGCGGACCCGGGAAGGCGCCAATTGCAATCCGGACAAGACGACGATGCGGTCAGCCTCCACCATCAGTTCAGGGGTCAAGCGTCCAATGACGCGAGCGAACACCCCCACGGCCAGGCTCCCGATGATATGGGTCGTTTCGGTGAGCAGGACGGGGATCGGATCCGCCAGGCCTTCCACCTGCAGCAGCAGGGATTCCAAGCCGTTGAGTTCAACGACGACCCCTTCGACCACGACGCGTGCGGCCTTGGGAAAATCCGCGCCGATTGAAATGCTGAGGGCAACGATGTCATCGCCTTGTACATCGGCTTCGACTCGCACGAATTGACCGACTTCCAAGTCGGAAAAGTCAAGGCCGACGTTTTCGGCGTCTCTGATTTTGGTCTCGGAGGTGACCAGAATTTCAAATCCCACCACCACAATCGTCTGGTTCGCCTCATCAACGGCCGAGATCTCACCTCGCAACTCGATTTGCGCAGTGCCCTCCGTGACGTGAATTTCCTTGGCGATGATGCCGGAATCCCCAAAGATCCCTTCGACTCTCAGGATCATGCCGACCTCCAGCTCGATCGGACTGAGAATCTCGTCGCCGCTTTTGATTTCCGTAAATTCGTTGACCAGGACGATGACGCTGGCCGAGGGAGTCACCGCCATCTCCAAGACTGCGCTGTTCTCAGTCTGCTCGCTGATTGAGATGATCGGCGCAACAAATTCCACTTGAGACGGCGCCGCCAGAACGCCGAAAGAAAGGGCGATCGCCAGAATTAGCCAAACGATCGGTAGTTTCTTCATTTTCTTTCCTCTTTCTTGAATGCGATCAAGCCGGCCGGATTGCGAGGCCGGATTTGACCGAAATGGGGTGGAGAGCGCGGGCGCTTTGAAATACAGATTCTCCAGAAAACTTCCGAAAGATAACTGCGCGCATTGTTTCATGCTTACTCGTCTCGGTCAGCTGGATTCTTCGCCGGAAGCGCCCATCCCCATCGCTGCGCGATTCCGAAGCTCACCCTTTCGATTTCAGAAGACAAGCCTGTGAATCCAACATGTTAATATTTTGGCATCATATCAGAAAGTGACGGTCTTCGCAAAACAATTGTCGGAAATTCTTCGAATTCTCGCCTGGGGTCGTCTCATCGATCGGTCCGAGCTAGGACGAAGTCGGCGAGTCGTCGGATGCCCCCAGAAAACACTGCGGTCGGGGTCAGCAGGCTGGCGACCAGAAGGGCCTCGGTGTCGAAATCGAAGAAGTAGCCGGGGTGTAACAGAACGCCGCTTCTGTCAAGAAGCTCCAGCACCCATTCCTCGTCGGTCTGAATGCGCGGCAGTTGGAGGACCGCATGCCAGCCGGCTTCCACCGGAAGGCTGCGAGCGGGGTGGTCGGTCAGGATTTCTTCAAGAATCGCAAGATTGCGACGGAGGCGCCGGCGGATCCTGTCGCGGAGAGCTGCCGAGGATTGCAGCAGTGAAGGGGCAGCGGTCTGGGCCGGAACGCCGACGGACAAAAAGGCGTCGGCAATGACTTCGAGCCGGTCCAGAGCCTCCCCGCACAGCGGTTCGGGCCCGGCGACCAGAATCCAGGCCAGTTTCAATTGAGGCAGCGCCGCCAATTTCGACAATCCGTTGAGAAAAAACGTCAGCGTCTTGCAATGCGGGATCGGCTGGAAGGGTTCCGAGACTCCGAGTGGATATTCGAAAAAGACTTCATCGCACAGGACGGCCGTGTTCGTTTCCGCACAGGCTGACTGAATTTCGTTCCATTCAAGGCCGCTCAGATAACTGCCTGTGGGATTGTTGGGATTGACCAGCAGGACTGCTCGAGCTCCAGTCTTCAAAAGGTCGGATAGATGGGAAATATCGACGTTCCAGCGGTCGTCGAAACGGAGCGAATACGGCTGCATGCGAACGTTTTCCAGCTGCGAGATGAACCGAAGCAGGGGATAGCCCGGACGAGGTACCAGAATGGTGTCGCCTGGGTCCGCCAGCAGCTTCAGCAGAAAGGCGTAAGCCTCGCTTGTGCTGCAGGTCAGGATCAGATTCTCCGGGTCGAGGGTCGCGCCCCGGGACCCGTAGAATTCGGCGACGGATTTGCGGGTTTCGATCGATCCTCGAGGGTTCGGGTCATACCGGCAGTTTTCCGGAGAGGACAGCGCCCCGGCCATCGTCTCCGGAGAATGTCGAAATCCCGCTGCGGCTGGGTTGGAGACGGTCAGATCGATCGGCGTCGCGCCCCGTCTCCGCACTTGTTCGAGCAGTTGCGTCAGGCGATTCTTGCGGAGCGAAAATGTGGATCGCTTTGAAAATGGTTTCGGCATCGTTTTCCGGCCTTGGCCCTTCCTGG
>CAZAEY010000154.1:6248-8458 GCA_964484155.1 uncultured Acidobacteriota bacterium
CGCTCCCACGGGACGCTACTTCTCCCTGGGCCTCGTCTGATGCGCCAACGTCGCCATGACCCAGGTGGCGAGGTGGCGTGAGAAGCGATCGATCAGCAGCAGAGCTTTTCCCGATAGGGTGAGGTGTATCTCCCGCTTATTCTTTCTTACGCCGTTGTAAATGGCGCGGGCCACAGTTTCGGGGCTCTGGCCGCGGACCGGGCGCGTGGGGCGTTCCGTGCCGGGCGTCCGCGCGGCGGCGTCGTGGAACTCGGTTCGGGTATATCCCGGACAGACGACGGTCACTCCGATGCCCTCCTGGCGCAGTTCCCCCCAGAGAGACTCTCCAAATCCGACCTGGGCGAACTTGGTGGCGCAGTAAGGGGCTGAATAAGGCATCCCCTTCTTACCGATGATGCTGCTGACCAGAACGATATGCCCCCGTTTCTGCTTTCGGAAGCCGGGCAGCGCTGCACGGATGGATTCGAAGGCGGAAAGGAAGTTGACGCGCCAGATCCGCTCCATCGCCTCCGGCGTCACCTCGTCGATCGGACCGAAGATTCCGTATCCGGCATTGCAGATGAGAACATCGAGCCCTCCCAGTTGCGCCTGGCACTCCCGGACCAGACTCTCTCCTTCTCCGGGAACGCTCAAGTCGTGAACCGAAGTCCTCACTTTCGGCGAGCCGATATCGACGCATTTTTCGGCGATTCTCTCCAGGTTCTCTCTTCGTCTGGCCGTCAAGAAAAGTTCCGCACCGGCCCGCGCGAATTGGAATGAGGTTTCACGGCCGATTCCAGCGGAAGCGCCCGTAATGACTACTTTTTCTGCCATGATCGTTCCCAAGAGCCCTTGTTTCAGGCCAGCCGCTCAGCCGTCGCGTCTGGTCTTGGCCCTCTCCTCTGAAAGAGTAGATCGAAAGGAGCGAACTGTCGAGGCCCGAAGCGCAGGCCTTCGTCGCGCGCCTTGGATCCGCGCCGCTCTTCGTCGCCTCGCTACGAACCAGTGTGAGGAATGCGTCTTTAAGAAACCGTCCCGTGTCAAGCGCAAACTTCACCCCGATCGACCCGGAGGGTCGATAGTTGGGCGGATGATTCGGCAGAGCCGCAATCAAATCCGAGGCTTTTTCCATAGAGGCCCTTCTTTCTTGGGTCTGGGGACCTTTCGCTCTTTCCTTGACCAGCGGGTCGACTTTGCGTCAGTCTTCCCCATCCATCTTTTCGCGCATTGGCTGGCGCATGGTTTACGGTTCGTTCTCCCGGCCCAATGCAGGGAGGCGAGGCCGTCCAATCAGGCTGTCGACTCCGAACAGTCACGTATTTCACGGACAGGCCTCGCGGAAAGACCGCGTCGCTGAAATTCTGCATAGTCGATGCCGTCGCGATGCATCACGTAAAGGCGGTTGGACAGCTTGCGCGCCACCGCCGTCTTGGCCTTGGCCACTCCTCGTCGCACCAGCAATCGGCGGTAGAATCGCCGCAAGCCGGGTTCGTGGCGGCTGGCCGAGCAGCCGGCCTCCACCAGCAGGTAGCGCAGCAGCTTCGAGCCCTGTTTGCTGATTCTGCCCAGCCGCCGTTTCCCGCCAGTGGAACGTTCGCTGGGAACCAGCCCCACGTAGGCGGCCAGTTGAGCCGCCCTGGCGAAGCGCTCCACCGGTCCGACGATCAGCACCCAGGCCAGCGCCGTCTGCCATCCCACTCCCGGATGACTCCGCAGCAGCATCGCTTCCGGTCGTCGCCAGCATTCGCTTTCGATCACCCAGTCCAGACGCCGAATCCGGGGATCGAGCTCGTCGAACTGCTCCCACAGCTCCGCGGCCGCCTCCCTGGCGTGAGGGCGCAGCGGCAACCCCCTAAATGCCTCTCTTCCCGCTTTGGTGAACAGGCTCGGCCCCAGCGCCAGCCGATGGTTCAACGCCAGAGACTGCAGCGTGTTTTTGACCGACGTTCGCATTTTGACCAGCTGCCGCCGCCGACTCAGCACGAATCGCAAGTCGCGTCCCTCCGCATCGATGACCCAGATCTGCGGGAACCGATCCTCCTCCAGCAGCGTCCGAATCAGTCGCGCATCCTGCAGGTCGTTTTTCTTCTTGCGCACCTGCTGGGCTCGGATCGCAGCCGCATCCCCCACTTTCAGTTCGATGCCCAGCTCGGCCAGCAGTTCGT
The DNA here is from genome assembly GCA_964484155.1 of uncultured Acidobacteriota bacterium. Taxonomy (GTDB): domain Bacteria; phylum Acidobacteriota; class UBA6911; order RPQK01; family JAPXNP01; genus DATKAT01. Next base: position 8,393 of record CAZAEY010000154.1, read on the forward strand.
GGAACCAGATGGAGTAGCCCGTGCTTTCGATCCCCACCACCGTTGGGCCCCGCAATGCACCGTAAA
>CAZAEY010000155.1:0-8360 GCA_964484155.1 uncultured Acidobacteriota bacterium
CGCTCCTCTTCGCTGAACACCTTCGTCCACGTGCCGGTGTTGAAGTAAATCGACTCGTCGGCCAGCGGAATCAGATCCGGCTCGTGAGTGTGTCCCATGACGACGTATCGGGCCCGAGTCAGCATCTGAATCGCCGACGCCGTAGTCCGAAGTTGGAGAGTGTTCTTCGAAGCGTCGGTGCGAGGCCTTTTCAGAAAAAAGCCGGCCAGCAGCGCCGCCTGCACTAGAAAGAGCCCGAGAACGAAGCGGCGCAGCCCAGCGGCTCTCTCTCGGACGGCGGGCGATATTTCCGCAGCCAGGTCGGCAAATTGCGCCAGCCACGCGGGCGGCACGGCCGGCTGGAGCAGCGGAATCGCCAGGACCGCCGCGCCGAAAAAAAACAGCAGCAGGAAAAGCGTCACCACGGCAGGCAGCAGAAACGGACCGCAAAGCAGTCGAAAAAGCTTCCATCGGAAGCCGGGAGGCCGCCGCATGATTGAGACGGCTTTCAGCCCGTCCAGCTCGCGAAGCACTTTCAGCGCCAGCGGCCGTTCCAGGGTCTGGTTCAGCTTGTCCAGAAACTCCGGCAGCAAATCCTCCGCTTCCACGGCAGCAGAGCCACCCTTTCGCTGAAGCTTCTGCTGCCAATTGCGCTTCATGCGACGCAGCATCCACCGGCCGTCGGTCATCAGAAACCAGTAGGCGCGCAGGGGGTGGTGCCGAAGAAACCATCGGAGAAATCTGGTCGACGGCTTGATGTTGTCGGCGAAGGGGAACTCCTCCTCCACGAGGTTGAAGAGATAGCGCACAAATAGAGAGCCCAGCGGCAGATCGATTTCCCCGCCCTTTTCTCTGGCGTCCGAATTCGAGCCTGGAATAAATGGGCGGAGGGGCGACGAGAAGCAGTTGTGGGGATCGTATTGATGGCCGTGCTCGACATAGGTGACGCCGTCGAAGAAAAACCAGGGATGAAAGGAGACACGATCGGCAATGGCGTCCCGCGACCGCTCGGGAACCAGCCGCTGCAGTTCTTCCACAAACGCTTGCTGAGCCTCCGGATGGATCAGCTCGACGTCGTGGTTGCCGAGGACGACGGCGATGTTGAAGCGAACGGCGAACTCGGCGAGAGCCAGAAAAAACCGGGCGTGTCCCCGCGCGACGCGTCGAATCTTCCAGGCCGTTTCCGCTGGCCCGGTGCGCAGGCCGTAGCGGGCGTCGTAGCTGAATTCTGCCGCTTCCTCAGGCAGAGTTGTCACCTGCAGGAGGTCGAAACAGTCTCCGTTGATGACCAGCGTCCATTCGCGTCGGCCCCACCGCTCGACGTTCAAGTGATACTGGAGAAAAGAAGCGAACTCCTCGTCGAAGAAAAAGTCCTCCGTTCTGGAGATCCTTTTGGTGAGCGGATGCATTCCTTCGCTCAAATGGAGGTCACTGACGATCAGCAGGTTTTGCGGCCGATTCATGGAAGCCCGTTCATTATAGGCCGGGGGGCTGAAAGCGGCCGCTCGCTTGCGCCGAATCGACTGATCGTGTCAAATTGCCTTCATGACGACGACTCGTCTAACAATTGAATGCAAGGCGATCGAGCCGTTTATGAAGAACGGATACGCTGCGGTATGCGCGAGCACCCGGCATGGCGCCTACATCGATCCAGGCGACGAAGCTGCGGAAATGCTGGAATGGATCGACAGAAACGAGATCGAATTGGTTTCAATTCTGTTGACTCACGCCCATCTGGACCATATCAGCGGAGTGGGTCTGGTCAAGATGGACTGGGACGTTCCGATCTTTCTGCATCAGGAGGACGAGTTTCTGTATAAGGCCCTGTCCGAACAGGCAGGCTGGTTTGGATTGCAGTGCGATCCGGCCCCGCCCATCGACTATTACCTGCACCCGGCCCAGCAGCTTTCGATCGGAGATCTGAGCGTTCGCGTCATTCATACGCCGGGTCATTCGCCCGGAAGCGTTTCCTTCGTTATTGAGGATGACGTGTTTTGCGGCGACGTCATATTCGCCGGCTCGGTCGGCCGGACCGACCTGCCGGGCGGGTCTTCCGAAATCCTGATGAACACGATTCGAACCAGGATCATACCGCTGGGGCCGAGCGTGACGCTGCGGCCCGGTCACGGCCCGTCGACAACTGTAGAAAAGGAAAAGCGGGACAACCCTTTTCTCCAGCAACTTTTTCCGATGGAATGAGCTTCTCCCGGATTGAGGTCGATCACGTCTTTTTCGACGCTGCCGGAACACTGATTCAACTGAAGCGAAGCGTCGGTGAGATTTACTTCCAACTGGCGGTCGAGCACGGGTTTCAGCCCGTGGAGGCCGATTGGTCGAGCCGGTTGGAGGCGAACTTTCGACGCGCCTTTGAAAAGTTGCCGCCCCTGACCTGTGGCCTCGTCTCGGAATGCCGGCGGAGAGAAATGGAACGGACCTGGTGGAAAAGAATCGTCGAGGAGACTTTTTCCGAACTGGGAGCTTTCCCGAAGCCGGAAGAGTTCTTTTCAGATGCTTTTGAAAGATTCGCTGGAGCGGAGTTTTGGAAATTGGCTCCGGGCTGCCGCAGCGTGCTGTCGAATCTGAGGCGGATGGGGAAGGGACTGGGCGTCATTTCGAACTTCGATTCCCGGCTGCGGCCGGTGCTGCAGGCGCTGGGCATCCTGGATCGCTTCCAGGCGATCTGCCTTTCCAGCGAGTTGGAGGCCGCCAAGCCCGCTGCGCAGATTTTTCACGAGGCGGTGCGGCGGATGGGCGGACAGGCCGTGCATTGCCTGCACGTCGGCGATCGGTTGCAGGACGACTACGAGGGCGCCCGCAGAGCCGGGCTGCTGGCAGTCTTGTACGACCCGCGGAATCGTTTTCCCGAGATGGAGTTTCCGAGGCGCGTTCGTCGACTGAATGACTTGACAGAGATTCTGATATAGTCGGCTTCTCCCCTTGTGGACGGGCCAGCAGCATCCAGCCGCAGAGCCCGTTAAACTGACGCCAGAGAAGTTTGAGACAGGAGTGTGTGTTTGATGCGAACCATCCGAATTGCTCATAGTCCGGACAGTGACGACGCGTTCATGTTCTATGCGCTGGCGACCGAGAAGCTGGAGACGCCCGGGTTCCAGTTCGAGCATGTGTTGCAGGACATCGAGACTTTGAATCGCGCGGCGATGGAGGGGCGATACGAGGTCACAGCGGTCAGCATCCATGCCTATGCATATCTGCACGAACGCTATGCCATGCTGAACTCCGGTGCAAGCATGGGCGACGGCTACGGACCGATTCTGGCGGCGCATCAGCCTTTCCCGCCCAACGAGATTCGCGGCAAGCGGATCGCGGTTCCGGGAGAGAAGACATCCGCATTTCTGGCTCTCAAGCTCCTTGAGGCGCAGTTCGACTTTGAGACGGTTTCGTTTGACGAGATCATTCCCGCTGTCCAACGCCGGGAATTCGATGCCGGGCTGGTCATCCATGAGGGGCAGTTGTCCTATCTCGAGGAAGGGCTCCACAAGATTGTCGACCTTGGGGAATGGTGGATGGAGGAAACGGGGCTTCCGCTTCCCCTGGGAGGAAACGTCATACGTCGAGATCTCGGCGCAGAGGCCATTCGAAAAATTTCGCGACTGATCCGGCAAAGCATTCGGTTCGCGTTGGAGAATCGCGACGAGGCTCTGGAGTACTCTCTGCAGTTCGGCCGCGGACTCGACCAGCAGCAGGGAGACCGTTTCGTCAGCATGTACGTCAACGAGCGGACCCTTGACTACGGGGAGGACGGGCGCAAAGCCGTGCAGCTGTTCCTGGACAAGGGGCACCGGGCTGGCTGGATTCCTCATCGGGTTCAGGTGGAGTTTCTGTGAGCGGGCTGATTGACAAACGCCCTGAAAATCCGGAGAATCATTCAACAGCATGATCTGCTGTTGTTGTCAGTGCAGATAATTGTTGGACCTTTCGGGCCGTGCCGGCCGATTTCCCTCTTTTCGAGACCGAACTTCCAGAAGCGAAATCAAATAGTGCAACTTCCGGCGCCGACCCGGGGGAGTTCCGGAGGTGCATGTTGAATCGACAGTCGGGAACGGTTGCGCGGGCGGTTCGCCCGTGGCGGCAATCTCATACCGGTTTGACGGAATTGCTGAGTCGGATCGGAAATACTCCCCTGGTGCCGATTCGGCGGCTGTTTCAATCGGAGGCCGTTCGGATTCTGGCCAAGTTGGAAAGTCTGAATCCCGGCGGTTCGATCAAAGACCGGGCGGCTTTGAGGATCATTCAGGAGGCCGAGCGTCGCGGTGATCTGCAGCCTGGGAAAACGATCCTGGATGCAACCAGTGGAAACACGGGAATCGCTTACGCGATGATTGGAGCCTGTAAGGGCTATCCGGTCGAGCTGACCATGCCGGAAAATGCCAGCGTCGAGCGCAAGAAAATTCTTCGCGCCTACGGCGCCCGGCTGGTGCTCACCGATCCGATGGCCGGCTCGGATGGAGCCATCGAGAAGGCCCGGGAACTCTTCAAGGACTCGCCGGATCGGTATTTTTATGCCGATCAGTACAGCAATGAGGACAACTGGAAGGCCCACTACGAAACCACTGCGCCCGAAATTTACGAGCAGACCAGCGGCCAGGTGACCCACTTTGTCGCCGGACTGGGGACCAGTGGTACGATGATGGGGACCTCCCGGCGCCTGCGGGAACTCGAACCTTCGATTCAATGCATTTCCGTGATGCCCGATTCTCCGATCCACGGACTGGAAGGACTCAAGCACATGCCGACGGCGATGGTCCCTTCCATTTACGACCCGTCGCTTGTAGACGAGAGTCTCGTAGTGGCGACCGAAGAAGCGCAGGCGATGGTGGTTCGGTTGGCCCGGCAAGAGGGGTTGTTCGTCGGAATTTCATCAGGCGCCGCGATGGCCGGGGCCCTGAAGGTAGCGGCCCGGTTGCAAAGGGGCGTCGTCGTTACGGTTCTGTGCGACGGAGGAGACAAGTATCTCTCCGAACAGTTCTGGGAAGAGCACTGATGCTGATCATCGACGGGTCGCAGGAAAGGCGGATTCGGCAGGCGGCGGAAGAGGCCTACCCTGACGAGTGCTGCGGATTTCTCATCGGGAAGGCCGGCAACGGCGTCCGGACTGTGACCCGCATCCAGGAATCCGTCAACGAGCGCACCGACAGTCTGCGGAATCGATTCCTGATCGGACCGCAGGAAATGCTGCGGACGGAGCGGGAGCTTCGGGAAGGGGAATCGGTGCTGGGGTTTTTCCACAGCCATCCGGATGCACCGGCGCGACCATCGGATTACGATCGGACCCACGCCTGGCCCTGGTACAGTTATCTGATCGTTGCGGTCCGCCAGGGTCGGTCCGAAGAGCTGACGAACTGGCGATTGCAAGAGGACGGCAGCGAGTTTACTTTGGAGAAACTGGATATAAGAAATAAATGACCCGGCCCAGAAACGAATCGAAGATTGGCGGGTCGGTTCGGGACATGACAATCGAAATTTGCCTGGATCATATATGCAACAGGAGGACCGTTTATGGCTGCAACTGTATTTATCCCAACGCCGCTGAGAGGTTTTGTCGACCAGCAGAGTTCGCTCGATCTGGAAGGCAACACCGTTGAGGAGGTGCTGGACAGCCTGACCGAGCGCTACGCCGTGCTCAAGAAGCATCTGTACACTGAGGACGGAGCGCTGCGGAACTTCGTCAACATTTACGTGAATGACGAGGACATCCGTTACTTGCAGAAAGAAAAAACGCCGATTCAGGACGGCGATACGATCAGCATCGTCCCTTCGATCGCCGGAGGATCCACACAGGTCGAACGTCCGCCGGTCGAGCTGAATCATGAGGAGATCCAGCGTTACAGCCGGCACTTGATCATTCCGGAAGTCGGAATGGAGGGGCAAAAAAAGCTGAAGGCGGCTTCGGTTCTCTGTATAGGCGCCGGGGGACTTGGGTCCCCCGTAGCCATGTATCTTGCAGCCGCGGGAATCGGTCGTCTGGGAATGGTCGACTTCGATGTGGTCGACCACAGCAATTTGCAGCGGCAGATCCTGCACCACACCGATCGGGTGGGAGTGTCGAAACTTGATTCGGCTCGCCTCACGCTGGCGGGAATCAATCCGAATGTCGCGATCGAAACGTATCAGACTCGATTGACTTCGGAAAACGCTTTGGAACTGTTTCAAGGGTACGACTTGGTAATTGACGGCACGGACAATTTTCCCACTCGATATCTGGTCAACGACGCCTGCGTTTTGACTGGCAAGCCCAATATTTACGCCAGCATTTTTCGTTTCGAGGGGCAGGCCTCCATTTTCGCCGCTCAGGGCGGTCCCTGCTATCGCTGCCTCTATCCGGAGCCGCCGCCCCCGGGTTTGGTCCCCTCCTGCGCCGAAGGGGGCGTACTGGGAATCCTGCCCGGATTGCTCGGTCTGATCCAAGCGACAGAAGCGATCAAGTGGATTCTGGGCGCCGGCGAATCTCTGGTGGGGCGCCTTCTGCTAGTCGATACTCTGGGCATGAACTTTCGTAGCCTGAAATTGAGGAGAGACCCCGACTGCCCCGCCTGCGGCGATCAGCCGAGCATCCACGAGCTAATCGACTACGAGCAATTTTGCGGAATGCCAAGCGAAGGGGCAGCCGAGGAAGTTGATGAAGTCCAGGAAATTACCGTCGGGGAGTTGAAAGCCAGGCTCGACCGTGGGGAGGATCTGTTCATTCTGGATGTGCGAAATCCTCCCGAGTGGGAGATCTGCCGGCTCGAAGGGGCAAGACTGATCCCTCTGGGGGAGCTGATCCACCGCGCGCACGAGTTGGACAGCGCTCGGGAGATGGTCGTGCATTGCAGGTCGGGGGTCAGAAGCGCCAACGCCATCAGAGAGCTCAAGAAGCTGGGCTTTGGAAAGATGCACAATCTGAAGGGCGGGATCCTGGCATGGGCGGAGGAAATCGATCCCTCGCTGCCTACTTATTGACGAGGCAGGGGGGCGATGGTTGCGGCCCTTGCAGAACTCGCCGATCCAGTGGCGGGAAACCGAACCGCCGCCAATATTCCTCCGGAGTGTCGATGTTGATGTGGATCCCGGGATCGTCCGTCGGAACCGCCAGAACGCAGGCTCGATGCCCCCGAGTCACGGCTCGGGCTCCCGTTTCCAATGGAGCTTTCTCCAATTCCGGGAAGAACTTGGAGGGAAACAGGACCGGATGTCCGTTGAAGCCTCGAAAACGAGGCGCCAGAATGCAGTCGGGCCGGGCGCGGTGAGCGCGGAGCAACCGGACGATGGTCGCCTCCCCAACCAGCGGATGATCGACCGGATGCAGAATCAGCCCTGAGGCTTCGCGAACTTCTTTGAGAGCCAGCTTCAGGCTTGAAATCGGCCCGTCCTGCGGCCTTCGGTTGTACAAGACGTGGGTCGAATCCAGCGGGATCGCAGATTCGATCCTTGCGGAGTCCGCCCCGAGCACAACTACCACGGCGTCGACTTGAGATCGGTACAATCGAATGATTCTGGTCAGAAACGTTTCGCCGCCCATATACAGGAGCGGTTTGGGACAGCCCATTCGAACAGATTCTCCGGCAGCAAGGATGGCGGCGGCAGCATCGCTTCGGACTCTCGTTGCAGCGGGGGCTGGCAAAGCCTTAATATAATAACGTACCCAGAAACCTCGGGCGGAGGCTAGATCAAGCAGTCCCCCCGGGAATCGAACAGGACGATGGCCATCAAAGTTACGGAAGAAGCAGCCCGACGCATTCGCGAGTCTCTGCAACGAGAAGGGAGGCCCGACGGGAGCGGGTTGCGTCTCGGCGTCAAAGGCGGAGGCTGTTCCGGCCTCAACTACGTCATTCGCTTCGAGGACGCCAATCGCCCGGGCGACAAGGTTTATGAACTTAGCGGCGCCCGAGTCTTTGTCGATTTCAAGAGCCTTCTGTATCTGAAGGGGACCACGCTGGACTGGCAGGGAGACCTCATGCAGGAAGGGTTCACTTTTTCGAACCCCAATGCGAAGAAAACCTGCAGTTGCGGCATTTCGTTTACTGTTTGAGGCTTGGAACGGATGCGTCCTCCCTGGCAGAGTTTTCGCTTGATGGGAGAATTATGACCATACTGGCCTTCATTACAGATCTGTTTTTTCAAGCCAAAGTCGGAGAGACGGCCAAGCAACTGGGCGCCAATCTACAAATTGTGACCTCTCTATACAAATTCATCCCAGCCCTGCAGAAGGGCCCGACGATGGTCGTGATAGACCTGGAGGCGGAAGGGATCAGTGGATCCGCTCTGATTTCTCAGGTCAAGAATACGAACGGACAGATCCCCGTTCTTGCATTCGCCACACACAAGCGGGCCGATCTGCTGGAAAGCGCTCAGCGAGCCGGGGCGGACGAAGCCCTGCCCCG
>CAZAEY010000156.1:0-8335 GCA_964484155.1 uncultured Acidobacteriota bacterium
CCCCATTCCTGACCCCACCGGCAGGCAGGTGCAGGAGCGCACGAACAGCCCATTCCTTATTCCGGAATTTGACCGACCCACCTCAATTCTCAGAGCGACCGCCCCCGCAAGCTGTATAATGCGGGACTGGGATGAAGCCCAATATGATGACCCGCCGCCGTTGGATCCGCCTGTGCGGCGCCGCCGGCGCCGGAAGTTTGCTGGGAGGCGCAGCCAGGATGGGCCAGAACCGAGCGGCCGCCACTGCGGCCGTGGATCATCTGCTGCTGGGCGCAGCGGATCTCGAACAGGGGATCATGTGGGTCGAGAGATTAACCGGCGTCAAGGCCGTAGCCGGCGGGAGCCACCCGGGCGTGGGCACGCGAAACGCCCTTGCATCACTCGGCGGCCGGCGGTATCTGGAGATCATCGCGCCGGATCCGGCACAAGAGGCTTACCGCTTTCACATCGACCTGCGAAATCTCGTCGAGCCACGATTGGTCGCTTGGGCGGCCGTGACGGCCGACATCGACGACGCCGCCGACAAGGCTCGCAAAGCGGGCTATCACCTTTTCGGCCCCCAGGAGGGCTCGCGCGCCAGACCCGACGGAAGATTGCTGCAGTGGAAGACTCTGGGGGTGCTGAACGACTTCGGCATCGATGGAGTGGAGCCGATGCCGTTTTTTATCGAGTGGTCTGCCGATTCAGTGCATCCCTCTCAGGATTCGCCCGGCGGCTGCGACCTGGAATCCTTCGTGCTGCGACACCCAAATGCTTTGGGCCTGAGCGAAGCCCTGAAAAGGCTTGGCGTCGAAGCTGACGTAGAGCCGGCACCCGCCGCTGGCCTCAAAGCGACCCTCGCTTCCCCTAAGGGTAAGGTGGAGCTGGATTGATATCCGGGCAAGTTTCGACTCTGTCTTCGCTCTGAGGCAGCCAATCGTTTCGGAATCGTTCGAGTTTTGGTCCCGTTGGAAGTATGCCGGGCAGGCTCGAAGATTTGTCACAGAGCCCGGCTGGCGGGACGGTGGGGTTTGACAATCTTTGCGGTTTCCGGAATGAAGTTTCCCAGGCTGATCGGTCAATGCCGACAACGCTGGTTAACAAATCGAGGCGTTGCAACGTTTAGGATTTGAATATGAGCGAATCGAAATTCAGTCCGTCGAGTTCTGACAAGCCCCTCAGGCTCTGGCCCGGCGCGGCAGCTGCGGGCCTGATGCTGCTGGCGCGGTTCGGCCTGCCTCTGATTGCGCCTTCGGCTGGGGGCGCCGAGATGCTGATCGGCGTCGCCGGCGGGCTGGCGATCTTCGTCTGGTGGGCGATGTTTAGCCGGGCCCGCTGGTCCGAGCGTCTGGGCGCTTTCGCGCTGATGGCGATCGCGCTTTTTGCAGCGTCGCGCTTTGTCCACGAGTCGATCGCGGGCGGCGGAATGGGGATGCTGCTGTACCTACTGGCGATTCCAGTTCTGGGACTGGCTCTGGTGGCCGGAGCGGCAATCGGCCGCCCGAGTTCCGGCGGTCGCCGGTGGTCGGGGTTGGCCCTCGGCGCGGCAGTCGCATGCGTCGCGCTGCTGGCGATCCGCACCGACGGCGTCAAGGGAGGGGATTTCGAGCTGCGCTGGCGCTGGACCAGCACTCCGGAGGAGCGGTTGCTGGCTGAGACTTCCCGCGAGCCCTTGAAGCCCCCGTCTGCGCCTGAAGAGAATGGCCGGCGGATTGCGGCTCTCGACCCTCTCCGGAGCGAGCCGGACCCTGCCGTCACTGACCAACCCGCGCCGCCGGAAGCGGAGGCGTCCATCGCAATTGACCCGTTTTCCGCTGGGCCCGGGACTGAAACCGAGGGGTCGGATGCGAGCCTGTGGGAATTCGCGTCCGCCGATTGGCCTGGATTTCGGGGACCCGATCGGGACGGCGTCGTCGCCGACGCGCACATCGAAGTAGATTGGACGGCGTCGCCGCCGGCGGAGCTCTGGCGTCGCAGGATCGGACCGGGCTGGTCGTCCTTTGCCGTCGACGGCGATCGCTTCTATACGCAAGAGCAGCGCGGCGAGGAAGAGATCGTCGCTTGCTACAGCGCGCTCGACGGCGAACCGGTCTGGCTGCACAGCGACGCGGCTCGCTTCTGGGAATCGAATGGCGGACCGGGGCCGCGTGCGACTCCGACGCTGAGCCGAGGCCGCGTCTACACGCTGGGCGCCACTGGGATCGTCAACGCGCTGGACGCCCGCGACGGCGCCCTCGTCTGGTCGCGCAACGCAGCGACCGATGCGGAAACCAAGGCGCCGTACTGGGGGATGTCCGCCTCTCCGCTGGCGGTCGAAGACCTGCTGATCGTCGCCGCATCGGGGAGATTGATCGCTTACGAACTGTCCACGGGAACGCCCCGCTGGCTGGGCCCGGCCGGGGGAGTCAGCTACAGCTCGCCCCATTTAATGACGATCGACGGGGTCGCTCAGATTGTGCTGCTGCGTACGGGAGGCGCGATCGCCGTGTCGGCGACCGACGGCGAGCTTCTGTGGGAGCACGCCTGGGAAGGCGGAGCCATCGTGCAGCCGGCCATGACCGCCGACGGCGACGTCCTGGTCAGCTTCAACGGTATGACCGGAGGCCAAGGCCTCCGCCGCCTTTCGATATCGCGCGACAAAGGCGGATGGTCTGTGCTCGAGCGCTGGACGTCCAGGGGATTGAAGCCTTATTTCAACGACTTCGTCGTGCAGCAGGGCCATGCCTACGGATTCGACGGACGCATCCTGGCGGCGATCGACCTCAGCGACGGCGAACGCGCTTGGAAGGACGGCCGTTACGGTCAGGGACAGCTCGTCCTGCTGGCCGACCAGGGACTGCTGCTCGTGCTGTCCGAAGACGGGGAACTGGCTCTGGTTCGGGCCCAACCGGACCGCTTCGTCGAACTCGCCCGAATCCCGGCGCTGGAAGGCAAGACGTGGAACCATCCGGTCGTCGTCGGCGACCTCCTGCTGACGCGCAACGGCCAGGAAATGGCCGCGTTCCGGCTCCCTGTCTCCAGACGCTGAACAAAGGTCATTCGAAGGGTGATCCGGCAAGCCGGATCGCAAGCACGGGCCGCGTCGCCTTGGACGGGCATGACAAATCAGGGCCAACGTCAACTGAAGAAAGATCCGGAACGGCGTCTTGGCAGGAATCCTGGGGCTGCGCCTTTTGGCTTGCCCCAGGCTTTCGATTGCACCGCGCCTTCGGCGCTCTTGTGAGGCGGAGGCGGGAGCCCCGCAAGCCCGCTTTGCGGGCGGCCTGCAATAGCCCCGCGCGGAAGAGACTGTCTCAGCGTGGGGTCGCCGCTCCCCTCCAATGATTCAAGCCCGCCTTGGCGGGCGGCGCTGACGGCGTTCCGGTAGGGGCCGTTTTTCATTTCGTTTCTTCGGAGTTAGGGGGTCTCGGTCTCAACGCGGATTGAACGTGCGTCGCCCGGTTCCCCGGCTGGGTCATTCCTCTGGGCCGGGCACCCCGCGCTTCGGCGCGGGGCCCGCCCGAGGCGGGCTTGCAGCCTTCGGCCTGGGGCAGGGCGTTGCGCTCATAGGACGCTTGGGTAGCAGGCGCGCAGTAGACGAAGTTTGCCACACGGCGAAACCTGCCCGGCCCGGCTCTGTTCGGCCTTCTCCAGGCCCGCTCGACTCCGATTGAATCACCGGAGCCGCAGCCCTGCAGCTCAGTTCAATGGGATTCGAGCCGGAATCCTCGCCCATTGCCCCCGCAACTGACAAACAGCGTACCGCTTCCGCACACTTCGGATATAATCCTAAACGTTAAGCGCCTGTGGTACAGACTTCAACTGCTGCAACAAAAGGAGCTCGTTACATGAAAATGTTACTTACAGTCGAATTTCCGCTCGAGCCTTTCAACTCCCTCGTCAGAAATGGCACGGCGGGCGAGATCATTGGGCGCATCCTCGAATCAATTAAGCCGGAGACGGCTTATTTCACCGAGCAGGACGGGAAACGCGGCGGAATCTTCGTGATTGATGTAAAAACGCCATCTGAAGTGCCCTTCTTTGCGGAGCCTTTTTTTCTCAACTTCCAGGCCGCCTGTAAATTCCGCATTCTGATGAGCCCCGAGGATTTGCAGAAGGCTGGGCTGGAGGAGCTCGGCAAGAAGTGGGCGTAATACCCGCGAAACTATTCGTTCAAGGGGACGCCGAGACCGGATCCGGGTTCATCCGGAGTACTCTGCCCGGTGCCTCGCACGGGGGTGATTTCTGTGGCTGAGTTCAAGATTGCCGCTGCACAAGTTGCGTCAGTGCGTGGCGACATCGAAAGAAACGTCACAGTCCATGCGAGCGCGACAAATGTTGCAGCGGCACACGGCGTTTCGCTGCTGGTGTTTCCCGAGCTCTCTCTGACGGGATATGAGCCGGCATTGGCCCGGGACTTAGCCATCACGCCGTCGGATTGCAGACTTGAACCTCTAGTGGAGGTGGCGCGGCGGCGGCATATCAGCGTAATTGTGGGCGCCCCGCTGATCCAGGAGGGAGTGAAGCCAGCCTTAGGCGCGCTCGCGATAGCCAACGACGGAACAATCCATGCATATCACAAGATGCACCTTGGCGCGGAAGAGTCCAATTTCTTCGAAGCTGGTGACCGACCGCTGGTGCTGGCAGTTCAAGGGCACAAGGTGGGAGTCGCGATATGCGCTGATTCTAAGGCGCCAGGTCATCCAGAACGCTACGCGGAATCAGGCGCTGAAATTTACGCTGCGAGCGTGTTCCTGAATGCTGAGTGGTACGAAACAGATATGCCGCCGCTGGCCGAGTGCGCGGCGCGTAACAGCATGCTAACGGTAATGGCGAATCATGCTGACTCAGTGGGAAGCTATACATCCGTGGGCAAGAGCGCTATATGGGGTCTAGGCGATGGCGTTCTCGTGCAGTCTGCCGGTACGGAGAATGCCCTGCTGATGGCGAGTAAGGCCAATCGGGTATGGTCGGGAACAATAGTTCAACTGTAAGGGGCAAGAGGCCGAACAAAGCGCTGGAGCCGACGGAGTTCAATGCAACGGTCAGGCGTCCGACCCCATTCCTGACCCCATTCCTCATTACCTGTCCCGTCGCGCCGTCGAACTTGTTCGCCGCCTTTACGATTCGAAACGCGTCGCCTAAGAAGTCGAGTTCCAGCTCGAGTTGCGCTGGCGACTGGAACAACAGAGCGGCGTCCTGAGCGGTCCGGACCTAGCCCGCATTTCTCAAACCCCTCCTGCTGCGGTGTCGGATAGCGGCGCGTCCGCTTCGTTGCCGACACCTCATTGGGGGTGCAAAAACAGCAGCCTGTGGTAAGAGTCTGGATGGGTCCGACCTGGAAGGATAGATTCAGATAAGGGCGTTATTCGCACAACACCGACATAAAGGGATTGAACTCGACCTCGGTGGGCTTTTCTGGAATTGTGACTTTAAACGGGCTCTCGCTCCCTTGCACCAATATCCGAACGACTGCACTGCCGGACGCAAAGTGAATCCGGATGGGTACGGGCATCGCAAAAGTTTCCGAGACATTTTCCTGGACGATCCGGCCGCTAAATAGATACTGCCCGTCTTCCTGCGGCACAATCTCATGGATGAGCCGATACGCTGGGATCTCCGTGCCGTAAACCCACTGGTCAAAAAACCAGTCCATCGATCCCCCAACATGCCTTTCAACCACTTCCTGAAAACTCCGCGTCGTAGCATTTGCCAAATAGTGCGTTCTTACAAAATCGCGCATCAGGGCCACGAAACGGTCATCGCTGCCCTCGGCGAAGTCGTAGAGCATCATCCGGATCATATGCAAAACGAAGTGCCCTTTTGGGTAGATGATCTGGCGACCGAACGGAATATCTTTTGAATTCAATCGCATATTGAGAATAATCGGTCCGGCGTCATTCAACCTCCGCCCGTTGGGGAGTTTCTGTAGAATCCTGTCTCGCTCGTTTTCCATGTACTTCTCGTACGAGTCGAATCCCCGCACATACTGCAGAAACAGACCAGCCGAGAAGCTTGCGAAGCCCTCCGATATCCACTGGTCGGTTTGATCCCGCCAACCTACGGCGTGGCCCCACCATTGATGTGCGATCTCGTGAGGCCCGACAGCATCGAGAAATTGCGTCCAACTTCTGCGTGCACCGATCGCTCCGGAGAGCCTGAGAAATTCATGCCGCTGGAAGGAATCAAAAAATGCAGTGTAAGGCAGAAAGATCAGGCCGGGCCAGGCTTGACCGAAAACCCCGGACGGCTGCTGGGAGATCGAAACGCTCTTGAATGGGATTTCGCCGAAATAATGCGAGAACACTCTCAGCGCATTGCCAGTATCAATAGCGGTGTTCTCCGCCAGTCTGGAGGTGCTGAAGCGACCGATGATTCCGAGATCCCGAGCGATTTCAGGATATCTTTCCAAAAAGTGCTGAACCTCTCGCAATTCGGACTGAATCCCTTCATTCGTATAGACCTGTATCAGGAAGGGGTCGTCTTTTCTTTCGGTTTGGCGAAAGATCCCGTAATTAAAACCCGCGACCATTACCGGAACCGAAGTCTCCCATTCGGAAAACTCGGAATCGCCTTCCCGACCCCTTCGAACGAGATCTCCCGTCGCGACGAGGGTATGACGCCGCGGAACGAAGAAGCGCATGCGGAAATGCGACCTTCCAGTTATGGTTGGATCGCCCGATCTTCGAATGCTCGGATACCAGCGTGTCCGCTCGCCCACGAAAAAGTTGCCGCCCCCGCTCCTTTCGATCACCTCATCGCCGCTGTAGTGGACAGTCAGTCGGTATCGTTGATTGCGTTTGAGCGGTTCCGGCATCTGGATCCAAAAATCCGCGTCCTTTTTGGGATCCTCCTGAATGAAATCGAGTTCCCGACCATCCAGCGTTACTTTTGAAACCCTTAAGGATGGAGTGAGGGCGAGTTCCAGCATTCGGTCCCCATCGCCTTGCGCCAAGAACTCAAGATCGGCCTCGACATCCAATTTAGCGCCCCGGTCGACTCGGACGTTCAACGTCACCTGATCCGTGTCGATGAGTTCTCTGGCCTGGACATCGCCATTCTTGACGGGTCGCTGGAGGTCAAAACCGCTCCACCAGTGCAGTTCCCGATCTTCGATCCGAAAAAGACGCACCGGCTCCGGCAGCGCGGAGTCAATCTGATAAACCAGTTCGAGCCGTCGATCGCTTTTAAGCTCGGCCCGAAAGAATTCATTGGCGCTGCCCGTCAGATCCGCCAAAAGGCGCGCTTCGAGATTGAAATTGTGGACTTCCCGCGTGCGCTGCACGTGTCGATGCAATACATCGTCTGCATTGGAGGAAAGAGCGGGTTCAAAATCGAGCTGAGCCGCCAGCTCGTCAAACGTCCCGTCGGTGAATCGCAGGTATAACTCGTCAAATGACGCTCTGAGAGCCTCGGTTCCGGCAAGTCGGGCTAATTGGCGCCTCTCCAGTTCCGTTGGAGGAGCGAAAAAGAAAACGCCTTCTCCCAGAAACACGGCGCCGGTCACCCGATTCTGGACCGGTTTCAAGAAATAGAACCGGCCGTCCTGGAATTCAAAGCGCGCCCCGTCTCTTTCCAACATGAACTCTTTGACCCGGGCGGTCCGTTCCTGGTCCAAAACGGGTTCGCGCAATTCATGGTAAATCTGGATCGGAAGGGTCGCGCGGCCATTTTCCTGCCCTGCAACTCCTGTAAGCGGCAGCAGGCACGCCGCCAGATGCAGGCAACCGAAAATCCGAACGTAACTCGAAAGGTCCGCCATTTAGTTCAACCGGATTCGATTGTCAACAAGTCCAAAGCTTTAAGCGCTCCGCCCGGTAGTATGATGACTTACCGGCATTTCTCAGGCTCCTGCTAACTGCTGCGGGTGAGCAGTTTGCGAAATGCAAGCCACCGTCCTGAGTCAAAGGTTCGACTTATAAGGACAGGCGGCCTTAAAGCTCATCACCTCGAATAGTCCTATTAGATTCGAACCCAACTGCGTCGACCTGGATTATGGCAGAATTGCCATTCCTCTACAATTGATTTCTGGTGGTTTGTCAGGAACAGCTCTTAGAAACAGTTGCTGGGCCCGGCGTTTATCTTTCTCGGCCGCGACCTTTTCTACAGAAGATTGGGTCCGGGTCTTGAAAATTGCATTTCCACCTGCAAAATAGGATATCGAGCTTTCTCTGGCGAAAAGCGAACTTGCAATTTTCGAGTCCCGGCCCCAATCTCACGGGTGAAAGACAGTTGGTTCGGCGGGGGTGCCAAAGGCAATGCAGATTCGGCGGGCGATCCCGACGGAGAGTGAAATTCTCCTGAACGTCTGGCTGCGATCGGTCCGGGCGACGCACGCATTTTTGTCAAAAGAGGATCTTCAGGCGATGATCCCGCA
>CAZAEY010000157.1:0-8296 GCA_964484155.1 uncultured Acidobacteriota bacterium
GTCGCGCATGGGCGGTTCGGAGGCAGGATAACGGACGGGTCCACAAAGCGGGCCCCGTCGCTCCGCCAGCTGGCGTTCCAAATGCAGCGCACAACGAAGGCCACTGCAGGTTGAAATTCCTCGTCAGCGCCCTGAAGGGGGCGCGACAGCGTCAGCCCAGGGTGAAGCGCAGCGCCACCCTGGGTTTTGGGCCTGATGACATCGAGCGCCCTGAAGGGGCGCGACAGATGACGGCTCCCGTGTAAGCGTGCGTCGCAACTGATTTTGTGGCGCCCCTTCAGGGCGCTTTTTTTCCTTGCCGACATCAACCCAGGGTGGCGCTGCGCTTCACCCTGGGCTGAAAATGTCTTGCCCCTTCGGGGCATCCGGCTGCGACTGCCCCTGTCGAAGGAAAAAACCCTTCCCCCCCTGGGCGAAAGGAAACGCGTCGCAAGTCAATGGATGCCACTTTCCCAGCCCGATGTCATGTGTGATCTGATTCTGAAAGCGGCGCAGGGATTACCTAGCGTCCTTCCCATCGCAAGGAGATCTGGCCCTGATTGCGGCCCCAGAGAAAGCGGCTGCGTTGAGCGGTTCGCTGCGATCTGACATAATTCCTGCCCGCGATGACTCTGGCCCGCACTTTTCACACTGCTTATATTGCGGCGACGGATGGCGCTGCCTCGTTACGAACCAGTGTGAGAAATGGGGGCTGGCCAATGATTTGAAGGGTGGGGTGATGACCGCGCGAATTCTTTGTTTGCTGATTCCTCTGACGACGCTGACCGCATCGCATTTATCCGTCTTGGGCGCCCAGTCTGTCGAAGGTTGGAAGGCCCATGACATGGAGCGGCCGCGGCGGGCGGCCGTTCAGCCGGGCGCCTTGAGCCTGCCTGCGCCTGCTCCGAGCGACGCCATCGTGCTGTTTGACGGCGGCGATCTGTCCGAGTGGCGCTCTCGAGACGGCGGTCCTCCGACCTGGAGGCTCGGAGACGGATACATGGAGACCGATGAAGGCCTGGGAGACATTCAGACTCGCCGCGCCTTCGGCGACGTGCAGTTGCATCTCGAGTGGATGGCGCCGACGCCGGCCCGCGGCGAGGGGCAGGGCCGAGGCAACAGCGGAGTCTTCTTGATGGGATTGTACGAGGTTCAGATTCTGGACAGCTACGAAAACGACACCTACCCCGACGGCCAGGCGGCCGCCGTCTACGGTCAGCAGCCGCCGCTGTCTAACGCCTCGCTGCCTCCAGGTGAATGGCAATCCTACGACATCATCTTTCGCCGTCCTCGCTTCTCCATCCACGGCGAGCTTCTGCAGCCGGCCCGAGTCACGGTCATCCACAACGGCGTGGTCGTTCAGGACGCCGCCGAGTTCCTCGGCCCCACGGGATGGCTTCAGCACCCTCCATACAGACTCCATGCGGATCGCCTGCCGCTGATCCTGCAGGAGCACGGGGACCCCGTCCGATTTCGAAACATCTGGGTACGGGAGCTTCCGGCGCCTGACAGACTCGGGCCGTCCGAGCCGTATCCAACGACCGACTACGTGGCGGATCTCCGGCAATTGGCGCCGCTGGCCGGGACATATCGTTCCGAACGAGGCGCCTTGCATTCCGTTCGACTCGAAGGCGCCCAACTGCAAGTCAGATTTTACGGCGGCGCCTGGATCGACCTGATTCCCTGGTCGCGCGAACGCTTTCAGTTGCGCCACACTGCAGCGGAAATTCACTTCGACCTGGACGAAACGGGCGAACCGGCCGGCTTTCGCTTCCACATCGGCGGCGAAGCGCGCTGGATGGAAAGAGTCGACGGGCCCTGAAAGCACGATCCCGGAGAATTGGCGGATCGTGAAACGGGGACTCCATATCAATTCTGCCGGTGTGAATGAACGCATGCCGCGCCCTCACGGGCGCTCAGGAGGTTCGTTTTCGGCGCACACCCCCGCCCTCGCGCCATGGGACGCTCGGACGGGGCTAAATCCTTGCGGCCCTGCCGGGCCGAATGCCACCCAACAAGGAAGCGGCTCGAAACAGCCAAAGCCCGTCCGCCGCGCCGGTCAGCGGCACGCCATCATGCCGGAGCGAGACTTCCGATGGCAGTTCATGTCTCAGCTCATGGTCAATCCCGACCGCGCGCGGCCGCTTCACAACGGGGCCGCGCGTGGTGTAAACTGTGCATCCTGCCGGACGGGCGCCGGAAAATTCTGGCGCTTATCTGGCGCCAACTGAAGGGCGGAAAATCGCGACGCCTGTAAGTTGTTGAAAACAAAGCGTGCCGAAGTGGCGGAACTGGCAGACGCGCTGCGTTCAGGGCGCAGTGGGCTTTACGCCCGTGGGAGTTCAAATCTCCCCTTCGGCACCAAATCCCTTTTTTCTCCTTGTTGAACTGCGCTTCGGTTTTGCAATGGGCCGCTTTGCTTGCGGTTTGCACTTTGCCGGGCTGCGGGAGGCCCCCTGATCGGTCGATCTCCGCGTCATTCGAATGGGCTCTTTCGGACTGCTAGGCCTGGTCCAACAGTGCGGAGACGATATGGCGCCATTCCGACTCCAGACTGCCGGTGAATTCCCCTTTCCCGGCGCGTCGATACCAGTAGCGCGCGTTTCCCAGATCTCCTTCTTTCCGGTGAAGGTAGGCGTGCACCCATGCGGCGTCTGCGCCATGCAGGTCCTGCACGATCTCGTGCGCCCGCTCCCACTCTCCTTTTCGGTCGTGCCACAGGGCCGCAGTCGCGGCCGCCAGTCCCTCCGGAGGATCGTCGCCGGAATCCGCCGTCTTTTCGAAATCTTCGATTTTCATCTCAATTCGTGGATTATAGACAGTGAAGGCGTCGGGTGCAGTGGAGATTTTCCGGCTACTTCGGCATTTCAGGCGCCGCCGCCCATTGCTGACAGCGCGCGTCGCGCCGACAACAGCACGGGCGAGTCCCGCAGGCGGAGCAGGGACTGTCGCAGCCGCCGGGTGTTATATTGTCGCCATATGAAGGTTTGGGAGAAGCTGGTTGGAAAGCTGGCGACCGTCGTGGCGCCTGCTTCTGAGCGGGCTCAATCGTACAAGTGGAGACAACTGCAGGAGGAACTGCGGGAGGCAATCGCCAGAAAGCGTTTCGGAGAGATCGATCCGCTGTTGCAGCGCGCGGAGGCTTTGGTGCGAAGCCAGATTCTTCCGGCTCGGGAATTCTCGGTTCGACTGAACTATCTGGGAGAGCTGCATGAAAACGTGGCTGGAAACTACGCGCGAGCGGAAAAGCTGTACGCGGAGGCTCAAGAAGCGGCGCTACAGGATCCGGAGGCGACCGCGGCACGAATCGTGGCCCTCAACAATCTGGCCCTGCTCCTGCACCAGCAGAGCCGTGCGCGGGAGTCTGAGCTGCTTTTTCGGCAGTTGCTCCCGATGGTGGAAACTACTTTCGGACCGGAGCACGCAGAAACAGCCGTCTGTTTGGAGAATCTTTCGGCGGCGCTGCGGGGGCAGGATCAGATCCAGGAGGCTGCGGAACTGCGTCGGAGAGCCCGCGAGATGCGCCTCAGAATTCGAGAAGTTGGCCCGCACCGCTGAAATTTGAGCTGCAAATCCCAACCCGCTTCGATGCCCGCTCTCTCAAGGATCCGCATGATCCGGCGGCGCTGGGGCTTTGGAGGCGTCTGAGCCCGCCTAAGTTTTAGCGTATCAACGCAAAGCAAACCTCAATCCGGCGCGAATGGTTCTTGGCTGGCCGATGGTTTCCCAAGGCGTCCGTCCGATCGAAACGACCTCATCCAGCAGGTTTTCCACAGAAAGCTCCAGGCTCAGGTCGTCCCGCAGGGGCCTGCTGAGCAACAGGTCCACTACTCCAAATCGCGCCAAAGGGAGTTCTTCCAGATCATCCTCGAACTGGCGCCCCACCCACCGCAAACCGGCCGAGGCGATGACCGGTCCCACATAACGAATTCCGGCGGAGCCCTGGTGCAGGGCGGTCTGGGGTAGCCGCAATTGGGATTCCGCATCGGTCGAATCCGATAAAAGATAAGCGGCCTCGAAGTCCCAGGAGGAAGAGACCCTCCAGCGGAATTCCGCTTCGAATCCGCGAATTCTGGCGCCGCCCAGATTCCGGCGCTGCCGCAGAATCAAGTCCGGCTGAATCGACACCGTGACATTGCTGACGGCTTCATCCAATCGGCTCCAGAAACTGTTGACCCTCAGCAGCAGGTTGGCCGTAGGATGCAGGTCCAATCCCGCTTCCGCTCCCCACAGCGTTTCGGCGCGCAAATCGGGGTTGGCTTCGGTCAGGATGTTTCCGACCCGGAAGGGCCTGTACAACTCGTTGAGCGTGGGAGCGCGAAATCCGCGATAGACCGATCCGCGAAGGGTCACCGGCGCGGCCGCGCGCAACAAGAGTCCGACCTTCGGGTTCAGGCTTGCTTGCGTGCCGCGGCTCTTCCACACGTCCAACCGGCTCCCGAGCTGCAGCTCCATTCGCGGACTGAGGGGGACCAGATGTTGAGCGTATACGCCTGCCAGATTTTGATCGAAGTCGTCCCAAGCGACCCGCCGCCAGTCGGCGCCGACCAGCGAACGGTCCGAGAATTGCCAATTCAACAGCGCTCCGGAAGCGGTCCAGTCGAATCGCTGCTCACCAGTCAAGAACTCCTGTTGGCGATCGGGAAGAATTCTTGAAAAGGCGCTCTCCAGGACCCCGTCCTGCACGTACCAGCGCGCTTCCCAGCGATCCCGTTGCAGTCCGACATCGACCTGAAACATCTCCGATCGATTGGTCTGTAGTTCGGTGCCGTTATTTCGGTTCTCCAGATAATAGTTCATCCCAAACTGCAGACTCTTATATTCAAGTCCTCCTAAAACTGACTGAAAGCCCACATTAGCCTTTCGGTCGATCGGGCCTCTCAGGTCCGACCGCACGGGGATGTAGCCGTCGCTGGAGAAAAGTCGTGCCGAGGCTTGGAAATTCACTCCTCCGGCTCGGTCGGCGAAGGTGGCGTCGACGTCACGAATGCCGAGGCCGCCCACGGACGCTCTTCCCGAAAATCGAAAGTTTCGTTGCACAGGAGTCAGTAGTTGGATGACTCCGCCCATAGCACTGCTGCCATACAACTGACTCGAAGCGCCCCGCACAAACTCCACCCGCTCTAAGGCGGAAATCGGGATTCGGTTCCAATACACCCAGCCGCCGAAGGGGTCGTTCAAGGGAATTCCGTTCCACAGGACCAAGCTGCGGCTGGTTCCGCTTGGCCCGATACCCCTCAGAGAAACGCCTTGAGTGGTGGGATGGGCGATCAGGCTGCTGGAACGGCGAAAAAGGCTGAAGCCGGGCACTCTTCTCAATTTCTGATCGAGAAGAAAAGCGGGAGATTCATCCAATTGATCAGCGGAGATGACCGTTGCCATCGAGGACGCGTCCCTAAGGGGCTGCTCCTTCCGGGAGGCGGTAACCACCACCTCCGTGTGCAGGCCTTCCTTCTCGTCGTCCTTTGCCGGCTGTTCGCATTCTCCGGCTGCAAGCGCCGCTCCTGTCAGGGCCAGCGTGGCGAGCGTCCATCGCGCAATCCAGAACCGTCCATTCGACCTCACGGCCGCGTCCCGCTTAGACGTTTCGTCGCCGCCTGTCCGTCCTCCCGATTCCTGAAAAGTTCCACGACTGGACGGAAAAGCGCAACTTCCCGCATGCGATCCATTTGTGTGCATGATACCTTTTTTGAGAGGAAGGGCATGAGATGACGCCATCGGAACTTCCGGTTCCCGAACATTTCGATCCTTCCCGAGTCGACGCGATCTGGCGTGTTCCTTATCAGGAGCGCGCGGAGGAAGCCGAGGCTTGGGCTGGACGCCATTCGATCGGCTCCGCATCCGCAGACGAACTTCGAGTCTGCCTGCTTCTGGTCGACGTTCAGAACACTTTCTGCCTGTCTGATTTCGAGCTCTTTGTTGCGGGGCCCGGCGGGAAAGGCGCCATTGAAGACAATCGCCGTCTGTGCCGGTTCATCTATCGGAACCTCCGGCGAATCACCCGCATATCGCTGACCATGGACACCCATCAGGCGGTACAGATCTTTCATGCCGTTTTTCTGGTCGACGAAAACGGGAATCATCCGGACCCCTTTACGCAAATTTCGAAAGAGGATGTTGAGTCGGGTCGTTGGCGTCTAAATCCGGGTCTTCCCGGAGTCCTGGGGCTGGAAACGGGCGCCGGTGACGATTATTTGCGGCACTACGCGCACCAACTGGAAGAAAGGCAGAAATTCGTCTGGACGATCTGGCCGTATCACGCCATGCTGGGCGGCCTGGATCACGCGCTTGTATCATCGGTGCACGAAGCCGTCTTTTTTCATTCCATAGCCCGCAGCAGCCCTCCCGAATTTTTGACCAAGGGGCAGCATCCGCTGACCGAGCACTATTCCGCTTTAGGCCCGGAAATTCAGGAATGGCCCGATGGCCGCCGGTTGGCGAAAAAAGACGACTCCTTCGTCCGCCTGCTGGCGGGCTTCGATCGAATCATCCTGGCCGGCCAGGCCAAGAGCCACTGCGTGGCCTGGACGATCGCCGACCTGATCGCCCATCCGGAGTTGAACGATCCTTCGGCTCTGGGACGCATCTATCTGCTGGAAGACTGCACCTCTCCGGTTGTGATTCCCGGAACCGTCGATTTCAGCGAAGAGGCGGATGCGGCGTTCAAGCGCTTTGCTGAGGCCGGTTTGAATGTCGTCCGCTCAGAGGAGGGGATGGATCGCTGGCCTGGCTTTTCTTCGTAATTTTCGCTTCCCGCCCAACGAAATGGACCGACTTCGGGCATCCGGGTTACAATTCTGGCCCATGCTGCAAAAATCGACTTTTTTCTTGTCCCTTTTCGCCCTCGTCTTCCAATCAGTTCTCTTTGCGGGTGGAAGCGATGTGGAATCGGATCTGTACGAGACCTACCGCGATAAAGCGGCCCGCATTGCGGAAGCCGCCATGTCCAACGCAGCGGTATTCGAAAAGCTCGTCTACCTGTGCGACCGCATCGGCCATCGGCTCAGCGGTTCTGAGGCGCTGGAGGAAGCCGTTCAATGGGCGGCCGCGGAAATGCGCCGGGACGGCCTGGAAAACGTTCGCCTCCAACCGGTCGAGGTTCCGCACTGGGTTCGAGGGAACGAAGAAGGCCGGATTACGGCTCCCGTCGAAAGACCTCTTCACCTGCTCGGTCTGGGCGGAACCGTCTCCACGCCTCCCGAAGGAATGGAAGCCGAGGTGGTTGCGGTCTCCAGTTTTGAGGAGTTGGAGGGACTGGGCCGAGAAGCCGTCGAAGGCAAGATCGTGTTGTTCAACGTTCCCTTTCAAGGCTACGGGCGTACGGTCGTCTACAGGACTCAGGGCCCTTCGAAAGCAGCCCACTTCGGCGCGACGGCGGCTTTGGTGCGATCCGTGACCCCCGTGAGCCTGCAGACGCCGCACACCGGGGCTCTGCGATACGATCGGGAGGCGCCTCAGATACCCGCCGCCGCCGTCACGATTGAAGACGCCGAGCTGATTCAACGCCTGGTCGACCGCAACGAGAAGGTCCGTGTTTACCTGAAGCTGGAAGGTCGCCTTCTGCCTCCCGCTGAATCGGCCAACGTGATTGGAGAGTTGGTGGGGCGCGAGCTGCCCGAAGAAATCGTGGTGATTGGCGGTCATATCGATTCCTGGGATGTCGGGCAGGGGGCCCATGACGACGGCGCTGGCATTGTGGCCTCGATGCAGGCGCTGGCGCTCTTGAATGAGCTAGGGCTGCGTCCTCGCCGAACGATTCGAGCCGTTCTGTTCACAAATGAAGAAAACGGGCTGGCCGGCGCCCGCGCCTACTTCGATTCCGTTTCCGCAGGAATCCGTTCCCACGCGGCCGCCGTTGAAATGGATTTCGGCGCCGAAAAGCCGGTCGGGTTCGGCTTCACCCTGCCCGAATCAACCCGTCAGGACGAGCGCGCCCTGCAGGCGCTGCGATCGATCGGGCGACTGCTGGAATTTGTCGACGCAGGGCAGATGACTCCCGGCGGCGGGGGCGCCGACATCGCGCCGCTGATGGGCGCCGGAGTACCGGGTTTCGGGTTGCGCACCGTCGGCGAACGCTACTTCGACTGGCATCACACGCATGCCGACACCGTCGACAAAGTCGATCCCGAACACCTTCGGGCCGCTTTGGGCGCCATGGCCATCCTGGCCTTTGTTCTGGCGGATATGCCGGAACGGGTGCTCTCGGAGTAGGCGGTTTTGGCGCTAGGTGCCTGGTGCTGAGTGCTGGGTGCTGGGGGCTATTGAAGCTCGTTCCAGCCGCTGAAATTGCGGAAGCGCCGGATGTCGGAGCGACGGG
>CAZAEY010000158.1:0-8233 GCA_964484155.1 uncultured Acidobacteriota bacterium
AAATTCAGAAAACTCGATCCAGTGCAACATGCGCGAAGCAATCGTCTCCGGATTGCCGTTGGCCACGCTGCCGCCAGCCAGCCTGATGCGGGGGTCTGCGGCCATACGATCCAGCAAGACCGCCAGCCAGTCGCGTCGGGCCACCGCGTCCGCGTCAAGGAAAGCGAGCCAGGCGCCCGATGTTCGCTCGGCCCCGCGGTTGCGCGCCTGGGCCGGCGAAAGACGCTGGTCGGAGTTCAAAACCCGGACTCGCGGGAAGCTCGTTCGGAGCCATTCGGTCACCGGGCGTTCAGAGGAGTCGACGACGATCACCTCCGACGGAATCTCCCCCTGCTGATCTTGAATCGAGCGAAGCGTGAATCCAACGGTTCGGTGACTGCGGTAGCTGGGAATGACAAAGCTGACCTGCGGCGGATGCTTCATTTCGAGTCCGATCCGTCCGACGAGTCCGACCCGTCCGACCCGTCCGACCGGTCTGACCCGTCTGACCAGTCTGACGAGTCTGACGAGTCTGACGAGTCTGACCAGTCCGACCGGTCCGACCAGTCGGAAAACCCGCTTCCCACGCCGCGCAGGATGGCGACCAGGCGCCTCCAACGAAGCGTGACAATATTGAAGGCCGTGCTGAGGGCCAATGTGAGCCAGAATTTCAGCCACTTGAGGAGTCCTGGCCGGTGCTTCCGGAAGAACTGCAGTGTGTTTCGACGGACCCAATAGACTCGTTTCAGCGGATCGTTTCTGGTGGAATGCGCGCCCCGGTGCAGGCACTGGGCCGCGGGACAGTAGACGACTGGAAAGCCGGCCTGACGCGCCCGCAGCTGGTAATCGATTTCTTCGTGATACATGAAGAAGCGTTCATCGAATTGGCCGATCTTCTCAATGACTTCGCTGGAGATCAGAAGCGCGCAGCCGAGGAGCGCCTCTGCCTCCTGCGTACGATTGAAGCGAGGGTCTTCCGCCGGCGCTCCCTTTCCGCGGAGTCGAACCAGGACGTGATTCCAGACCACTTCGCCCCACGCAGCGTCCAGTCGATCGGGTCGGTCGGCGCGCCGAATCTGAGGTCCGTAAACGCCCGGACCCCGTTCTTTCGCACACTCCAGTAGATGCCCTACCATGTCCGCATCGATCGTCACATCGTTGTTGAGCGCCAGCACCCAGTCGACTTTGCCATGTCGCAGAAGCCCCTCTCGCAGGCCTGCGTTGATTGCGCCGGCATACCCCAGGTTCCGGTCCAGCCGCAGGACGTCGATTTCGTCTGGGATCAGCTCAATCGAGTCGTCAGTCGATGCGTTGTCGACGACCACATGAACGAGGGAAGGATACGAGCATGCGAGCAGCGAGTTCAGCGTCTCAGGAAGAACCGCTCGTCCGTTCCAGTTCACGCATATGGCTAGCACCTTTGGAGCAGTTGACATGCCTGGTTGTGATCCAGTTTTCGTTTCTTCTTCCGTTCGTTCCGCCGTCTGAGGGATCGATCCATATCCAGAACTCCCGCCAGAACTCCTCGGCAAAACGGGACGAAAAATCCGGCCTTCAGGAGGTGAAACAGAGCGCTCTTCGTCCAAGCCGCCGCCAGCCAGGGAACGTTACGCAGCGGCTGGTAGGTCACCATCAGTTTCCACCGGTTTCGAGTAATCAGAAATACTCGACGCTTGGAATAATGATGCCCGCCGGGCACGCGCTTCCGACTGCGCAGCTCCGGATCCGATGCCGCCTCTACGTGATACACGATCGCGTCCGGAAGGTACAGACAACGAAAGCCCATCCATTGAGCCCTCAGGCTGATCTCGACATCTTCCAGATACATTTCGTAAGACTCGTCGAAAAGCCCGATTTCCTGAAAGAGCGCCTTCCTGTAAAAGGCAGCGCCGGCGCAGGCGCCTAGAACTTCCTCCTCTGACGAGAACAGCTTGGCTCGCTCTCCCAATCCGCGCTTGTAAGGCATGCCCGCGCGGTTGTAGCAGTCGCCTGCGCTGTCCAGGAGCGTCGGATCATCGAACTGGAGCATCTTACAGGCGAAAAACGCGTAGTCCGGCTGGTCCTCCATTGCCCGCAAGCCGGCTTCGGCCCAGCCCGGGTCCGCCTCTGTATCGTTGTTGAGCAGCGCCACATAAGGCGTCCTGCAGGCGAGGATGCCGGAATTGACGGCTGCAGCGAATCCGGTGACTTCCGGCTGACGAACCACCCGAACCTCAGAGAACTCCGACGCCAGCATTTCCGAAGTGCCGTCGGTCGATCCGTCGTCGACGACCACGAGTTCGGGAACGACCGACTGATTGCGCATGGAAGCGAGGCAACGTTTCAGCAGATCGCGATTGTTCCAGCTCGGGATGACGACGGTCAGGTCTGTCCGACGACTCATTGCGCTATTCCTCCATCGCCTGCAGCAAGCCCAGGTTATAGTAATAGCTCATCAAATCGGGATAGAAATGACTGAGATCGGGCCGATTTCGATATTCCGTCATGCGACAGGCCCAGGTCAGGGCTTTCCATTTCAGATGATCCAGCCAGGTGTAATAGGGAATGCGGCGGGTGTTCAGGAAATCCGATAGCTCGGGATGCTTCTGGTAGAACTTCCATGCGCTGTAACCAACTTTCTTCTGCCGCACGATAAACGACGCCAGGCCCATCGCGTGATGATGATATGCCAGGGCGTCGCGGGCCAGCACGATTCGCCCTCCGGCTCGCTTCACTCGAATTCCCAGTTCTATGTCTTCCCAGCCGTATTCTTGAAAGTCCTCGTCAAATCCTCCGCACTCAAGGAAGAACGATCTGGAAAGCGACACATTGCTTGTATAAAGGAAGTTAAAAGGGAGATCTTCGGGGTCGTCGATCAGACCATACCCGAACTGCCACCCCTCCTCGCCGATGAAACGCAGGAAGCGAGTGACCTGAAACGAATCCGGCCATCTGGTGTAGCCCACCGAGACGAGCTTTTCCGCCGGGTGAACGTCTCGATAGCGGAGGTGAGTTTTCCGGTGGCTCTTTAGAAAGTCGGAAGCGGGAACGATGTCGTCGCCAAGGAACAGCAGACGTTCGCCGCCGGCATTGCGGGCGCCCAGATTTCGCGCCGCCCCCTGCTTGCGGTTGTCCTGTCTGAAGGCCTGCAGGCGGATCGGCAGCGCGTCGTTCAGCCCGTGCAGCAGCTCCGGGGTGTCGTCCTGCGAACCGTCGTCGACGACCAGCACTTCGAATTCGTCGGGGTCAAAGTCCTGGCGCGCGAGCGCTTCGATCGTCTGTTTCAGGACCGTCGCACGGTTGAAGGTCGGGATGACGACGCTAAACTGCACGCGACTTCCCTCTGACCCATCTCAGGGCGCCGCGCAATCCGTCCATCCTCCAGATCTGAAAAAGCTTCCGAAACCCGGCGCCGCCCCCGCCCGCCATCGGATGAAGCCGGACGCTCTCGCCGACGGTCCGAATCCACTGAAGCTCTCGTCGGAGCCCTTTCAGCTCTTCCTGCATCTGATCGGGTAAAAGGGACAGGACCTCGAAGTCCGGCTTCGCCTGAAACAGAGAGTCCAGATCGAAGAGCCGCTGGAGTTCGATCTCCCCCTCTACATAATCGGGGTCGCGCACGATCGTGCGAAACGGATCGTCAAAGAGTCGTAAGATCTCGGAATCGGAGCGCTCCCTGCGCTGCTGCACTCGTTCCCGCTTGCGCATCGTCTGCGGCAGCGTGCGCAGGACGTCGTCGACGGCCACCAGATGGCAGAGGCCGTCGATCCGATCCACATGGCGCGCGGGAAGGCGGGCCGGTTCGTCCCACAGGTAAAATGAATTTCGGCGAACTCCCGAAAGCAGAATCGCGCGCCGGACGGCCAGAATGAGAGCCGCCGGAAAGACCTTCCGGAGGAACTCGTGCTCATAATTCTTGAGGATCGTCAGCAGAGCGTTGCGATGCATCAGGTACCGCATCTTCGAGTCCGGATGCTGGGAGAGGGTGCCATGGCCGCGGTGATAGACCACCGAATCGGGCGCCAGAACCACTTCGCCGCCTTGGATCCAGATGCGCCAGCCCAGGTCAACGTCCTCGTAGACTGCGAAGAAATCCTCATCGAAACCTCCGAGGTCGAGGAAATAGTCGCGTTCGATCAGCATGGCGCCGCCGCAGGGGAACAGCACGCGGTCTCCATCTGAAACTTCCGAGATCAAGCGGCCGATGTCTTTTTGAAGCGCGTAGCCCAGATATTGCAGGGAAGACCCGTTGTAATCGATGCGGTCTCCCTCCCAATTCAGGATGCGGCTGGCGACGCATCGAACCTCCCCCGTCAATCGCTCCAACCCCGCCTGCAGCCACTTCGGGTCCGCCTTGGCGTCGTTGTTGATCATGGCCAGAACCGAACCTCGCGCGGCTGACGCAGCCAGGTTGTTCGGCTGGCAGAATCCCTGATTGGTCGAGTTTTCAAGGACCCTGACCGTCGGGTGCTGGCTTCGAATCCATTCCACCGACCCATCGTCGCTGCCATTGTCCACGACGATGATTTCCCGGGCTCTCAAGGAGAGCAGGCTCGGAAGCAGGTTTTCCAAATGCTCCTTGCCGTTCCAATTGACGGTGATGATGGAGACGTCAGAGGCGGATCGGGACATCCTTGGATTCTACAATAAGGCGGCCGATCTCCTGATCCGGGCGCTTCCGCCGCCGCTGAATTTCCCTGCGTTTCGCCAGCGTCTCGGGGAGAAAAAGCAGGTTCCAGGCGAAGTTTCGCAATTGCAGGAGCTTTCTTCGGGGCCGCTGGCGCAAGGAGACCAGCCCTGCAAGTGAACGCCGGAGATTGGGGAGTTCGTAGTTTTTGATCAGGGCGCGGATGTTGTTCCGTTCGCCCAGCAGTTCCCTCCACTCCATTCCGCGGGCCGCCTTGGTCGCGCCTCCGAAGTGGTGGTAAGCGATCGCTCCCGGGCAGGTGACGACCCGCTCTCCGAACAACCAGAGCCGCCAGCAGAGATCGACATCCTCATGGTACATAAAAAAGCGCCCATCAAACGAGCCGGACGACAGGAACGAATCTCTGTCGAACAGAGCCGCGCCCGCTGAGGCGAACAGCACTTCCGCCTCTTCATCGTACTGACCGTCGTCGGCTTCCCACATTCCACGGTCCCAGGTGTAGCCCAGAAAATTCATGCAGCCGCCGATTCCGTTCAAGGTGCGAGGACGGTCGTACAGTAGAATCTTCGAGGCGACGGCGGCAGCTCCGGTTCGCTCCGCCGTGTCGACCATTTCTCCCAGCCAGGCTGGATGCAGCTTGAGATCCGCGTTCAAAAGCGCCACAAATCTTGCATTCGCGGATTCCATAGCCAGATTCGCCGCTCTGGCGAAGCCGATGTTGCGTTTCTGCTGCAAGAGCCTGCAGCCCGGGTCTCGTCGCGCGACGTAATCGACGCTGCCGTCACAGGAGCCGTTGTCGACGAAGATCAGCTCTGACGGCCGATGGCTCTGAGCCTCGAGTGAATCGAAAAGTTCGGGCAGATAACGTCGGCCGTTGTAGTTGACGACCGCCGCCACTGCGCAGTTAGCCCGCATTTCTCACACGCCTCCTACTGCGGCGCCGCCCGGAAGGCGGAATTCAGAAGTCAGAATCCAGAATTCAGAATCGCAGGCTCTTGATTCGAGGCTTTCAATCATGGCTTCAGCCTGCAAGCCTTCCAGCGCCGAATAACCAACTTGTGCATCCTACACCTTGTCCCACGAATCCTCGGCACTAACACCGAATCCCATGCCTCCAGATGGCCGGGTCGGCGGGATTGGCGGAGCGACGCGCCCGCTTCGGGCGCGTTGATCCTCGGATTTTTCTTGACTCTCGAAGTTGCTGAACCCGATCAGACGGGATCAACGGGACCTGCGGTCCCGTCGCTCTGGCAGTCGGCGCTGCATCCGCCCCGTCTCCTTCAGTTCCTCCCCCGGCACTTTGCACTTCCGAACACCTGAACCTTGGAACCTCGGAACCGCGGAACCAGAGCTCGGTGCGTGGCGCGCCTTGCACCCGCCGCGCTCCTCTCTGACGCGAAGTGACGGAGGCATATGCCAGACGCGGGCTACCGACCACGGATCAGCCAACTCCGCAGCTTCCGCGCTGCGAACTTCCACACGGGTAGCTGATTGATCCGATCGATTTCCACCTGGAGCAGTCCAATCAACTCCTCACGCGAATTCAGCAGAAAGTTCACATCGTGCAGTGTTCGCTGGCGCCCCTTTTCACGCTCCAGCCAGCTGGATACGGCCTGAAAGAATCGCTCGTCTTCGGTCCATAGCGCCGCGTCCGGAGATGGGGCCTGGGTTGCCGTCAGCCCTTCGATGGCGGACCGCAGCGAATCGGATGGCGGTTGCTTGCAGATGAGAATCATCCAGCGGTAGGCCGGAGCCTGCTGGTCCCTTTCAAAGAATTGGCTGTTGTAAATGCGATTGAAATCCCGGAAGGCGCGCCACTCGCGAAGCGCGAATAGATGTTGAGTCCAGGCCTGCATCCAGGTCCAACGCGGAAGAAATCCATTGGGCAGAACAAACGCGGTGTAGCCGAGTTCCCGCTCGAAAAAGCGAATCGTCTCTTCCAGGTTGGGAAGGCCCAGGCTGCGATGCTCCTCCAGAAACCGGTGGGACTCCATCAAATGATTTCGAAGCAGCTCCTCGGCTCGCTCTACTTCCGGAAAACGAAAGGGGCCTCCCAGCAAGATCCAATGCCGCGCCACGCGGTCCAGCTCGGACAGGAAATCGCCGCGGCGATCCGTCGGAAGATGCTCCAGGACGTCAAGCGAAAGGACCATGTCAAAAGAACTGATTTCAAACGGCTGCTCCCAGGCTGTCGCCGGAACGTGCGAAGGGTGATCGCACTGGCGCAAGTCGGTAGAGGCCGCCTGTTCCGCTTCGGTCAGAAAATCGGCGGTTGTCGCCAGGTGTCCGTCTTGGTCCCCTAACAAGCCCCCGACATCGAGCGCCGATTCCGCTCCAACGGCTGTAAAAAGCCGTGACGCCAGCTCGTAGCGTTGGAAGAGGTCAAAGGGGAGCGACAGCGTCAGATCCCGACATCGCCCCGCTTTCGAGTGAATGTCGATCTGTTTAGCCGCAATGCGGGCGTTTCCGGAGGTGAGATCAAAGCGCAGATGATGCCCGCCGGAGGGCAACAACACCTCTGTGAGGAGGATCTCCTGCTCGGGCGTCTCCGAAGTCAGTTGGATTTCCGCCAGCGCCAAACTGTCCAGGCGAACCAGCAGTCCCGAATGACCGCTCAGCCGCCGAACGCGAAATCTGATGGTCAGCTCCAAGGGAGCGCGCTCCCTGTTGAGCAGGTAGGCTGAAGCGGAAGATTCGATTTCCCGCGACGCGTCCTTCAATGAAGACCACCCTTGGCGAAGCGTCCCAACGACCGGCCCAGTCGTTTGCAGGATTTCCTTCTCGGGCGGGCCGGTGAAGTCGTGTTGGAATTCTCGGATCCGCCTGGCGGTCTCCGAGCCCGCCGGAGCCGCCAGCGCCTGAAAATTGAAAGGAGTCATGGAAAAACGAAACGTGGCCTCGCAGCCGATCCGGTGAAGCCTGTCTATCCAGAACGAAGGAGGTCGCTCGAAGACGTGAGTGGCCTCATGGCGGTCGAAAAACAGCGGATCAGGCGTGGTCAGCAGGAGGAGTCCGTTCGGCTTCAGCAGCCGCCGGCTCTCGACCAGCAGCGAGCCGGGATGGTTCAGGTGCTCAACCACATCGAAAAGGGCGATCACGTCGAAGGAATCCGAAGCGAAAGGCAGCGACTGCATTTCGCTCTGGATCAGCCTGCCGGCCAGTTGAGGAAGTTGGCGAAGTGCGAAGTCGCTGATGTCCAATCCGACCGCCTGGAATCCCCTGTCGGCAGCCGCCTCCACCAGATAACCATAGGCGCAGCCCAGATCCAGCAGCCGCCGGCCCGGTTGAAAATGCTCGATCAGTTCCAGCCAGGCCTCCCAGTCGGGGTGATCCTCGGCGTACCCCTTCTCGGAGTACCCGCTCGTTCTGCCGAAATAATAGTCGCGATCGTAGAGCTTCCGAAGGTCGGAAGCCCTCTGCTTCTCCATTTCGGGAAGGATACCACGCCGACTCGTGCTTAGTGCTTCGTGCTTCGTTCCGCGTTCGAAGACTGGGGAAGTGACTCGGAGGAAGGAACCCGACAACGCGCCGGATGTCAGAGCGACGCGGCCGTTCCGGCCGCGTTGATGTGCGCCCACGGGCGCGCACTGTCAGAAGGGTGAAAGTCCCTTCCGGACCATAGCTCTC
>CAZAEY010000159.1:0-8231 GCA_964484155.1 uncultured Acidobacteriota bacterium
CGTTCCTGCGCCATGTGTTTCAACAAGGCCATGCAGAGTTCCGGCTCGGCAGACAACAGATCTTCCATCTCTTCCCTCGGCACGACCAGAAGTAGGCTATCCTCAGCGGTTTCGAACGTCGCACGCAGTTGCGTGCCTGCAAAGAACTCCCATAGGTTCAGTGGTTTCCGGGAAAGGAGACTGCGTACTTCACTGCCGTTTCCGACGGACCGCAAGGCACCCCGCACCGCCAGGAAAAGATGGTTCTCGGGAAGATCGTCGGGTGCGAGGACTTTTCCGGCCGGGAATTCAAGATCCTGGCAGAGGGCGGCCAATTGGGCAAGATGTTCGGTCGTTGCGAATCGGAACAGATCCAAGTCTTGCAGCAGGAGAACGCGCTCTATCGTCGTCAACATCTAAATGCTTCAATCGCCTTGGAATCCCAGTTATCGATGGCCCACTGAGCGGTCTCTCTGACCAGTGGGTGGATTTCGTTTCTGGCCACCAGAACGACTCTTTTCAGGTCCACAGTTCCATGGCTTGCGGATGCGGCGATGATACAGCATTTCAGCCAGGCGTCTCCTCCATGGATGGCGTCGGCAAGCAGTTGCTCGAACCCGATCGGGATTTCGAAAAGCTGCCTTCCTCTTTGGAGAACGCGAGCGGAATCGAACTCCTGGAAAAGGGGGAGGACGGTCTGGCGCGCTTCTCCTCGCAGGTGCGAGTCGATCAATTCGATTGCGTGTTCCCGCAGGAGATGGTGATCGCTGGTGATGGCCCGGTACGAGATGAAGGCGTCTTCTTTCGGAAGAAACAGTCCGAGCGTGCGGAAGACGATCTCCAGCCTCCATGAAAGTCTTTCCTGTACGGCTTTTCTCAACAGGCGGCAGGCGGGGCCCGCGTGGTGTTTGACGGAGTGGTGAAGGGCTAGTAGTTCGTAATACTCCCGGACTCGAAGTTGCAGCGATGGAAGGAAAGTGGCCATTGGAAACGGCCGGCCGTTGCGCGCGAAGCGTTTGTTGAGCCCTTTTAGTGCGCGAAATGAAACGATCGAATCCGGAAGATACAGGGCAGCGATCAAGACTTCGTCGGTGGTTGGAGAATCGATGCTGTACAGGATCGGCGGAAGTTCTCTTTTAATCGCGATGCTGACGGCGGGATCCAGGAGCATTTCCTGCAGCCAGGACACGATCGGCGGGCCATAGGCGATCAGGGCTTTACGTGCGGCGCCGCGACTCCACTGATTCTCCAGATGAGCCAAGAGTAGATCCAGATTGAGCGGGTTCTTCAGATTTCCCAGAGCGATCAAGGAGGAGCGGGCCCAGTTTCGTTCAGGGCGGCCGACCCAACCGATCAGCAACTCGCCGAATTCGGGATTTCCGATTCTTCCAAGCAGCCGGGACATCAGCTCTCCAGAGGCGGCGTCAAATCGCCCCTGCCACATCCGCACTTGCTCCGGTTTTAAGAGCCTTCCGGGATCCTCGTGAAACCTGGCCAGGTACAGCAGATAACGAACGTGCGGCGGCTGCTCGTTTTGAAACGCCTGCTCCAGGCGTTCTTCGAATTCCTCCGGTTCGTGCAGCACCATCAGGTGGAGGGCGCTGGCTGAAATCATCGAGTCTTCGTGATCCAGCAGCATGGCCACCGATCTCAGCCAGCGGGGCCTTTGCCCCCCGAAAGTTGAGACGATCGACGAAATCGACTCTTCGCCCTGGTGCAGCGTTTCCGCGGCTGCGAACTCGCGGCGGTTCGACCGATCGATCAACTGCTGCAGCGCAAACTGGACTTTTCGCGGTTCCGAACTATCTACTGCCTCCACCAGAAGATCGACGCCACTCGCCTCGCCGACGGAGCTTATTTTCCGCCCCTGGGATGGAACCCGTCGCTCCAGGCT
Organism: uncultured Acidobacteriota bacterium; assembly: GCA_964484155.1. GTDB lineage: Bacteria > Acidobacteriota > UBA6911 > RPQK01 > JAPXNP01 > DATKAT01. The sequence continues at coordinate 1,874 of CAZAEY010000159.1, forward strand.
CTGGCGAAGGACGCCGACATATTGCGCTCCGAGCCGCAAGGCTATCAAAGTCCAGAGAAACGCGGTCATCGCGATCAGAGCTCCGGTCCAATGGATTGAATTCTGCATCGCCAGAATGACGGTCAGAAAGAGGGCCGCTCCGCCGGCGTCGCCCAGCTTAAACATCCCGAGGTCGATCAGACTCTTGAGCGGCGCAGTCGGGAAGTCGATCAAAGGAACATACAGGAGTTCGTTGCTGGTCCGATCCATCGAGTTGCGAAGCGAGCCATCCAACAGCTTGAGGATGACCACGCTCCAGAACGAAGCCGTAGCAAAAACCGCTACACCCCCGATCATGAGACTGCACGGCAGCGTAAAGATTCCAAACGCGATGCCGAATCTCCTCAGAAGCCTGCTCGTTCCAAACAGTTGAAAGACTGCCGAAACGACGAATATGGAGCCGAGCAGCAGGCCGAAGAATCGAGTGATTTCCAACTCTGCGCCCTCGAAGCGGGCATCCAGAACCCACTTGTAAAGCAAGTCTATTAAAGTCGTCGCGACGCCCGTCAGCAGAACCATGCCCGCAAGGTGGCGCAAATACTGACTGCGCCAGACCTTGCGAAACTGAAAAGGGCTCTGTTCCGGCTCCCTCGGGTTGAACTTCATGCGCGCCCGGAATTCATCGTCCGAGCAATGGGTGCAATTGAGCCGATGGATTAAAAACATCAGCGCGCCGACGGCAACGATCAGGACTGCCACATGAAGCAGCAGGCGTTCGTTCCCGTCGCTTCCCGCCAGCCAGGCCGTGTAGAATCCGCCGAACGCGCCTCCTGCGATTCCGCCCGCCGCAAAAATGGCGAACAGCCGTTTTGCCTCGCCCGGGGTATAGAGTTCGTATGAAAGCATCCATCCCTGGATCGGAAGCAGGACTGTGAACACGCCTCCCCATACGTAGAAGATTGGAAAGAGGATCCGAGGCCCATTCCCCAGAGTCAGCGAGAAGAAAATCACGCCGCTGAGCAGGAAGATCAAGGTTGCGGCGGTCAGGATCCATTGGAACCTTCTGCGTGAGAGGCGGCGGTATGTCAGGACGACCGGACCCGAAAGCAACGCGATCGACACGTACAGCATGGGCAGCCGCCAGTCGAATCCGACGTTGCTCAAATAGAGGGAGTTCTGCAGCGATTTAATGACGCTGGTCCCAGTCAAAGCGAGAAAGAAGAAGAGCGCCATCAGGAAGGCGGTGGGGGCTTCCTCCCGTCGGATTTTGAGCAGCCTGAGCAGAGATTCCGTATCCATGGCTCCCAAACAGTCCCCTCCCCGCAATTTTCTTCGGGGGTCAGAACGTGCGCAGGGGGATTCGCTTAAAAAATCGCCCAGAGCCGCGCCGCGCCGCCCGAACCCCCTTCGATCTTAATGGGAGCGGCGATCAGCCAGGCTCCCTGCACCGGGACCAGTTGCAGATTCGCTACGTTCTCCAGGTGGTAACCGTCAGAGCCGTGGATGATGTGATGGACTTGAAAATCGTTCGAAAGCCCGTAATCGACGCTGAGCGTGTCGATTCCCAGTCCGGAAACCGAGCGCTCGCGGATCAGGAACTCCGCTGATTCCGGTGAAAAACCGGGGAAGCGCATTCGGCCGGCATCGTCCCGGTTCTGATAGCGTTCGAAGTCCGGCCAGAACTCCCCCCAACCGGTCCAAGCGAAAACCACCGCGCCATCCGGAATCGGGCCGTGCGCGGATTCCCACGCCGTCAGGTCTTCCACACGGAGTTGATAAACGGCCGATTCAGCAGCCTGGGCTCGAATGTCCACGACAACCATAGGCCGCACCAGCTCCCGCAGCTCCAGTTGATCGACGGATTTCATTCCGGGCGAGAAGTGATTCGGCGCGTCCAAATGCGTGCCAAGATGTTCCGGCATGCAGATCGCGCCGGAGAAGACTCCGTCGTCTTCCAGCGTCGCCAGCGTACGGAATTCAAAGCCGCTGTATGTTTCCCCGGGCCAGTACGGATTCTCCGAATTCAGCGGATAAGTCAAGTCCACCACCTGCACCATCCCCTGAGAAATCGCCTCCAAAGCCTCTAGAGCCGGCGGATGCCCGGCGGGAGGGCTCGAACACGCCGCCAAAACCAGCGGGGCCAATTTCAGAATTCTCACCGGACAGTTCCTTCCTGTGCGACTTCTTCACCCTCCTGAGCGAAGGATTCAACCGGGGGGCAGGCGCAGACCAGATTCCGGTCCCCATAGGCCTCGTCGACGCGGCCAACCAGAGGCCAGAACTTGCTTCTCCGGACTGAAGCGACCGGAAAGACAGCCTTTTCCCGGCTGTAGGGGTGTTTCCAAGGTTCCTCGACCGCCATTTCGGCCGTGTGAGGAGCGTTGCGCAATACGTTGTTGTCGGGGTCGGCGATGCCCAATTCGATCTCCTCGATTTCCTTCCGGATCGAAATCATGGCGTCGCAAAAGCGGTCCAGTTCCGCCTTCGATTCGCTTTCGGTCGGTTCCACCATCAGGGTCTCCACCACCGGCCAGGAAACGGTGGGGGCGTGAAATCCGTAATCGATCAACCGCTTCGCGATGTCGATGACGGAAATCCCGCACTTTCTGCGGAAATTTCGACAGTCGAGGATGCATTCATGCGCCACCGTTCCATTTTTCCCCCGAAACAGGACCGGGTACGAGCCGTCCAATCGATGGGCAAGGTAGTTTGCGTTCAGGATTGCGACCTGGGAGGCTTTGACCAACCCTGCGGTCCCCATCAGTCGAATGTAGGCCCATGAGATGGGAAGTATGCCCGCGGAGCCCCAGGGCGCCGCGGAAATCGCGCCGATCGACTGCTTTCCTCCGACGTCGGTGAAGAAGTGTCCGGGCAAGAAAGGCGCCAGGTGGGGAGCCACCGCGATCGGTCCCACGCCGGGGCCTCCTCCTCCGTGCGGAATGCAAAAGGTCTTGTGCAGGTTCAGGTGGCAGACGTCCACTCCGAAGTCGCCAGGCCGACAGATCCCGACCTGCGCGTTCATGTTGGCGCCGTCCATATAGACCTGCCCTCCCGCCGAATGGACGATGTTGCAGATCTCTACAATCCCCTCTTCGAATACCCCATGAGTCGAAGGGTACGTGATCATGAGCCCGGCCAGCCGATCCCGAAATCGTTCTGCCTGCGATCGAAGGTGGTCCAGATCGATATTGCCGTCGTCATCGCATTCGACTTTCACGACCTTCAGGCCGGCCATCACCGCGCTGGCCGGGTTGGTTCCATGCGCGGAAGTCGGGATCAGGCAGACGTCCCGTTCTCCCTCTCCCCGCGATCGATGGAAGCCTCGAATCGCAAGAAGTCCGGCGTATTCCCCTTGAGATCCGGCGTTTGGCTGGAGGGACACGGCCCCAAGTCCCGTTATCTCGGCCAGCATTTTCTCCAATTGCCGGATCAGCCCTTGAAAGCCCTCGGTTTGAGAGAGAGGCGCAAAGGGATGAATCCGGCTGAACCCTTGCCATGTAATCGGCAACATCTCGACAGCCGCGTTCAACTTCATCGTGCAGGAACCCAGGGGAATCATCGAGGTCGTCAATGAGAGGTCGCCCTTCTGCAGGCGGTGGATGTATCGAAGCATTTCCGTTTCGGAATGGTAGCTGTGAAAAACCGGGTGGTCCAGATACTTCGACTCGCGCGAAAACGTTTCGCCGAATTCCACCTGTAGATCAGCGGCTTTCTCGAGGAGGGAATCGGTCGAGCTGCCGGTCAAGACTTCGATCAACCGCTTGACGTCGCGCATCCCGGTCGTCTCGTCCAGCGAAACACCCAAGTCCCCGTCGTCGTATAGCCGCAGATTGATCCGAGCCTTGCGGGCCCGGTCCAAAACCGCTTGCAAATCCGAAACCTGCAGTCGAATCGTGTCAAAGAAGCGAGAGGTGACAACGCGTATCTCCTCCTGTCGAAGTTGCGCGGCCAGAAGCTTTGTCAGCAGGTGAATCCGGACGGCAATTCTCTTGAGCCCCAACGGACCATGATAGACAGCGTACATGGAAGCCAGCACGGCCGGTAAAACCTGGGCTGTACAGATGTTGCTCGTAGCCTTGTCTCTCCGGATGTGCTGCTCTCGCGTCTGCAACGCCAGGCGCAGAGCCGGACTTCCTTGACGATCCCTGGAAACCCCCACCAGCCTGCCCGGAATCAGCCTTTTGAATTCCTTACGGGTGGCAAAGTAGCCTGCGTGCGGGCCTCCGTATCCCAGGGACACTCCAAAGCGCTGAGTGCTGCCCACAGCCACGTCCGCTCCCCACTCCCCGGGCGGGCTGAGCAGCGTCAAGGCGAGCAGGTCCGCAGCCGCGATGAGCAATCCTCCGGCTTGATGCGTCCGTTCCGCCAGATCTGCCCAGTCCTCGATCTGCCCGGTGGTGTCGGGAAACTGGACCAGCGCTGCGAACACTTCTTCTGTCAGGGAGAATTGCAACGGGTCGCCCGTTTCCACCTGAATTCCCAGCGGTTCGGCCCGAGTCCGAATTACATCAATCGTCTGAGGATGGCAGGTTTCCGCTACAAGAAGGCGGTTTCTTTCAGGGCTTCCCTTCGCAGCAAAGGCCAGACCCATGGCTTCCGCGGCGGCGGTGGCTTCATCCAGCAGAGAGGCGTTGGAGACCTCCATGGCGGTCAGGTCGGTGACCATGGTCTGGAAGTTCAGCAGCGCTTCCAGTCTGCCCTGCGAGATCTCAGCCTGATACGGAGTGTACTGCGTATACCAGCCTGGATTCTCCAGGATGTTTCGTTGAATGACGGGCGGAGTGATGCAGTCCGAATAGCCGGTCCCGATATAGGACCGGTACGCCTCATTGGAGGAAGCGAATTCCCGCAGCTCCTCCAGCACCTCGGATTCCGAGATGGGCGCTTCAAGCTCCAGCGGACCACGGACACGAATCGCCTCGGGCACCGTCCGGTCGACCAGCTCTTCCAAGGAGCTGAAGCCCAGCTCCTTCAGCATTTGAGCTATTTCCTCATTGGAGGGACCCAAATGCCGATCTAGAAATGAATCCGCCGCAATCCGATGGCTCACTTGAAGGATTATGTTTGAGTGCCACCGTGAGTTCAAGCCGCTTCCGCCTCGGGGAAGACCTGTCCCCAGACGGCTTTCGCGGGGGTCGCGGACGTTGCCGGAAGAGCTCGATCATAGGCTCGTGTAAACTGAACGGGCATGCACGTATTGTACGGAGTCATCTGCGAAGAGGCGCGGGAACAAAAAAACGGAAGACTCGATCTGAACGGCGTGTTCCATCAGCTGCTGGCGCCCGGCTTTCCCGCCAGCCAGGACGCTATGACCTTGGTCATCAACGTGGAGTGGGACCAGGGAGAATCCGGCGAAGTGGAATTCGACATCCACCTGGTCGGACCCGATCAGCAGCCGGTGTTTCGGATCCAGGCCAGCACCGAAGTCGTGCACGACGGCGGGGCGCCGCCCCAGACACGAATGATCATGCCTTTGGAAAATGTCGTGTTCCCTCTGCCCGGCGTCTACGAGTTTGAGGTTTCAGTCGGCGCCGCGAAATGTAAAACTGCCCGTCTCCACCTGATCCACAAAGCCGTCAACCAACAAGATTCCGGAGATGGGCCGGTTGGCTGAACGGCTCCCCGCCGTTTCGAGTTTGCGGCTAACATGAAATCATCGGCAGACGTACAGTGTAGGCTGATTGATGGGACTACGCAGCCCCATCCAGATGGACTGCAGGCGGTTTAAAATAAAACGGCAGCGAATGTACTTTCGGAACAGCGTCCGCGATCGAATCGCCAGATTAAAACTTTTTCCGGTTGTCGTCGCAATTTGTCTGTTGATCGCTGCGCCGCTCTCCGCCTTGGCGGCCGTTGGCGGCGAACGAGCGGAATCGGCGCTGACGTTTCAAACGGTTTCACGCGCCGAATTTCGAGAGCTGCGAAGAGGTTTGTCTTCCGATCGCCTGCAACTGCTGGAAAAGATCAACCGCATGGACGCCTGGCACCTGAATCGGGCCGAAACCGTCGTCATCCCAACCGATTTCGAGCGGGCCGACGACCATAGCCCCTTTCCCAGCATTATTCAGGAACTGAAGGAAGTTCCGAAAATCCTTCTGGTTTCCCTCCCGGTTCAGGCCTTCGCCGGCTACGAACATGGCCGACTCGTCCGCTGGGGGCCGGTCAATACGGGCTACGAGAAACAGGAAACGCCCGCAAATCTGTACTTCGCCAACTGGAGGGCGCCTCGCCGCGTCAGCAACATCAACCGCAACTGGATCATGCGCTGGTATTTCAACATCCACACCTCAATGGGAATCGCCCTGCACCAGTACGAAATGCCCGGCCGGCCCGTCAGCTACGGGTGCATTCGCCTGTTGCAGTCCGACGCCCGCTGGTT
>CAZAEY010000160.1:0-8141 GCA_964484155.1 uncultured Acidobacteriota bacterium
GCACGCAGCACGCAGCACGCAGCACGCAGCACGCAGCACGCAGCACGCAGCACTATGCACTAAGCACGGACCAGAATCCCTTCTTCGAAGCGAATGAGAGTTTCGGGGTGGGGGCGGACTCGTTCTCCGGGCAGGATGATTCCAATCAGATTGAGAGGATCGGCGGCGGAGATGGAGATGATTTTTCCTTCTCTTGGTTTCCTGCGGATCGCGCGCATAGCGTCAACGGCTTCCGGCAGCGCGAATTGCTCTCCGGCGAAGCCGGCGACGAAGCGGCCTCCGCGAATCTCCCCACGGGCCTCCATTCGGCGATAGGCCCTCAGGAGTTCCCGCCAGGGGGGGGCCAGCATCTCCCGGGCGATCAGATCTCGAAATACGACGCCCCATCGGCGCAAAAGCTGTCGGGCGGCACGATCGATGGCGGCCGGCGCAATCTCTTCTGCGCCACCATCAGCATCGCGCCCGCTGCCGCCCGGAAGCCGGAGCAGGGCCCATCGCGTCATCGGGGAAGGCGCGCCCCTTCGTTTTCTCTGCAAGGCTCGATGCCGCGTCAGCAGGCGTCGCTTCGGGTCGATCAGGCTGCGCAGGTTATCGAAGCCGTCAGCCGCGACAAGTCCGGCAGCGACCAGTTCCCACAGCCCTTCTTCGACTTCGGCTGGAAGTCTTCCGGTAGTCCTGGTCAGGTCTGAGACAAAGCAGGCGCCCCAGCGTTCCAATTGCTCCAGGACTTCCCGGGCGGGGTGAGAAAGCGGCAAGAGAGCGAAACCCTGCGCGCCCGTCCCCGAAACCGAGGGCATCTCCTCTCTTTGGAAGAAGGCGATGGGCGCAAGGCGGGTTGGCCGCACTCTTTCAGGACCCGACGCGTCCGCTTCATGAAAGGCGGCCGGACGGCTGAAGCGGCCCCACACGAACTGGCCGGACAGGCACAGCCGGTCCAGCATCGCGCTTTCGTAACCGGACACGCGGCTGCTCAAGAGATAAGGCTCCCAGGAAGCGGCCGGAGCTTCAAAACCCTGCAATTGTCCTAGCACCTGGGTGACCCCAGCGACACCGTGGAGTTGAGCGCCTTCGGCCAGGTGCTGCCAGTGAAACAGGAACCGCATCAGATCTGCGGTGGAAACCGGTTCGATCTCTCTCCGCAGCTTACCCAGGGTCCTTCTGTGGATCCGGGCCAACAGCGTCCGTTCGCACCATTCCAGCTCCTGCTGTCCAGGCGTGAACCGGCCCCGCAGAATCGAGCCCTCTCCTTCCAGCGCCAGCAGTGATTTCTCGATGGCGGATTCTTCCAGCCCAAACAGCTCAACAAGGGAGTTCTGCGCGATCGGCCCTTTTGAATCCAGTCTTCCGCGCACCAGTTCGCGAATCGCATCCTCCCGGTTCGGATTCCGATCGCCGGCTGGAAGAGCCGCCAATCGGCGGCGGAGCTCCTGACTGACGGGAGGCTCGAGTTCCCCGTCCGGAAAAAGCGACTCGACGATGCGAAGCCGTTCGGCGGCCAGCCAGAACTTTCGGTGCATCGGGAGCCGAGCCGAGTCCGAACTCGTATTGGCGACAATTAGCGAAAAAGCGCGGCCGGCCGATGCCAGATCTTCCAGCATGTCCGAACTGTCTTTCAGTTCCCCTTCGGGAATCAGAATCGCTGTGAGCAGGGCGTCGTGAACTTCGTCGGGATTCCGGAAGCTGTCGGAAGCTTCCTGCACGACCTCCTCGATCGCTGCGGCGTCCAGCCGTCCGAACTGCTCGGCTTCATCTTCGGAAATCCCTCTTCGAACGGCTACGGCCCGCGCGCGGCGCTCCTCCAGCGGAGCATCGTCCAAGAACGCGTACGGATTGGCGTTGAGAATCTCGTGAGAAAAAGGAGACGGCTCCCGCGTATCTACCGCGATGCACCGGATTTCCCCTCGCTCGATCCGCTCCAGAAGGTGCTGAAGCCCCTCCAGGTCCATCGCCTCGGTCAGACAGTCGCGAAGTGTTTCCTCAACCAGGGGGTGATCGGGAATTTCAATGTCCCCTTCAATGTTCTCCTGACAGGCTGCCGCTTCGGGAAAAACCGAGGCCAGCAGGTCGTCTGCCCGCATCCGCTGCAAAGGTGAGGGGACCTTCCGGCCTCCCGCAAAGCGAAGAACGGCCAGCGAGCGGGTCGCATTCCAGCGCCAGCGCGTACGGAAAAGCGGCGCTGTGACCAGAGCCTGAACCAGAACCTCCCGCACCGACTTTGGCGAGAGAAATGAAAACACTGCATCCAATGGAAAGCTATGCTGTTCGGCCAGCGAGATCAGCACTCCGTTTTCGGTAGCGGCCGCCTGAAGCTCGAAGTTGAAGGAGCGGCAAAACCGCTTCCGCAGAGCCAGACCCCAGGCTCGATTCATGCGGGCTCCGAAAGGGGCGTGCAGGACCAGTTGCATGCCGCCTCCTTCGTCGAAAAAGCGTTCGGCGACGACCCGGTCTTGTCCGGGCAGCCCACCCAACGCCGCGCTTCCGGCGTGAACGTACTGGACCGCCTGCTCTGCGCCTCGTCGATCCAAACCGCAGCGATGGCGCAGCCAGTCGATCGCTTCTTGCGGCGTTCGCCGGTCGATTTCCCGGCGCATCCCGTCCACGGCCGCAGACAGCTCATCGGTTCGGGCAGGCGCTTCTCCCCGCCAAAAGGGAATCGTTGGCGGCGCCCCGCGAGCATCCTCCACCCGGACCACTCCGGACTCGATTCTTCGAATTCTCCAGGATGCGTTCCCCAATAGGAAAATATCTCCGGCAGAGCTTTCCACGGCGAAGTCTTCATCGACGGTTCCAACCGCCAGGTCCTCAGGGTCGGACTTGACCAGGTAGTCGGCGATATCCGGAATGGCGCCGCCCGATGTGATCGCAGCCAGTCGGGCCCCTCGGCGGCCCCGTATCCGTCCGTTGATCCTGTCTCGATGGAGGTAGGCTCGACGGCGGCCGGCGCGCGTGGAGATGCCCTCGGCGAGAACGGTCAGCACGGCGTCGAAATCCTCACGGGCAAGCCGCCGGTAACTGGACGCCCGGCGAAAAACCCGAAACAATTCGTCCTCCTTCCACTCCCGCGACGCGGCCGCTGCCGTAATCTGCTGCGCCAGCACATCCAGGGGCGCCTGGGGAATGCGAATTCGGTCCAGATCTCCGTCCCGCAAACTTCGAACCAGAGCCGCACACTCGACCAGATCGTCCCTCGTAGTCGGAAAGAAGGTTCCCTTGGGCGTCGCCCCCACCCAGTGACCGGATCGGCCGATACGCTGTCGCGCCAAAGCGATGGAGCGAGTCGAGCCGATCTGACAAACCAGTTCGACGGTGCCGATGTCGATTCCCAACTCCAGCGACGCGGTCGCCACCACGGCCCTCAACCGGCCGCCCTTGAGCCGCTCTTCCACCTGCAACCGGAGCTCCCGGGCCAGGCTTCCATGGTGCGTCGCCACCTGATCAGGCTCCAGTTTTTGCTCCAACTGATGAGTCAGTCGCTCGGCCAGGCGCCGCGTGTTGACGAAAATCAGCGTTGCAGCATGACTGCGGATCAGCCCGACCAGTCGGCCGCAAATGTCGTCCCAGACCGCTTGAGTCGCGACCGCGGACAGTTCGTCCTGCGGCACTTCAATCGTCAATTCCATCGGCCTGCTGTGACCCACGTCGACGATGGATGCGGATCTCCCTTCTCCGCAAAGGAATTCCGCAATCTCGTCAATCGGCTTCTGCGTGGCCGACAACCCGATCCGCTGCATCGTCGCTTGCGGATCCTTCTCGCGAATCAACGACTCCAGCCGCTCCAATGAAAGCTGCAAATGCGCGCCTCGCTTGTCGCGGGCCAGAGCGTGGATTTCGTCCACGATCGCGTGGCGCACGTCCGCCAGCATCCGCCGGCCGCTCCGGCTCGTCAGGAGTATGAAAAGGGATTCCGGCGTGGTCACTAGAATGTGCGGCGGTCGCCGCATCATGCTGCGGCGGTCGCGCGGCGGAGTATCCCCGCTGCGAACCAAGGGGCGAATTTCGGGCAGTGTCAGACCCGCCTCCCCCGCAGCTGCGGAAATCTCTCCGAGCGGTTCCAGCAGATTGGCGCGAACGTCGTTGGCCAGAGCCTTCAGAGGGGAAATGTAAAGGACGAGCGTGGCGTCCGGCAATGCCCCTTCCGCTCCCCGTCGCACCAGATGGTCGATGGCGCACAGAAAGGCCGCCAGCGTTTTTCCGGATCCAGTCGGAGACGCGATCAGCGCGTGCCGCCCTTCCTGAATCAGAGGCCAGCCCTGCGCCTGTGGAGGCGTCGGCTCCCGAAACTTCGACTCAAACCATCTCCGAACCGCCGGATGAAAGCCTTTCACGAGTGAGAACGATTCTACGTGAAGCGGGGTTCCATTTGCGAGGCGATTTTTTGGCGCCTGGTGCATTCACACCTTTCGGTGGCGAAGCGTCGGAGTGGGCGTGGATTCAACGCAGACGCCGTGCGGACACCGGCTCGGTTGGCCCGCCCTGAGAAGTTCGACCGCAGGTGCTATAGTTGCCAGCTGAAGGGACTGCACATATGAGGTCGCGAATTCCCGCTTGCCTTCTCCGGAACCTGCGAAGAAGATTCATTTTATTTGCGATCTTTTCGATCGCCTTCTCAACGCTGCCCGCGTCGCGGAGCGTTCCGGAAGAGGAGACAGGACAAATCGGCCCCAGCGACCCGGTTGAAGTGGAGGCCTTTTTCGACGGCATGATGTCCACTCAGCTTCGAGAAAAGGAAATCGCAGGCGCCGTCGTGTCCCTCGTCCGGGACGGTGAAATTCTGCTGTCCAAGGGCTACGGGTATGCGGACGTGGAGTCGCGGCGCCCGATCGACCCCGAGCGCACGCTGTTCCGAATCGGTTCGGTCACCAAACTATTCACTTGGACGGCCGTGATGCAGCTCGTGGAGCAGGGGCGGTTGGATTTGGAAGCGGACATCAACCAATACGTTGGATTTCAGATTCCTGAGACCTATTCGGAAGCCATTACGTTGACTCATCTAATGACGCACACTCCCGGATTCGAGGAGGACTTGCGCGACATCTTCACCGAAAGTCTGGAGATGGCTGAGCCACTGGGCGACTGGCTTGCGGCCAGGATCCCGGCTCGCGTTCGCCCGCCAGGCGTCTTCGCCGCTTATTCAAACTACGGAACCGCCCTGGCAGGACATATCGTCGAGAGAGTTTCGGGAATCTCCTGGGAGGAGTACGTCGAACGTTTTATTCTCGAACCGCTGCAAATGCGTCAGACCACGGCGCTGCAGCCCCTGCCCGAGTCGCTGGCCGGCGATATGTCCCACGGCTACAGTCGAAAAGGCGGGCTATTCGAAGCGCAGCCCTGGGAATTCATGCCCGGAGACGCACCAGCCGGCTCGATTAGCGCGTCCGCTTCTGACATGGCCCGATTCATGTCAGCTCATTTGAACCATGGATTTCTGGGCGAGTCCCGCATCCTGGGGCGGGAGACGTCTCTCAAAATGCAGAAGCGCCATTTTCATCACGATCTCCGGCTTCCGGGATTCGCGCTCGGCTTTTACGAGATGAACAGCCACGGTGAACGCATTATCGGTCACGCCGGAGGTACCCAGTGGTTTCATACGCTGCTTTTGTTGTTCCCAGAGAGGAAATTGGGAATTTTCGTTTCCTACAACACGGACAGCGCCGGCGCCCTCACCTTCAATTCTTTGCTCGCGACGATACTCGATCGTTACTTTCCCGAGCCGCCGCCCGAGTTTTCGGCAGCCTCGCCGGAAGAACTAAAGCGCCTGACCGGCGTCTATCGCTTCAATCGAATGTCCTATACCACCTACCAGAAGGTCCTGGGATTGCTTCTCAGCGTTCGCCTGCGAGCGGACGGCGGCGCATTGGTCGCCGACAGCCCGATCGGAACATTCCGCATGAAGCAGGTGGAACCCCGCTTGTTTCGCGAAGAACTGGGGTCCATCCAAGTGGCCTTTCGCGGCGGACAGGACGCTCCCGCCACCCATGCGTTCTTGTCGGTCGCTCCGATGATGGCGCTGGAACGAGTCCCCTGGCACGGAGAGCCGCGGCTTCACTTCTTGAGTCTTGTCGCCGGTCTGGTCGCATCCGCCGGAATGCTGGCCGGCGGCGCCGCAGGTTGGATCCGGGGACGACTTCGACCATCGGCTGCCGCCCCCCGTGCCGTAGTCCTGACTCGCCGCGCCCTGCTGGGGGCGGCAGTTTGCAACGTCGGCTTCATCGTCTGGATGGCAGTGCTCGCTTCCGATATGTGGTCGCTCTTGAGAAGCCCCCTGACCGGACTGAAATTGGCGCTCTCGCTCCCCGTGCTGGGTCTCGTGTTTCTTTCAATCGCGATCGTCGGAGTTGCCTTGATGTGGCAGTTCGGATTCGGGAGCCGATGGCTTCGGGTCTGCTACACGCTGATCGCACTTCTGGGGCTGCTCTTCGCCTGGTCGCTGAATTACTGGAACCTGCTCGGGTGGAGGATGTAGAGCCGGGTTCCGGGTTCCGTCCCCTCCCGCTCACCAATTCTTCTGCGAGCGAAGCTTAGCCGAAGGATGGGAAAGCTCCTCGCTCCAGCGTTTGGCTTTCAGCAGTTGGAAAAGTTCGCGAATCGCCAGGTAGTGAAGCGCGAAGACGCTCCATTTCAGGATCCAAATCAATTCCATCAAAGACGGGTTCCAGAATGCGCCGGCTGCGTGATGGATCAGCAGAATGCATCCCGCATCCAGGGCCAACAGAACGAAAAAGAGCGGCAAATAGCTGGCGCGGTCATGGAGCAGGGCGCCGATCGACGATGTGACGGCCAGAAACGCGCTTTTCCGATCTTCCTGAACGATGCGGATCCGGGCCAGGTCCGCCACGCACTTGATTGCGGCGAGAGCCATCAGCAGGACCGCCGTCTGAACCATAGGCCATAGGCCTTGACCGCCTGAATTCGGCTCAAATCCTCCCGAGAGCGGAGCGAACCCGAAAAGAAGGCAGAGCTGCAGGAGGGCCCAGAAACCAGCGACCAACGCGGAGAGGCGCGCCATGCGAAAGAAGTGTCGCCGCCCGCCGGCAAGGCTCAGCCGGGTCCGATGCGCCGTTAGAAGCGCTCCGAAAAAGCCCGCCAGGATCAGGACCAGAATCGCTGCCGCCGGGCCGACATCCCGAAAGACGAGCGAAAGAGGCTCGGGGATGGCGCCGGCCAGTACTCTTCCGGGACCGACCAAGCTCGGATCCAGCTGCAGCATGCAGTCGAATAGGCGCAATCGGGCCGCTCGAAAGTCCGCCGGCGAGACGGCGAGGCTCTGATTCCGAACGATCTGCCAGACCAGCGCGACGGCGGCCTGAACCAGCCAGAGCGCCAAGGGGAAATGCCAAAGAGGCAGCAAAGCGCGCAACCCCTTGGACAGACTGACCCGGAGCGACCGTTCCGCTGTTCGAGACTCCACGTCAAACTCAATTGGTCTGAGGATCTTCCGGGCGAAGGTAATCGAATTCCTGCAGGAAACGCTTGCGGGATACTAATTGCTCCATGATTTCCAAAACGAGGTCGGCCCGTTGAGCGACGTCGTCGGCCTGCAGCAGCAGTTGCTTTTCCTGCGGCGGGATTTCCAGACTCATGCTGATGACGTTGACCAGCTCGGGAATCCGTAATTCCGAAATCCGATTCATGGGAATCCGTTCCTGCTCTTCTCCTGCAAGCTCCTGGAAATGCCCCAGGAGCTTCCGCTGGATTGTTTCCGACTCCGCGTCGTCCGGAAGGCCGTCCTCCAGCAGCGATACGCGCGCGATCCGATAAGGCGTCTGCCGCACTTCCGACTCGATTTGGAATCGCTGCAGCCCCGTTAACATGACGTTGAACTTGCCATCCTCCAACTCCTCATGGTCGGTTATAACCCCGAGGCCGCCAACCGGGTACACTGCAGGCGTTTCTTCGTATTCTTTCTCCCAGCCGGGCTTCAGCAGGACGATCCCGATTCGCCCGTCTCCCTCCAGAGCTTCTCTGACCATCAGTCGATATCTCGGCTCGAAGATGTGCAGAGGAGCGACGGTGGACGGAAACAAGACCAGGTTCGGCAGCGGAAACAAAGGAATCTCAACGACGCCAGACGGCCCAATAGTCACAACAGAAAAGCTATTTCATTTCGCGTTTTATGGCAAGCGTTCTTCGTGCTGCGTGCT
>CAZAEY010000161.1:0-7945 GCA_964484155.1 uncultured Acidobacteriota bacterium
CGAGCTGTCCGCGATGCCGTCATCGGGGAACAAAACGATCCAGGGGCCGCTATCAACCGAGTATTCGGCCTGGTAGACGAGGCTTCCGGAAGCGTTGACCTCAAAGGGGAGTGAGGCGTTCTGACCCTGAATCTGGGGCGCGCCGAATCGGATGGTCGGCACCGAATTGGAGACGGCGAACGGTGGGCTGACCATTTCCGCACGCAGACTTTTCCCGGGGGGGTTGCTGCGATGATCCGAGGCGGTCAGCCGAACCTGGTATTCGCCGTCGGGAAAGCTGGCGCCATCCATCGTGTAATTGTTCTCGGTCAGGTCGTCTTCCAACAGGGTCCATCGGGCTTCGCCCGCCCGTCGATAATGCAGGGTAAAGAGCAGATCGTCATCATTTGGATCGGTTGCGCTCCAGGAAAAGCTGCGCGCGCCCGGGATGTAAATGGGTCTAGCCGGAGGCGTCACTCGAGGCGATTCGATTTCGCGGATCTGTCTTGGGAGGGTCAGCGAGTGGGAACCGTCTGGCCCCCCCGGCGCGACCCCGCCAGCCGGATTTACGGGAGGCGGCTTGAGAAAGGCGACGCCCGGAGCATGGACCGTGAGCCTGGAGATTTCCGGAGCCACGTTACGCTGCATATAGGAGATGGACACGGAGTCGATTTCGTTCGACTGACTGATCAGGGCGCCGCTGCCCTGCGACGGGAATTCGGCTTTCCACTGCAAATAACGCGCAGGAGGGCTTTCCGCCCGGCTGCCGGAGGAATCGGAGAGCGGGCCGTGCCATTCGCTCCAGGTTTCGCCCGGTTTCTCGGTGTTTCCCGAGCGGGTGAAGATCCGGACGGGATCGCCTGCGGGGTTTAAGACTCTCCAGCGAACCTTCCCCCATTCGGCCGTCATCCCTGCATCCAGAACATCGGATTCAAAAAACGCCTGAGCGCTTGGACGGGACTGTACGCGCAAAATTTTGCCAAGGTTGCTCGTAACCGCCAGCAGAGAGCCCTCCCGTTCGAGCAGTCGCGTAACGTGGTCCTCTCCCGTTTCAACCAGAAGGGTCAGGAAGCGCTGAGGGCTGATCGACAGAATTCTTCCTTTGTCCCCTGTCGCCATCAACAGGTTTCCGTCGTTTCGGACCAACAGATCGAAGACCACTTCATCATTGGATGAGTACAGTGTTTCCACCAGGTTGTCCTTGTCGATCCGATAAACTTCGAGCCGAGCCCCTTTAGCCCGCGGAACCGACTGCACGACGGATTCCTCGGTCGACGCGGCGGCGGATGCCGTCGCCGCGGGCGTTCTGGCGGCCGACGGCCGTTCGCCGCTCTCTCCAGCCGACAGCGCGGCTGCGAAAACATTCCCGTAGCGGTCAATCGTGATGGCCTTCATTTCCTGAAGTGACGAGTCGTGCAGCACAAAAGCGCTGCCCGTCGAAGAGATGCGGTACAGTCGTCCGCCAGGTGCGGAGCCTGCCAGCAGGTTCCGATTGATATCCCAAGCCAGGCGGACGATATGGGTCTCGCTGCTATCGTAGAAAACGCTGCTTTGTCCGTTCTGGGCGACTCGGTAAATGACTCCGCGCGGACCTGTGCCGACATAAACGTTGTCTTGATCGCCGATCTCCAGCGACCAGATGAACTTGTCGTCAGGCCGGAAGAAAACCTCAGCTTCTCCCTGCGGAGAAATCCGGTAGACTTTCCCATCCGGCGAAGTTGCGGCGTACACTCGATTCATGGAGTCGACCGCCAGGGCGAAAACGCCCGGTTCGTCCAGCGCCGCCCACTCCGAGGCCGGTCCGCCCGTCGCCGGAAACCGGAAGATCTTGCCGTTGCTGCCCGTTCCCGCATAGAGGTTCCCACTCCTGTCCAGCACGGCGGAATAGACGAATGCTTCGCGGGTATCCAGAATCGTTTCCAAGGCCGGAGCGACGATGAGCCGCCCTGAGCTGTTCATTGCGATGCCTTCGCCGCGCCCGCTCAGAAACTGGTCAAACGTCGAAACCGTCCAGACCCTGGGTTGAGTCGCCCACAGGAGGGATGCGGCCAGAAAGCCGGCAAACAGCGCGCCGAACGCTCTTCTTATAATTTCGTTCATCCTTGATTGTTGCCTGATTTTTCCGACGGGATGGAGCCTCGGTTACCCTTCGATCTCGATCTCAATCACCTGATGTCCGGCCAGCACACCGTCGGTCGCTGGAAGTTCGTGTTCGATGTAAACGGATCGGTTGATCGGGCGGACGTCGCCGGAGGTTCGATTGGAACCGTAGAGAGCCAGAAGCGACGGCGGGAGATGGGGCATCCCTTCGCCCCCGATAACGGCGCCCTTTTCTTCGCGGAAAAGCCGGATGTACAAGCGATCGTTTTTCTTTAAATTGTTGATGGCCCTGACCAATTGCCGCAGATCTCGTGGGATGAATTCAGCGCCTTCATTCAGCCTGCTGTCGGCCCGCGTCAGCGTGAGGCCGTCGCCGACCGAGATCTTGAGCGGTCCGGGCTGGACGGCATCTGGAATCTTGAGAGGGTAGGTATCGGACGCCACTTCTCCGTTAGCTCGTCGGAGGAAGACCGTCAATTCCAACTCCTCGCCTGGTCGGGCCTTCAGCTTGTTGAGCCAGATTTTGTCCAGGGAGGCTTCGTTGATCCGTTCAGTCGCGACGATCTCCAGATCCACGCCTTCAACGACGATGTTTTCAAAGCCGCTGTTGAGGATGAAGTTGACTGGAGCGGCGGCAGTTACGGCAGCAAGAGCCGGCGAACTGGCCAGATCCGCCACGTTGTTCTGAAAATTTACGTCCGGGTGGCCTTGGAGCGAAATCCGGCAACGCACCTGCAGCGTTTGCCCACCGATGGCTCGCTCGGAGGCAATGATGCTGTTGTGAATGGCGAAGGTCAACAGAAACGGCGCCAGAAAGTCGTCGTTGACGATTTCGAAATCATATTGCTTCGACTCGTTCCGGCTGGTCTTGAGTTGCAGCTTCACTGGAATCATCTTGGGCTTCTCATCCCGAATTCCCATGATTCCCGTTGCACGGTCCTGACGGATGCTCCCGATAAACGGGCCGCTTCCGGAAAGCTTCTGGCTGCTGGAAAGGCTCGGCACCACCCCCAGCACCGAGCCCTTGTGCATCGGCATGTCCGTGTATCCGATGCTCAGGAAGGGATGGCCGAAAGCGTAAATGCGATTGCCGTCCACATGGGTTACGGTTCCGCTCGCGCTGGCGTTCATGTCCCCGCGCACAATTCCCACCGTCACGGTTGAACCCGGTTCCAGCGTCGCATCGATCGCTTCATCGATCCGCGCATTGGCCGAACCGGCCATCGGCACAAATCCCAGCGAATCCAGAAAGGAGCTGTAGGCGTGGACAGTGGCCTGGTGGAAGCCGGGCAGGTTTAAGGGCGTGGCGATGGGCCGAAGCGCCCCCATCGCCTGCAGAGCGCCCAGCAGCGGGAACCGCTCAGCAGGCTTACCCACCAGATCTTCCAGCGAACGCATTTCGTACAGATCCGAGGGGTTCATTCTCGGCGAAAGTCGAATCGAAGTCGGAGCTTGCTCCTGGAAGATCCTCACCATCTGGTGGATCGGGGTGATTCCGGCAATCGGCTCCTTCGCAAAGTTGAACGCGTAGGCTATAGCTCCCACCAGTTTGCCGTCGATGTAAACAGGGCTTCCGCTCATTCCGGAGAAAACGCCCAAGTGCTCCAGGTTGGCCCCAGAGAGCCTCGCCAGAATCAGATCTCCCTTTGGAGTGACGTTTTCCAGGACCCCGAGAATTTCAACGTCGAAGCTCTCGGCTTGAGTTCCCTGGAAAACGGTTTTCCCCGTTCCTTGCATCCCAGCGCGCACCTCTTCGACCGGGAAAAACTCAACAGACTGGGCCATGCTTGCGGTTGAGGCGACAAGCAACAAGGTCAGAAGACCAAATAATGGGAATTTCATATCAGGGCAACCTTACGCATCCAAACCACCATATCCACTCAATTTTTCGAAAACGCTTTCTCTATCTTATCAATTCGGAGGCCGGAATATGCAGAGATTTCTAAACTTCATCCTGCGCCGGCCTCGACGCCTGCGATCGCGCGGCAACTTCGAACCGCCCGGGTTCCGGTTTCTCGAATCGAGCCGCCCCACTCTCATTAGACGAGCGGAGACCAGAAACGTTTCGGATTTCCCCCCGGCCGTCCATCCGGATGTCAGCCCGCAATGGGATGATCTGCCTAGAACAGGTAGGGCTTTATTTGAAGTGTGCGGGCGGCCACGCGGACTCATATGCGGGATCTCAGGATCGTCAGCGATTGCTGTAAAATCTGAAGTCCGGGCGCTGCCGAGGCCTGTTCGCTGCTGCGCCCCGGTTCGATGCCAATGTTGAAACTGGACTCTCTGGAAATCCTCGGATTCAAGTCTTTTGCCGAAAAGACGAGGATCGACTTCACAGACCGAATCACAGCCATTGTGGGCCCCAACGGGTGCGGAAAGTCAAACCTGTCGGACGCCTTGGGATGGGTGTTGGGAGCGCATTCCGCCCGAAACATCCGCGGCCAGAACATGGACGACGTATTGTTTAACGGAACCGGAAAGCGTCGCCCGTCCGGAGTGGTGGAAGCCCGCCTGACGATGCGACGGCAGGGGGACGAGCCGATCCGCTTTGAGGGCGAAGAACTTCAGGGAGACAGTCTGGTCATCAGTCGAAAGTATTACCGCTCGGGAGAAAGCCAGTACGCCGTCAACCAGCGGCGCTGTCGGCTCATGGACATCCAGAAGCTGCTCCAGGATACGGGACTGGGCTTTGCCAGCTATGCCATGATCGCCCAGGGCCAGATTGAATCCTTTCTCGTGGCCAAGCCCCTGGATCGCCGGGCCGTCATCGAAGAAGCAGCCGAAATCATCGGGTACAAGAGCAAGAGGCGCAGCGCGGAACTGCGGCTGGAGATGGCTCAGCAGAACTTGCTGCGCATCAGTGACATCATCGCGGAGGCGGGCCGCCAATTGCGCTCGCTGAAGCGCCAGGCCGCAAAGGCGCGCCGTTACCGAAAACTGAAGGGCGAGTACCGCGCGCTGCTCCGCCAGCGATTCGCTCTGGACTCCGAGAGGCTTCAGGCTCAGCTGCGAGAAGCCGCGCAGAAACTGGAGGCGCACTCCAGCCGCGAAGCTGAGCTGCAGGCTGATTTCGAAGAAAAGGAGGCGGCTTTCCGGATCGCCGCCAAAGCGCGCGAGGATTTGGAGCAGGAGCTGCAAGAATTGCGACGCCAGGAAGCCGCCGCGCACCTGCAGCTGGACCGGGCGAAAAACGCTATTCAATTCAATCGCCAACAAATCGACTCAACGCAAAAATCCCTTCAGGGCAATCTGGAGGATCAGGGCTCCCTTTCCGAGGCGACGAGCCAATGCGCCGAGGAAATGGCGCGATTCAAGCAGGAGTTGGCGCTGCTTCAACAGGAGAAGTCCCTTCAAGAGGCCGCGGTCCAAAGCCAGCGCGAACTGGCCGACCGACGTCGACAGGAGCTAAGGGAAGCCGAATCCAGACTGGAAAGCCTCCGCGGAGCGTTGCTGAAATCTTCTTCCGACGCGGTCTCGCTGAAAAACCAGAAGGACCACCTGGCGCAGCGGCTGGCCGATCTCTTTCACGCCCGTCAGCGATTGGAGGAGGAAAAAGCCGCGCAGAAAGAGCGCCTGAAACAGGCGCAGGAGGAGTGGAGAAAGAAGAAGAGGGAGCTAAACTCTCGGCAGAGGCAGGTCGAGGCGCTGCAGCAAGAAAACGCCGAGCTTAGCCGCGAGAAAGGGGGCCTGGAGACCGAGTTGGAAAGGCTGAAGGCTGAAGGCATTGAAATTCAGAACCAGTCGATCGCCTTGAAGGAGCGCCTTCAGTCGCTCCAGGAAGTGGAGCTGAACAGAGCCCACTACAGCGAAAGCGTGCAGAAAGTCTTGAACCATTTCCAGAAGAGCCGATCACTGAAGACCGGCGGAGCCCTGGCTGATGCAATCGACACCAGCCCCGAATTCGAACGGCTCGTGGAGGAATTTCTGGATGAAGAGCTGGAGTACGTCCTGGTGGACTCGCTCGACGACGCCCTGCGCGGACTCTCCGAGCTGCGCAATCTGAAGTCGGGAAAGTGCACTTTCATGTCGATGCGCTCCTCAAATGGGTTTGGGAAAACCAACGGAAGGCCAGCGCCTCTGAAACCGGATCCGAAGGAAGGCCTTTACGGTTCGTTGGCTGGAATTCTGAGGATGAAGCCGGAAGTGCAGGAAGCCTTCCATCGCGTACTGCCCCATCACGCCGAAGCCGTCGTGGTTTCTGACATCGACCGAGCCATGAGCCTGGCTCACTCCTATCCTGAGCGTACGTTCATTACGCTGGCCGGGGAAGCGATGACGCCCAAAGGGCTCCTCTCGGCTGCAGCTGCTGATTCCAGAAAGCTCGGCCTGCTGAGCTTGAAACGCAAGAAAATGGAACTGGAAAAGCAGATTGAGTCAATTGTGAAGTCCCAGCGGCGCCAGCAGAAGAAGCAAGCGGACTGTATGCGCCGTCTGGCTGCCGTCTCCGATCAGCGGCGCCTGGGCGTCGACCGA
The DNA here is from genome assembly GCA_964484155.1 of uncultured Acidobacteriota bacterium. Taxonomy (GTDB): domain Bacteria; phylum Acidobacteriota; class UBA6911; order RPQK01; family JAPXNP01; genus DATKAT01. The sequence goes on from CAZAEY010000161.1 coordinate 6,553, forward strand.
TTCGTCACCCTCGAAAAGGAGTGCATCGACTGGGGGCATGCGTGCGTCCGCGAAGAGGCGGAAATGGAGAGGTGCAAACGGACACTCCAGACCCATCGGGATGAGCTGGAGGGGTTGGAGGCGGAAAATAAGATCCGGCAGGACAAGCTCAAAGGGATCGAGGAATCGTTGTCGGCAGCGGAAAAGCAGAAGACCGAAACCGAAAAGCTGTTGGCTCAAAGCTCGGGCAATCTGCTGCGACTCCGATCCGAGGCCGAGAGCGTCCAGCGCGAGCTGAATTCCATTTCCGCCGACCTGAAGGTTATCGAAGAGCGAAACATTGCTGTGCACAAGACGATCGAGCGCGTCTCCGAGCAGCGAGAGGGGCTCCTGAGCCGGCGCGCGGCGGCCCAAAAGATGGAGACGGAAAATCGGCGGCGCCTGGACGAGCTCCAGCAAACTGTGCGACGTCTCGAAACGGAAGTCGCAGAATTGGAAAAGCAGCGGGAGTTGTTCCAAGGCGCATTGCTGAAGAAAGAAGAGGAGTTTCATCGAGAGCGAGACGGCAGTCGGGCGCTCGAAGCAGAACTGGAGAGCCTGCGGGAAAAACGCAACGCCGTCTTGCAGCAGCGTTCACAGGTGGAGGTTGAGGCGGCCCGCCTCGAAACCCAATGGATCCACATCGGACAGCAATGCGCAGACTTGTTGGGCGCGCCCCTGGAGGAGGCGGTTCAGGGCGTTGATCTGTCCGCTCTCAATGAAGAAGAAATCCGAAGTCGACACGACGTGCTGAAGCGCCGACTCGAGAAATTCGGCCCTATCAATATGACCGCCCTGCAGGAGTATCAGGAAAACGAACAGAGGCATAAGTTCCTCACTTCCCAGAAGCAAGACGTCGAGCAGTCCATCGCCGACACGACGAAGGCGATACAGGAAATGAATCGCAGGAGCCGCGAAAAGTTTCAGGAGGCGTTCCGCTCCATCAATGAGAACTTCCAGAAAGTCTTTGCCAAACTATTCGGCGGCGGCGAGTGCGGAATGGAATTGATGGACGAGGAAGACGTGCTCGAATGCGGCATCGACGTTTACGCACAACCTCCGGGAAAGAAGCTGCAGAACGTAATGCTCTTGTCCGGAGGGGAAAAAGCGATGACGGTCTTCGCTCTCCTGGTCGCTTTGTTTATGTTTCGACCCAGCCGCTTCTGCATTCTCGATGAAGTCGACGCCCCCCTCGATGATTCCAACGTCAGGCGCTTTGGAGCTCTGATCCGCGAGCTCAGCGAACAGACCCAGTTTGTGGTCGTCACCCATAACAAGCGAACCATGGAAATCGCAGACGCCCTTTACGGCGTCACCATGGAAGAACCGGGCGTCTCCAAGGTCGTCTCAGTCCAATTCGCCGATCAGGTCGCCT
>CAZAEY010000162.1:0-7926 GCA_964484155.1 uncultured Acidobacteriota bacterium
TCGGCTCAAGACCTGAGGGAAGGGAACGACCCCTGCCTGACAATGGCGTATGAGCTGGCAAGGGGGAGGCTTTGACCGGCATTTCCCAAGCCTCTCCTACGACGTCCGATCGGAGCAGTCAGTCCTTGTGCGCTCAAAGGCGGTCTCGTCGAACCGCTCTCCTTGAAGCCGTCCGGGACCTCTTGTTACACTGAAGTGCAAACAAGAGTTTTTTGATTTGCCAATGTTCGGCGAAATGGAAAACTCGCGTGCGCCGGTTTTCCGGACTGGCGGGGATGTTCCAGTTGCCGAATCCTAAACCGGATGTTCGGGACTTGGATTCTTTTCGTTGCCACCTTCGGCGTTGGGGCTCCCGGGAAGGGCCTCTTGCAAAGGAATCGCCGCATTGGCAGGTTGCATCTTTTCACACGACTGGCGGAAAGACTATGAAACTAATCAGACGCGGAATTTATCCATTGAGTTTTCTTCTACTCGTCTGGGCTTCGCTGCTCGGACAGCATCACGAGCATGGAAAGGTCGACTTTCCGATTTCTTGCGACGCGGAGGCGCAAAGCAGCTTCCAAACCGGCCTGGCCTTGCTGCATCACATGATGTACGAACAGGCCGATGAGCGATTTGCAGCGGCTGCGATATCGGATCCCGATTGCGCGATGGCCTACTGGGGAATTGGAATGACACAACTCCGCCCCTTGTGGGCGCCTCCGACCGAAAGCCAGTTCGAGAAGGGCCGCAGCGCAGTCCGGAAGGCGGCCAAACTGGAGGCCCAGACCGAGCGCGAACGGGCCTATATTCGTGCTCTGGAAGGATTTTACCGGGAAGACGGCCTGAGCTTCCGCTCGCGGCTGGCGGCTTGGGAAGCGGGTCAGAAAGAACTCTGGAAAGCCTTTCCGGACGATATCGAAGCCGGCGCCTTTTACGCATTGGCGCACATCGCCGTCGCCCCTCCTGACGACAGGAGCTTTCAGCACCAGCGAAGGGCGGGCGCTTTGCTCGAGAAGCTGCACGCCAAGGCTCCGGAGCATCCGGGGCTGTTCCACTACATCATCCATTCCTACGATAATCCGGTTTTGGCGGAACACGCAGTGGAGGTGGCGCACGGATACGACAAGCTGGCCCCCGACGTGCCCCACGCTCTGCACATGCCGAGTCACATCTTCGTCCGGCTCGGCATTTGGCCGGACGTGATTGCATGGAACATCCGTTCGGCGGAAGCCGCCTTGCGCCAGCCGGTCGATGGCGCCACCTCCCACCATCACGCTCATGCGCTGGACTACCTGATCTACGCTCACCTTCAGAGGGGGGAGGACGAGAAAGCCCTGAAGGCCCTGAAGGAATTGAATTCAGTGGATAACTACCAGACCGCTTTTTCGGCTGCCTACGGAATCGCGGCGTCGCAGGCGCGATATCCTCTGGAACGTAGGCAATGGGCCGAAGCTTCCGCGCTGCCTCTGCGGACGCATGACGCATTTCCGTGGGACCGGTATCCCTGGTACGAAGCCATCACTTATTTCGCGCGAGGGCTGGGAGCTGCCAGAAGCGGCGAACCAAACGCCGCCCGCCAGGCGATCGAGGAGCTTGACGCAATTTATCAGCGCACTCTCGATGCCGGCGAAGATTACTGGGCGGTTCATGTGGACGTACAGCGTAAAACGATCGCCGCCTGGATTCACATTGAAGAAGGGAATCGCGATGAAGCATTGGGTCTCATGCGTCAGGCCGCCGATCTGGAAGACTCGGTGGACAAGCATCCAGTGACGCCCGGGGCGGTACTTCCGGCCCGTGAGCTTTATGCGGACATGCTTTCCAAACTGGGCCGATACGATGAGGCGCTTGCCGCCTACCAAGCTGCCCTGGCGATTTCGCCCGGTCGTTTCAATAGCCTTTACGGCGCTGGACACGCCGCCGAAAAGGCGGGAAAGAAGGAGTTGGCTCGCAAGTTTTATGCCAAGCTTGCAGAGATTGCCGCGGAGGACGCTAGCAGGCGTGCGGAATTGACTCGAGCGCAGAGCTTCCTGGCCCAACGATGACACGCGCCGGCGTGCTGCGTTCCCCGCTCCTCTAGACCGCTCCATCGCATCAACGGGCGCCGTCGGCGCCCGTCGCTCCGCCATCCGGCGCTCCGTTTCACACGCCCTCTTGGACACCCCCGCCCGCGCGTAAAATTTCCACCGAAAAGACTTGACTTTTACAAAAACCTCCACAAACAAAAACGGCATGCAGAACGCCCGATCAGGCGTCTGAGGCCGTCTTGCTGGAGGCGATTTCTTCCCCTACTTCAGGGATGTCTTCAAAGTGGGTCAATTCCTTGAACTCTCGATATCGGAGTTTGATTTCGGTAAAGGTCAGATCGCGAAGTCGGTCCAGCGAGAATTTTTCGACGGTGAAGCTGGCCATGACCGATCCGAAGACGATGGCCTGGCGGAGGGCCTCGTCGTCCACTCGCCCTGTGCCCGCCAGATAGCCGAGAAAGCCTCCTGCAAAGGTGTCTCCGGCGCCGGTGGGATCGAACACGCTTTCCAGCGGGTATGCAGGCGCCGCAAAGACGGTGATTTCACCGCTGGCTCGCCTGCGAAACTGGAGAACCCCGTACTCGCCCCGTTTGACGACGAGCGTATGGGGTCCCCAGGAAAGGATTTTTCGGGCTGCCCGCACGAGGTTCGGCTCGCGGGCGAGTTGACGGGTCTCCGAGTCGTTGATCAGGAGTACTTGGACTTGTTTCAATGTCTGCTGGAGGGCCTGAAAATGACCTTCGATCCAGTAGTTCATAGTGTCGCAGGCGACCAGGACGGGCCGATCGACCTGTGTCAGCACTTCGCGCTGCAGGACGGGATCGATATTTCCCAGGAAAACGAATTCGGTATTCCGGTAACGGTCCGGGATTCTCGGGTGGAAATCGGCGAAAACGTTTAGTCGAGTTTCGAGCGTTTCAGCGTCGTTTAGATCGTAACCGTAGCGCCCTTTCCAGAAGAAGGTTTCCCCGTCTGACGTTTCGAGCCCTTCCAGATCGACCATGCGGGAGCGAAGAAACTCCCTGTCTTCTTCGCGAAAATCGGCCCCCACGCAGGCGACGAGCCGCACGTCGGTGAAAAAGCCGGCTGAGATGCTGAAATAGGTGGCGGATCCGCCCAGAACCCTGTCAGCTTCGCCGAAGGGCGTTTGAACGGAGTCGTATGCAACCGATCCGACGACCAGAATGGACATGATTCGATTTGCTCCAAGCTACGAGGTCAGGTATTTGCCTACGATCAACTCCAGCCGAGAGGCTGTTTCCGGAGGGATCGCCTTGCGGTCGGTAATGATGGCCGACTTCAGCGCTTCCTGGCAGCCGCAGGTGAATTCGCTTGGAAGGAGGCGGACGGCTTCTCGGATCAATCGCTTGGCGTTTTCGCTGTTTTGGTTCAAGTATCCGATCAACATTTCCACGGTCACGGCGTCGTGGGCTTCATGCCAGCAGTCGTAATCGGTGACCATGGCGATGGTCAGGTAACAGATCTCGGCTTCCCGGGCCAGCTTCGCTTCCTGGAGATTGGTCATTCCGATGACATCCATTCCCCAGCTTCGGTAGACATGGGATTCCGCACGCGTCGAAAACGCCGGTCCCTCCATGCAGATGTAAGTCCCGCCTCTTCGCATTGTAATTTCGAGTCCGGAGGCGGCCTGCTCCACGGCGTCGGCCAGACGCGAGCAGACCGGATCGGAGAAGCTGATATGCGCAACGAGGCCGTTTCCGAAAAAGGTGGAGGCGCGCTGTCTGGTTCTATCGAAGAACTGGTCTGGAAGCACGAAATCGGTGGGCTTCAGATGCTCCCGGAGGGAGCCTACGGCGCTGGCCGAAAGGATCTGTCTCACACCGAGCTTCTTGAATCCGAAGATGTTGGCGCGAAAATTAAGTTCGGTGGGAAGGAGTCGGTGGCCCTGACCGTGACGCGCTAGAAATGCGACTTTTCGATCTTCCAGCACTCCGGTGACGTAGGCGGCGCTCGGATCCCCAAAGGGCGTTTCGACGGCGACTTCACGGCGATCCTTCAGGCCCGGCATATCGTACAGCCCGCTTCCGCCAATGATTCCAATTTCAGCAATGCTCATCATTCAGTCTGGCTCCTCTACAGGCTATTCCACCTGTTCATTCACCCCACTGCAGTCGTTCGGCCGCATAGCGCCCATCCTTTTCCAGGAGCTTGCCGTAGGGATGAACCGGATCGTGTTCGAATATCAGTTCCCAGTCTTCTTCTATGGCCCTCGGATAGATTTCCTTTCGAGTCTTGAGGGTGGTCAGCGGAAACAGGTCGTATCCCATCACGTAGGGAAGCGGCACGTGGGCCACGGTGGGGCAAAGATCGGCCAGAAACAGCAGTTTCCGCCCCTCGGACTCAACCAACACGGACTGGTGGCCAAGCGTATGGCCGGGCGTTGAAATGCAGGTGACGCCCGGTGCGATTTCCATATCCCGGTCGATGACCCGGAGCTTTCCTGCGGCTTCAATAGGGCTCCAGTTGTGGGCGAAATAGGTGGCCCGGGTACGTTCGTTGGGAGCGGATGCGTCCTGGTATTCCTCTTTTCTGACCACGTACTCGGCTCGCGGAAAAGTCGGCACGACTTCCTCTCCGGCGACGAATGTGTTGCCGCCGCAATGGTCGAAATGGAGGTGGGTATTAACCACAATATCGATATCCTGGGAATCGAGTCCGACCTTGCCCAATTCTCGGAGTAGATCGGCTGACGGATCGATCGAATAGATCTCGAATTCCTTCGGGGAGTATTTTCGCCCGCATCCAGTGTCGACCAGTACGTTCACGTCGCCGGTGCGAATCAGCAGACAGTTGAGCCCCAGCGGAATCCGGTTTCGGGCGTCCGGAGTGGCGACACGTTCCCACAGCGGTTTGGGCACGACGCCGAACATGGCGCCGCCGTCCAGACGTAAGACTCCGGCTGACAGGATGTGGAGTTGAAAGCCTCCCCACTTCATTCGGAGCCGCTGCCTTCCTTTTTCTGGGTCAACTCGATGAGAACTCCGCCTGTGGAGTCGGGGTGAATAAAGGCGATCCAGCAATCGTCCGCGCCCTCGCGTGGCTCTTCATCGATCAGACGGATGTTCTTCGCCTTCAGGGCTTTGAGGCGCTCCCGAATGTCGTCGACTTCGAGCGAGATGTGGTGGATCCCCTCTCCGCGCTTATCAATGAATTTCGAGATGGGAGAATCGTCCTCCAGAGCCTCGACCAGCTCCAGCATGGAGTCGCCCACTCGCATCATCGCCACCTTCACCTTCTGATCCCGCACCGTTTCAATCGCATCGATCTCGAGTCCAAGCGTCTTGTAGAATTCAGACATGACAGCGATCGAGCGGGTCGCGATGGCCACATGAGCGATCTTCTTAATCATGGCTCACTCCTCATCCAAGCCTGCCGATTTTAGCAGGTTCTCCACCACGGCATAAGGATCGGTCCGGCGTTGCGAAAGAGCGGTCAAAGCTGCCGTCAGCTCGGCTTCGGGCGTTGCGGAGCGAATGCGCTCCATTATTCGGTCGCGCAGGAGTTCGAGAATATTCTCCTTCAATAGCTTGAGCCGACGCTCCTGGGAAGCTTTCGAGCCGCTCTGGAGAAAGTTCCGTACGGAATCAACTGCTGCAGCCAGTTGGTCGATCCCTTCCCCCCGGACTGCAATCGTCCTGACGATGGGCGGAACCCAGCCGTCTTCGCGACGCCCGATGGACAGCATCGCTTCCAGTTCCTTCTGCGTCCTGGAGGCGCTGTCCCGGTCGGCCTTATTGATCACCAGCACGTCTCCGATTTCCATCATGCCGGCCTTGATGGTCTGGACATCGTCCCCCATCCCGGGGACCAAGACCACGACGGTGACCTGCGCAGTTTTGACGATGTCAATTTCATCCTGTCCGGCTCCCACCGTCTCGATCAAAAGAATGTCGTAGCCGGCAGCGTCCAGGACGACTACAGCGTCGTGGACGGCTGCAGACAGGCCTCCCATCCTGCCTCGAGTGGCCATGCTGCGAATAAAGACGCCGGGGTCGGTTGCAAGCGATTTCATGCGGATCCGGTCTCCCAGCAACGCTCCTCCGGAAAACGGGGAGGAGGGGTCGACGGCGATGACGCCCACCAGTTTGTCCGCCTTTCTGTAGTGAAGTGCGAGCTGGTCGACCAGCGTGCTCTTGCCGGCCCCCGGGCTCCCAGTAACGCCGACGATCGTGGCGTTTCCGGCGTGGCTGTAAAGTTTTTGCAGGAGCCGCTGCGTCTCTGGGCCGCTGTCATTTTCCACCCGGCTGAGCGTCTTCGCAATCGCCCGCAGGTCCCGGGAGCGGATTCGCCGAATCAAACCCTCGGTCGACATGGCTTTGAACGATACCAGAATATGAACGCGTCATCATCGAGCGCCGTGCCTCGTAAACCGGGGGGCCGGGAGTCTTGGCCCGGATGGTCAGGGAGGATGCGCGCCCTCTCGCCCCTGAAGCGCCCTCGTCCTGGCTCGTGACAGCCTGGCGAGCACGATTCAAGCTGCGGAATTTCCCGGTTTCAGGTTCACGCCAGGATTTCCTTTGCGATGACAATTCGTTGGATCTCGCTCGTCCCCTCGCCAATGGTGCAGATCTTGGCGTCCCTCCATATCTTTTCCGGCGGGTATTCCTTGATATACCCGTATCCGCCATGAATCTGAATGGCCTGTTCGGCAGCCCAAACGGCCGTTTCGCTGGCGAAAAGTTTGGCCATGGACGAATGCTTCGGCGTGGATTTCTCCTGGTTCTTCAGGCGGGCCGCCTGCTGTGTCAGGAGGCGTGCGGCTTCGATTCGAGTCGCCATGTCGGCCAGCTTGAACTGCACCGCCTGGAAACCAGCGATGGGCTGACCGAACTGCTCCCGTTCCCGAGCGTATCGAATACTGCACTCCAGAGCGGATTCCGCCAATCCAAGCGCCATCGCGGCGATCGAGATGCGCCCTCCGTCCAGGATTTTCAGCGAGTCGATAAATCCATGGCCCCGCTCCCCCAGGAGGCGATCCTTTGGAATCCGGCAGTCTTCCATCAGCACGGTAGCGGTATCGCTGGCGCGGCAACCAAGCTTATCCTCCTTCTTTCCGCTAATCAGACCCGGTGAGCCCTTCTCGACGACAAACGCTGACATTCCGCGAGTTCCCCCTTCGGGCTCGGTCACGGCCATAATGACGAAAATGTCGGCGTAGGTTCCGTGAGTGATAAAGTTTTTGGTACCGTTCAGAATCCATTCGTCCCCGTTCAGGACAGCACGGGTTCGGGCCGCAGCCGCATCGCTTCCGGAGCCCGGTTCGGTCAGCGCCCACGCGCCGAGCGCCTCGCCGGAAGCCAGACGGGGCAGGAATTGGCTTTTCTGGGCCTCGGTGCCGAATCGATAGATGTGATGGGTACACAGCGAGTTGTGCGCGGCCACTGAGAGGGCGATCGCGCCATCGGCACGGGCCAGTTCTTCAATCAGGATTGCATATTCAGGATACCCGAGGCCAGCCCCGCCGTACTTGGGATCGACCAATGCGCCCAACATTCCCATTTTTCCGAGCCGTCGCACGATTTCCAGGGGAAACTGCTGGCGTTCATCCCATTCTCGGGCGTGGGGCGCGATTTCGGCTTTCGCAAAATCACGAATGGTTTCGCGGAGGATCTGCTGTTCCTGGCTTTCCTCAAATGCCACGGACTCAGTGTAGCAGGGTTTTCAGGCGCCCATCCTCAAAACGTTCGGAACGACGCGGTCAGCGAGATCCATGCTGAAAATGCGCTCCGCCTGCCCTTGTTTCGTCTTCCGACAATCGCGCCGCGCCGCGACCAACTGGAGACGTGTGGCGATCTTCGTTTTGCGATCCGCGTGTCGTGCGCCTCGCTTTGCCGCCTCCCCGGGGGGAAGGGTTTTTTCCTTCGACAGGGGCAGTCGCAGCCGGATGCCCCGAAGG
>CAZAEY010000163.1:0-7760 GCA_964484155.1 uncultured Acidobacteriota bacterium
GATCTTCGAGATCGTCCAGCCAGTTCCGCGGCTCGTGAATTCGCCGCCAAAGCGCTTCGAATGCGCGGCGATCCAGGGGACGCTTCAACTGGAAGTGGAACGACCCTTCCCGCGTGGAGACGCGCAGGTCGAATTCGGAAGCGGATCCGACGTCCTCCAATTGATCCAGGCGCCATCGGCGGCTGTGGTCCGGGCGCGAGGACTCAAAGATCAGGAAATCTCCGGCAAACAGGATTTCCCCGTCGCAGCCGCCCCCAAGCGCATGTCCGTGCTTTGCCGGAATTCGTGCCGAGAACTTCTCCGGCCGGTCGAAGACGGCAGTGACCAGCGGAGTGGGCAGGCGCTCTTCCACAAAGGCGACCAACTCCGCGGAAACTTCTCCGTCCACAAGTTCAAACGTGAAGGAGCGGTCCCGGTTCAGCTGCCAGGCCACGTCTTCGTAAGTTAGAATTCGAATCCGTCGGGAGGATTCCAATTTCAACTCCTGAATTTCTTCGAAGCTCCAGACTCTGCTGCGATCCTCCGCCTTGTGCGAGCGGTAGGCGATCCCCGACTGGGTGATCTCCAACCGCCCTTCGTCGTCTCTGAAGAGGCGTTGATGACGCGCTTCGAAGGAAAACTCCGGCTCCGCCTCTGGGGGAGTGGCGGCGAAGATGCTGAAGAGAAGCAAAGCGGTTGTGATGGGTGCGATGGTGTTCATAAGCATTGGATTCCTTGTCACGGTTGGCGGACTCCCGAAGGCGAGGGAGAAACGGTTCCAACCAGGTTCATCCCCAATTGCTGCTCCAGTCTCACGAGACTGCGGTAGTAATCTCCGAGTTCCTTCTGGACCTGGAGTTCGTAATTGAGAATGGTCAAAGCGTTGGTAGAAAGGGTCAGAAAGTCGAGGCTTCCGACATGATAAGCGGAAATTGACGAGTCGAGGGCGGCGGTGGCCTGCGGAATGACGCCTCCGCGGTACAGCTCCAGCAGGCGCTTTGAAGTTCGGGCGGCGATGTAGGAATCCTTGATGCGGTAGGCGACATCCTGAAGTTTTCGCTCGTATTCATGGCGGGACCCCTGTAAATTCTCGACGCTTTCCTCGACCGCCATCCGTTCCTTTCTGCGCCAGTACAGCGGCAGTTCGATGCCGACCCGGTACTCGTACATATTCCTGAATTCACCCCCTCGGAGGAAGTAGCCGGCGGAAACGGTAAAGTCGGGAAGGAAATCCTTTCTGGATCGGTCCAGGCGAAGCGAGGCCTGCTGAATATCGAGCCGGCCGGCAGCGATGGCAGGGTTCCGCTCGCGAGCCAGCAGATACAGCTTGTCGAGAGAGAAAGGAAGCTCGATCGTGCTGTCATCAATGGCCGGAAGGCTTCCGACTGGGGCGTCCATTGGTCGATTCAGCAGAGCGTTCAACCGGGCCTCCAGGGACTCTCTTTCTACATCCAGCAGCTCCAGACGCTCCAGGATCAGAGAGATTTCAACCTGCGCTCTCAGCGGGTCCTGCATCAGGCCTTCCCCGACTCCGTAGCGGCTTTCGGAAATCCGTGCGAATCTGTCGAGCAGGTCGCGATATTTAAGGAGGATTTCGCGTGACCTGTCCAAGGTGTGAATCTGAAAAAAGGCCTCCTTGACCTCTCGGATGATTTCCAGCGTGACGGCCTGATAGTCGCGGGCTTGGCGGGCCGACTCCGTATCCGCCATTTCTCCTTCCAGGGCCAGTTTGCCCGGCCACGGAATCTTCTGAGTAAACATGAACGAAGCCCAGTCGACCGGCCCCATCCCGAGGGTGGAGTACGGCAATGCATTTCCGGAGGTCATCGAGCTGAAGCCGACTTCCGGATTAGGGAGGGATGAGACTTGAGTCGAGCGCTTGGTGGAGGCGGCCCAGCGGCTTCGCGCCGCCCGGATCGACGGATTCGAATGAAGCGCGTCCCGGACCAGTTCGTCCAGGAGCATGAAGGCCGGGTGGGAGCTGTCTTTCGGGTCAAGCGCAGGGTCTGAATGTTGGGCGCCTTCCCGGGGTGGAGGGTCAAGCTCGTCCGGCGGCCCGGCAGGAGGCGGAGCGGCGATGACCCAGTGTCCTGCAAGGACGAAGGCGATCAGCCACGGTCCAGTCCAAAATCCTCGTCTAATTTTTCCCATAAACCTCATTTGCGACTCCTTCTAAGAGACGTTACTGGGCGCGGACGTCGAGTCGCGCCTCCTGCCTGCCTTGGGGCGTCTCAAAGCTGATCCTCATTTGCCACTGTCCGCGCATGGAGAGGCGTACGCTCCCCTGGATCTCCCCGGAAGGCAGCGGAACGATGTCGGCCACGGCCTGCATGGCGGGCATGGCGCCCATGGCCGGCATGTGAAACTCCACGCGCGCATTCTCCGGTTGAACGGGTTCCCCTGCCTCCGTTTGGAAGGAGATGCGAAAGCGATTGTTGCCGGCTGCAAATCGACCGCCGGGCGCCGACACCTGAATGTGAAGGTCAGCGACCTGCCCGTGGACCGCCGGAGCCATCGGCTCGAGGCGCTCCGCGTCTCGCGTCCAGTTCCACAGGCCGAAGGCCAGCAAAGCCGCGAGCAGCGCCGCAAGCAGGACCCAGACCCGGGCGCGCACGGAACCGGACGGCCCCGACTGGACTTCGCCCGATCCTTCCAGCCCCCGCTTCTTCCAGAGAATGTAAATGGCCGGGTACACGACGAGCACCAGGAAAAAGGAGCTGACCACGCCTCCGACCAGCGGGGCGGCCATCCGCTTCATCACGTCCGCTCCGATGGCCGTGCTGGCGGCCCACATGATGGGCGACAGGGCAAGGATGTCGGTGGCCACGGTCATGAATTTCGGACGCAGCCGCTGCACCGCGCCTTCGTGGATGGCTTCCCGCAGATCGCCCATGGTCCTGAGCCGGCCCTCCTTTTTCCGTCTTTCCAGGGCCAGACGCAAATAGATGAGCATGACCGCGCCCGCTTCGGCGGACAAGCCGGCCAGAGCGATCAAACCCACCCAGACCGCCACGCTCATGTTGTAGTCCAGGAAATAGAGCAGCCAGATGGCGCCGATCACGGAGAAAGGGACCCCCATGAAAACGATCGCGCATTCCTGCCAGGTCCCGAAATTGAGATACAGGAGGAGAAAGACAATGAATAGGGTCATGGGGATGATGTACTTGAGCCGCTCGCTCATTCTCTCCATGTACCGGTACTGGCCCGCCCAGTCCAGACGATAGCCGGGGGGCAGCTCGACCTGGGACTCGACCGCGTTTCGGGCCCGCTGCACGTAGCCGCCGTAGTCGCCGTCGGTTACGTCCACGAAGACGAAGCCGACCAACTGGCCGTCCTCATTGCGGATCATCGGCGGACCCTGGGCGAACGTGATGTCGGCCAACATGTTGATCGGTATGTGCGGGCCGGCGGGGGTGGGGACGAGGACTCTCTCGAGGGATTCGATATCATCTCGGAGTTCTCTCGGGTAGCGGACGTTGATGGAGTATCGTTCGCGGCCTTCGATGGTGGTGTCGATCGTCTTGCCGCCGATGGCCGTTTCGATGACGTCAGTGACGTCTCCCACCGTCAATCCGTAGCGTGCGGCCTCCCGGCGTCGGACTTGAAAGTCGACGTAGTAGCCCCCCACCACCCTGTCGGCGAAGGCGCTGCGCGTGCCTGGAAGGTCCTGAAGCACCTGTTCGATCCGGGTCGCGATGTCTCCGATCGTCTCCAGCTCGGGGCCGAACACCTTTATTCCCAGATTGCTTCGAATCCCGGTGCTCAGCATTTCGGTGCGGGTCTGAACCGGCATCCACCATACGTTGGGCATGCCGGGAAAGCGCAGCTTTTGGTCCATTTCGCTGACCAGCTCGTCCCAGGTCTTTGCACGCTCCTCCGGCCAGATCCAGTTCAGCGGAGGATGCAGGAAGCCGGGGGCCCATTCCGTATACCATCGCGATTGCGGGACCAGTCCCCACTCTTCAGGAGGCTTGAGAAGAACGACCGTTTCCACCATGCTCAACGGAGCGGGGTCGGTGGCGGTATCAGCCCGGCCGATCTTTCCAAACACACGTTCCACCTCGGGAAATTCTTTCAGGATCCGGTCCTGAGTCTGAAGGATTCGAGCGGCTTCTCCCACGGGCATTCCCGGTACCGCCGTGGGCATGTATAGAATCGAACCCTCGTTCAATGGCGGCATGAACTCGGAGCCGAGTTGCCGGTAAACGGGAACGGTGCTGGCGGTCAGAATTACAGCCACGAGAATGCACAGTTTGGGATAACGCAGAGCCAGGACGAGCAGCGGCTGGTAAAGAGCCTGCAGGAAGCGGCTGATGGGGTGGCGATCTTCGGAGCGAATTCGTCCCCGAATCAACGCGTATCCAAGGGCGGGAACGAGTGTGATCGCCAGAAAGGCGGCAAACAGCATGGAAAATGTCTTGGTGAAAGCCAGCGGCTGGAAAAGGCGCCCCTCCTGGCCCACCAGGGTGAAGACGGGAAGAAAGGAGACCGTGATGACCATCAGGGTGAAGAAAATCGTGGTGCCGACCTCCTTGAAGGAAGTAACGATCACGTCAAAACGGTCTCCGGGTCGGCCCTCCTGCTGCCAGCGGTCCAGGTTCTTATGCGCCTGTTCCACGAGCACGATGGCGGCGTCGACCATTGCTCCGATGGCGATGGCGATCCCTCCCAGGGACATGATGTTGGCCGTCAGGTTCATGTAATACATGGGGATGAAGGAGAGCAGCACTGCGATGGGCAGCGTCAGGATCACGATCAATGCCGTTCGCATATGAAGCAGAAAGACGATGATGATGACGCTGACGATTAGCATCTCCTTGGTCAGGATGTCGACCAGCGTGTCGATGGCCCGCAGGATCAGCACCGAACGGTCGTAAGTGATCACGACTTTGACCCCGGGCGGGAGGGAGCCCTCCACTTCGGCCAGCCGCTGCTTGACGTCGTTGGTGACGCGGAGCGCGTTTCCGCCGTAGCGCATGATCACGATGCCGCCCACCACTTCGCCCCGACCGTCCAGCTCGGCGACGCCGCGGCGGATATCCGGTCCGAACTGCACGCGCCCGAGATCCCGGATGTGAACCGGGGTGCCCATGCCGTCCGTTTTCACCGGAATGACTTCGATGTCTTCCAGCGACTGAATGTAGCCGCGACCCCGCACCATGTACTCGGTGCCGGCCACCTCCAACACCCGGCCGCCCACTTCCTTGTTGCTGCGCTGAATGGCATGAATGACCTGGCTCAATGAGATGTTGTAAGCGCGGAGAGCGTTGGGATCGAGTTCGACCTGGTACTGTTTGACGAAGCCCCCGACGCTGGCCACCTCCGCCACGCCTGGCACCGACTCCAGCCAGTAGCGCAGGTACCAGTCCTGAAAAGACCGAAGCTGCGCTAGATTGTACTGGCCGGTCTCATCCACCAGAGCGTATTGGAAGACCCAACCTACGGCGGTGGCGTCGGGCGCCAGCCTGGGGGTTGCGGCATCGGGAAGATCTCCGGAGATCTGCTGGAGATACTCCAGGACTCGGCTGCGGGCCCAATACAGGTCGGTTCCTTCCTCAAAGATAATGTAGACATAGGAGAAGCCGAAATCGGATATTCCTCGAACCACCTCGACCCGAGGGGCTGCAAGCATGGTGCTGACAATCGGAAAGGTGATCTGATCCTCCACCAGGTCCGGGCTGCGGCCGGGCCACTCGGTGTAGACGATCACCTGAATGTCGGAAAGGTCTGGAATCGCGTCCAGCGGGACGCCGATCAGCGTCCAGATGCCCCAGACGATGGCGAACGTCAGGATCAGGAATACGAAAAAGCGGTTTCTTGCACTGAACTCGATGATTCGCTCGATCATGATTCTTCCTCAGTGCTCGTGCGTCGGGAGCGGAGTGTCCCAGTCAGCGCCGATGCCGCGAATCTTGCTCTCGGAATCGATGAGAAAGTTGGCCTGAGTCACGACCCGTTCCCCGGCCTGGAGGCCGCTCAGAACGCGGTAGTATCCTTCCGCTTTCTCGCCTATTTCGACGGCTCGCATTTCCATTCGCCCCTCCCCGCGATCAACGAAGACCAGATCGCGACGTCCGGTGCGAAGGACGGCGCCGTCCGGAACGGCCAGAAAGCGTCCAAGCGAAATCTTCAGTTCCACGTCCCCATACATTTCGGGCTTCAGCCGGAAGTTCGGGTTTGGGAATTCCAGACGCACCCTGAGAGTGCGGGTCTCTCCGTCCAGATGAGGTTCGATAAACCTGACTCTGCCTTGGAAGCTCTCGCCAGGGTAGGCGATCAGGCGCATGACTGCAGGTTGTCCCAGGCGGACCTGGCCGATATCCTGCTCGTAGATCTGGACCGCAGCCCACATCCGGGCGTGGTCCGCAATGGTGTATACCCTGGTCTCCGGCGTGACGTAGCGATTCGGGAAGACTCCGCGTTCGATGACATGGCCCGAGGCGGGCGAGTGGACGACGACCGCCGTCTGAACTTCACCAGTGCTCGAAAGAGTCTGAATCTGGTCGGCGGTCAGGTCGAAGCGCTCGAGTCGTCTGCGGGCGGCCCGCAGAATCGATTCCGTTCCCGTCGAGACGTGTTCGAAGGGGCTCCCTCCGAGCTTTTCCAGAGTTTGCTGCGCCAGCAGGAACTCCTCTTGGCTGGCGACCAGCTCCGGACTGTACACCGAAAAGAGGGGCTGGCCCGCGTGCACGTGCTGGTGCAGGTAGTTGACGAAGACTTCCCGGACCCATCCCGCGACCCGGGGATAAACTTCGGAAACGCCGGTTTCGTCCAGCTCCAGCACTGCCACGGTGCGGATCTCTTTTTCCATCACGCGCTCTTCGACTGGCGCGCTCTGGACGTTGATCAACTGCTGACGAAACGGGTCGACGTGAAACGTCATTTCTTCCGCGTCGGCGTCCAACTCGGAAGGCTCCGCCGCTTCCGGTCGGACCGGAGTCAAGTCCATGCCGCAGATCGGACAGGATCCAGGTTCGTCGGCGCGCACCGATGGGTGCATGGGACAGGTCCAGTAAGCGACGTCCCGGCTCGTATCGATGATGGCCGGCTCGTGGCTGTGAGATGGAAGTCGCGAATAAAGCGACGGAGCCACTAAGAAAGCGGCGATCGCGACAACAATATGGGTTGCTGCTATCAGCAGCCAGGTACTCTTTTTCATGGCGGTTCACCTCGAACCTGCGTCGTTTGCTCCCGCCCCGATGGGAGGCGCCCGCAAGCAAAATGCAGGTTAAGAATCCAGATAGGCAAGACTCTTCGCGCTCGGTCAGACGTAACAGACGGAGCGTCGAAGCGAACCTAGATCAGTAGAACAGGGCTTTGTCGCAAAAGTAGGGGCGGATCTGCAATGGATCCAATGGAAGGCATTGAAACAGAAGGAGACGTCTGAACGGAAGCCGTCGGCGAATCATCAGCCGCAAGGGAGTGAATCAGCTGAAACTTCTCGCCATGAACGATATTTGAACTGTTCCAGCACTCCTGGCAACGGGCTTCCGCAGCGTCCGGATCGACGTCGGAAGCATGGCAGGCGGCGGGAGTCTGCTCAGCGGGACTCGCAGCCGTCGCCTGCGCGCATTCCACAGGGCACAGGCTCAGCCACACCAAAAGCAGGGCCGGAATTGCCGGAACTCCCGATTTGCAATTCTTCACGCGTTACAGTATACACTCGCACCCTTGCAGGGCGCCAGAGTTTTTCGTTATGCGTTCCGCGTTATGGGAGCTGCGTGCTTGCCTCCTGGCTCCGGCTGATCGCGGCAACGCCTCCATTTCGCAAACGTCCCCCA
>CAZAEY010000164.1:0-7748 GCA_964484155.1 uncultured Acidobacteriota bacterium
CCACGACCTCCTGAGTGCGATTCAGGCGCTCTTCCGGGCTGAGCTACGTCCCCACGGGCTTTTGGAGGCTTTCGTATTTTACAGACTTTACAGAAGAAGTGCACGAGCCGGAATCAGCCGTACGGCGAAAGTTGAAGGGGGCGGGTTCAAGGCCCCGCTGGGCCGGCCTCCAGGATGGCCGGGTCGATTCCTTTAAATTTGGCGATATTCCGCCGGAAGAGTCCGGCCAGTTCGGCGGCTTTTTCATCATACGACTCGGAGCTCGCCCATGTGCTTTTCGGCTCCAACACCTGATCCGGCACGCCGGGGCAGCGATCGGGCACGCCGACCTGAAAAACAGGGTGCGGGGTAAAACGGGCGTCGCGCAGCTGCCCCTGCAGCGCAGCCGAGACCATCGCTCGGGTATGACTCAACTCCATTCTTCTTCCGGTCCCGTAAGGCCCTCCTGTCCAGCCCGTATTGACGAGAAAAACTTCCACGTCGTGCCGCTCGATCCTTTCTCCCAGCATTCGCGCGTAGCGCAGCGGATGCAAGGGGAGGAAAGGGGCGCCGAAGCAGGCGGAAAAAGTGGCCTCCGGTTCGGTGACGCCGGTTTCGGTGCCCGCGAGTTTGGAGGTGTATCCGGAAATGAAATGATACATGGCCTGCTCGGCCGAGAGGCGTGAGATAGGCGGCAGGACGCCGAAGGCGTCGGCTGTCAAGAACAGAATCACGCTGGGATGTCCGGCCACGCCCGGTATCATCGCCCCCGGGATGTGGTCGATCGGATACGCGGCCCGGGTGTTTTCGGTGACGGAGTCGCAGTCGAAGTCGGAAACCCGGTCCTCTTCGTCGACCGCCACGTTCTCCAGAACCGCTCCGAAGCGAATGGCCTCCCAAATCTGCGGCTCCTTTTCCCGATTCAGTGAAATGCACTTGGCGTAGCAACCTCCTTCGAAGTTGAAGACGCCCGAATCGGACCAGCCATGCTCGTCGTCCCCCACCAGACGCCGCTCCGGATCGGCCGACAGCGTCGTCTTTCCCGTGCCGGACAGCCCGAAAAACAGCGCCACCGAGTCGTCCGAACCGACATTTGCCGAACAGTGCATCGGCACGACTCCGCGGAACGGCATCAGAAAGTTCATGACGGTGAAAATCGACTTCTTGATTTCTCCGGCATATTCCGTGCCCCCGATCAGCACAAGCCTTTGTTCAAAGCTCAGAAGCACGAAGGTGGAGGAGCGGGTCCCGTCGACCGCTGGATCGGCCAGAAAGCCCGGCACTGAAAGGACGACGAATTCCGGGGAATGCGCCTGGAGTTCTCGTCGCGTCGGTCGCAAGAAGAGCTGACGCGAGAACAGATTGTGCCAAGCGTACTCGGTCACGATTCGAACGGGAAGCCGGTACTTCGGGTCGGCGCCGGCAAATCCGTCGAAAACGTAAACGGTGCGATTCTGCAGATAAGCCGCAACGCGTTCTCGAAGCTTCTCAAAGCGATCCACCGCAAACGGTTGGTTGACTTCACCCCACCAAATCTCTTCGAGGAAGCGCGCATCCTCGACGATGAACTTGTCGCGGGGCGAGCGTCCCGTCCGCAGGCCGGTCTGGGCTCGAAGCGCGCCAGATCCGGTCAAAATTCCCTCTTTCCTGGCCAACGCATGCTCGATCAAGCGCGCGGCAGGGAGGTTTAGAAATGTTTCACCGAGATGGTTGAGCCCTATTTCCTTCAATGAATCGCTCACCTTCGACGCAAGACGTTGATTAAATCGCGTTCACCCACAGCACGGGGCCGCTGGCCCGAGCCTCCCAATGGTAATGGAGATCGATCCCGAGCGAAAGGAAACCGGTTTGCCTCCTTTTTTCTGAAAGCGAAATACGGGCGGGCTGCTGAGCTTTTTCCCGCTAGTCGCGGCGCCTTCAGCAACGGTCGCTTGCAAAAGGAGGGTTGCTGTACACCCTAGGGTCGGACCAGCACAGCCTGTCCCCGCCACGCGAGCCACTTCAGGTCCCGCAGTTTGGATTCCAGCAATGCCCCGGGGGAATCCGAGTCCGCCAGAAGAAAAGTCAAAGGGAACCCCCTCCCCTCCCGCGCCCGTCTGCGCAGGCTGTCCCAACTGAACTGGATCTCGATGGTGACCCGGTTGCCATGATCGCGGGCCGAGATGAACGGCGGCGCGGAGGCTCTTTCCATGCCCTGGTAACCCACCAGCAGCCGATTCCAGAAATAGGGGCCGAGATCTTCCACCCTCGGCGATACCCACAGGACATAGTCATAGTCTGTTTCCCGGATGTGAAACTTCAGGTAGTCGTAAAACAACATCCGGTCGCGGCGTCTTCTGTCGCTGCCGATCCAGATGGCGTCCTGACGACGAATGTCCTCTAAATCCCAAACGTCGTCCTCCCATTCCAGAGCCAGATAGAGGTGATTCTCGTCCCACAGCGCCCTCGCTTTCAATCGAACGTCGTCCGGCGCAAAGCTTCCGCTCGATTGAAGCGACGCCGCTTCCGGAGAAATTTCCAGATACGGAACGTCGTCCCACTCGTCCAGAAAGCCGTCCATCCTGATTTCCCGATCCCGATAAGGGATTTCCCAGACCCCGTCTCCAAACGTGGGGACCAGGAAGCAGATAAAAGCCAGGACGCCGAGAATGGCTCGAGGCGTTTTCACGATTCTCTCCTGTCTTTGCCATCCTGGCAAGCTGGAAAGTATCGGAATCCCAGCGGCCAGGCGGCCATGGCGGCTCGTCTCAACTTCAGAGCTTCATTTTAGCATCCCGCTTGCCGACTGTTCCGGCCGATGCCTTCCGTCGATCCGGCGTCGCCATTCGTTCCCCCGGGGTTCGCTCGCGACCCCATTCCGTGGTACCTTTTGTGGGTTGCGGCCATGCCCCGAATCCTCGAAAGTCTATAATAGAAGTGTTTGACGTGATTTGAAGGCATCCAAGTAAAAACGCAAAACGAATGGCCAAAAAACCTAGAATTCTTTTTGTTTGCACCGGCAACTCGGCCCGAAGCCAGATGGCGGAGGGCTTTACCCGCTACTATGCGGGCAGTTCCGCTTTTGTGGACAGCGCCGGAACCGACCCTGTCGGGATCAATCCCTATGCGAAGTGGGCGATGAACGAGGCGGGGATCGACATCGACGGTCAGACCTCAGACGCCTTGGCCGAAAAGGACCTTTCGTCCTTTCACTACGTCATCACCCTGTGCGGAGACGCTCGAGACCGATGCCCGGCAATCCCGCCGGACATCCGGACCGAGCATTGGGACCTGCCCGATCCGGCCGGCGTGCGCGGCCAACCCAGCGACGTCATTGAGGCCTTTCGGGTCATTCGTTTCGAAATTGAACGTCGCGTCAGGGACTTGCTCACCAGTATTCTGCAGCCGCAATCATGAGCTTTGCCAAGAACATGCTCTCAACAACAAAAACTTTTTCCTTCCTCCTGGTTCTGGTTTTGTTCGCCGGATCCCAGCAAGCCTGCATTTGGAAACTCTGGTCCAAGAAGCCGATAGAGGAGAGGACGTTTGACGTGTACGGGACGGTGGAGTCCATCACCCGTGAGGAGCTGGTCGTCACGACCCGCAGAGGCGAGACCCAGCAGTTCGTCATGCTGGACAGTTCGATCAAAGGCAGCGACTTCGAGGAGGGCGCCTACGTGCATGTGTACTACCGGATGGCTGACGACCGCAAGGAGGTCACGATGGTCGTGGAGGTGATCAACGACTGATCCCTGCGAAAGCCCGGCGCAGAGCGCTGCGCTGAAAC
Organism: uncultured Acidobacteriota bacterium; assembly: GCA_964484155.1. GTDB lineage: Bacteria > Acidobacteriota > UBA6911 > RPQK01 > JAPXNP01 > DATKAT01. Next base: position 3,746 of record CAZAEY010000164.1, read on the forward strand.
TGATTGATAACTTTTCCCCTCCGGCGGCATCTAGTGACGAAGATGGGAAAAACATCGTTCTTCATTTTGCTGCTTCTCTTGTCGCAGTCCTCGGTTGCGTGGGCAGCCGACGCTGCGCGCGTCGAGAAAGTCATTGCGGAGTTGGAGCACGGGGCCAGGCGCGGCATGGAATTTGAGGTCCGCGAACGCGATCTGAACGCCTTTTTGCGTCGGCAAATGGAGCTGGAGAGGGCTAGCGCCGTCGACGAAATTCACGTGACTTTGCTGAATGGATCTTTCCGAAGCGACATGACCGTCGACCTGGACCAGGTTGAAATCGAGGATCCTTCCTTGACTTCCAACCTGTTTCTATCGCTGTTTAAGGGCCGACAGAAATTGCGACTGGAAGGGAAGCTGTCGGTTCGAAACGGAACGGGAACCTATCATACCGAAAACGCCTGGCTGAACGGGATGCCGTTGCCGGCCGCAGTCGTCGATTCGTTGATCCGCATTCTGGGAAAAAAGCAGGACCCCCCGTTTGATCCCACCCGGCCTTTTCCCATGCCATTTGGAATTCAATCCATTCGCTTCGAACCAGGCCTGGCGATCATCAGGAATTGACCCGCAGCTGCAGGGCAGACCCGGCCCATCCGTTGCGTATCCGCAAAGGCCGGTGTGAATGCCCTGGGAGCCGCCCCCCGGGTCATGAGTCGGGCGGCGCCTCCATTTCAGCGGCCGCGTCGGGCGAATAATAGTTGTCAAATGCCTGGCCATTCACCCACCGCACCGCGTAGCCGAATTCCGGCAGATACGGGAAGAGCCTGCTACCGCGGAAGTAGATCAGCAGGTCGGGCGCCGCGGGGAGGCGGCTTCGAACTTCCCGATATCCCGGGTCTTCGACCAGAGAGTTGGCGCCTCCAGCCCATTGCGCGAGCGTCTCGCTCCACGCCGCTTCGCTGTTGGAAACAAACAGAACCTTCTGTCTGCGCAAGACGTACAGGATCTGACCCGGCTCGGGGCCCCGAAAAAGCCGTGCTTCGCCCGCCCTTTCGGTAGTCGCGTCCCTGCCGAAGACTTCCAACACCTGGGACGACAGCCACTGCTCGACCGACTCGAGGCGTCCTCTCCTGGGCGCCAGCACGGCCGTAAAATGGGGCCGCATGGCCCCGCCTTCCTTTCGCTCCAGCAGATGCAGCCCAACCCACATCCCTCTCAGATTCTCCCGGAATAGTTCTGTATAGAATTCCAGAGTCTCAGGCGGAATCTGTCCGACCAACCCCTCTTCATCTCCCATCTCCGCCCACTCGCCAAGAGGGCTTTCTTTCAACGTCTGCCAACTCGGAATTTCGCGGATCGCGATCAGGGCAAGCACCGTGTCGGGAAAAATTTCATCGTAGTCCTCGTCTGCGGAAAAGTAGAGCCACAAAGCCCCGGTCAGAGCCAAAAGGAACGCGGCGGCCAGCCATCGCTTCATTTGCCGCTATGCTACCATTTTGGCGGAATACGCGAATGGACGTCCTCAAGACAACGGATCCGAAACTGGTCGAAGGAGCCCTGTTCATCTGCCGGCAATTGCAGACTAGCGGCCATCAGGCTTTCCTGGCCGGAGGCGTCGTCCGGGATCTGTTGGCCGGAAAGGAAGTATCCGATATCGACGTGGCCACGTCGGCCGGTCCATCCGAAGTGGAGTCGATTTTCGAACGGACCCTCCCGGTCGGTAAGTCCTTCGGGGTCATGATCGTGCTGACGCACGACCATCGCTATGAAGTCGCCACCTTCCGGCGGGAGGGCGAGTACAAGGACGGCCGCCGCCCTGAGTTCGTTCAGTTCAGCGGCGCGCAGGAGGACGCTCTGCGGCGCGATTTCACCGTCAACGCCATCTTTTACGATCCGATTTCCGAAGATGTGATTGATTTCGTCGGAGGAAGGGAGGATCTGAAGCGGAAACTGCTGCGGACCGTGGGAAATCCGCGCGAACGCTTCCAGGAAGACAAGTTGAGACTTCTGCGAGCCGTCCGGATCGCCTGCCAGTTGGAACTGGAAATCGATGCTGAAACCTGGAAGGAGCTGACGCGTCAGGCCGAATCGATTCGGAAGGTCAGTCGCGAAAGAATCGGAGTCGAACTCATCAAGATGCTGACTGGACCCGCCCCCGCGCGGGGCCTCCACATGCTGCTCGACTCCGGACTTCTTCAGACGCTGCTGCCGGAAGTAGCCGCCATGGAAGGTGTGGCCCAGCCGCCGCAGTTTCATCCGGAGGGAGACGTATGGAAGCATACGTGTCTAATGTTCGAGGTTTCGCCGCAGCGAAGCGATACGCTGGCCCTCGGAATCCTGCTTCACGACGTGGGAAAGCCGCCGACCTTCCAGATCAAAGAGCGCATTCGCTTTGACGGCCACGCGGAAGTCGGAGCCGAAATGGCCGCGAAAATCTGTCGCAGGCTTCGAATGTCCCGGGCAAAAACGGAACGGGTCGAGGCGCTTGTGAGGAACCATCTGAAGTTTATTCACGTCCGGGAAATGAGAGAAAGCACCCTGAAACGCTTTCTGCGCCAGGAGAATTTCGACGAACACCTGGAGCTGCATCGCCTGGATTGTCTGGCCAGTCATGGCGATTTGTCCAGCTATGAGTTCTGCCTGGAGAAACTGCAGGAACTGGACGAGGAGGCGATTCGCCCGGCCCCGCTGATCGGCGGAAACGATTTGATCGAGCTGGGACTTCAGCCCGGGCCGCTGTTTTCCGAAATCTTATCGAAGATAGAGGATCTGCAGCTGGAAGGGATCCTCCGCACCCGGCGCCAGGCGCTTTCCTGGGTTCAAGACCGTTATTTGCCGGCGGAGGGAACTCGAAGTTAGCCGCGCCCCGTCTGCGCGGACTTCCAGTCGCCCTTAAGGGAGCGGGAAAGGTTTCCCTGGGGAGGAATTCGCCGAGGCGATCGAATCTTGTCGCATCTGCGGCGGAGTGGTATAAGGAGGAGATATGAGAAAAAACGGCTCTCGGTTCAGGTTGGTTTGGGGCGCAGCGTGCCTGATTTTCTTTTTCGGGTGCGCGCAGGAAGAGGCGGCGGACGGCGTATATGACGCGGGCGAAATGGATTTGGCCGAAAAGCCACTTCCCGGAGACATGGTGCTGATTCCGGCGGGAGAGTTCACGATGGGCAGCGACGAGGCGCCCCCGGGAGGGGCCGAAGCGTACTTCGCTCCGGAACACACCGTCGATCTCCCCGCTTATTACATAGATGTTTACGAGGTAACCAACGGGGAATTCACGCGGTTTCAGCTGGAAAGCGACTATCAAGCGGAAGGGAATTGGCGCGAGTACTACAGCATCGGCAAGGAGGACTTCCCCGTCGCCAACGTGACTTGGGAGGATGCCAAGCAATTCTGTGAATGGGCAGGAAAGAGACTCCCGACGGAAGCCGAATGGGAAAAGGCGGCGCGGGGAACTGACGGACTCGCCTTTCCATGGGGAGACGAATTCAATCCGCATTACTCGAACACCAACGAGTACGGCGTCCGGAATCTGATGGAGGTCGGGAGCATCGAAGAGGACAAGAGCCCCTACGGCGTCTACGACATGTATGGAAACGTGCAGGAGTGGAGTTCGGAACTTATGCGGCCGTACCCCGGCTCGCCTGTCCCTCGCAGCCAGGCGTTCGACGGGCGTTACGTGGCCGTCCGCGGCGCTTCCTACGCGATGAGAGGCTCCAGCATGCGCTTGTGGAACCGCAGCGGATACTTCCCCAAATCGCAATTCGGTCTTGGTTTTCGCTGTGTGCGAGACGCCGACCAGCAAGAGCAGTAGGCGCCGGCTTCCAGCCGGAGATGGGGAGCTGGCCGGCAGGAATGCCTTCACCACATCGGCAGCTCAGCCGCGATTCGGCCGGTTGCACTCCTTCCGGAAATTCCCTAAAATGAAGCCCTTGCTTCCAAACTCTTGACGCGGGGTGGAGCAGTCTGGTAGCTCGTTGGGCTCATAACCCAAAGGTCGGAGGTTCAAATCCTCCCCCCGCAACCAACCTTC
>CAZAEY010000165.1:0-7584 GCA_964484155.1 uncultured Acidobacteriota bacterium
AGAGCGCCCGCGGGAATCGCTTTATGAAGTTCGGCGCATTGCTCCTCTTCACAGGCCTGGCGCTGGTTTTTCTTTCCAGCGTCTAAAGTATGTGTACGGTCGGGCGGGCAAGTTCTCTCCTCGCGCCTCAGGACGCTAGCCCCGTGTCAAGTCCCGAATCCCGACTCCTGTCTCCCTGAAGCGAGCACCCAGGAACCCGGAACGAGGAACGAAGAACGCAGCACGCAGCACGCAGCACGAAGAACGCAGCACGCGGTCCTCAGTCCTCCCGCCTCCCCCCTCTCAGCGACTGAACGACGACGTAGAGGCAAGGCGTGAAGACGATGTTTAAAAACGTCGCTACCAGCATGCCTCCGGCCACCGCGGTGCCGACCGACCAGCGTCCCGCCTGACCTGCGCCTGACGCGAAAACGAGCGGCATGACGGCGAAGATGAACGCAAGCGACGTCATCAGAATCGGGCGCAACCGGATGCGGGCGGCCTCCATGGCGGCTTCCATGACCGAGGCGCCCTGAACTCGCAGCCGCTCTGCAAATTCGACGACCAGAATGGAGTTCTTGGCGGCCAGACCGATCAGGAGGACGAGGCCGATCTGGCAGTAGATGTCGTTCTGCAGTCCGCGGGCCCATTGGGCGGCGAGCCCTCCCAGCGTCGCCAGCGGAACCCCGGTCAATATGATGAACGGAAGCACCAGCGATTCGTAGAGCGCCGCCAGGGTCAGGTAGACGATCAGCACGGCGATTCCGAAGATGAAGGCCGCCCGAGCGCCCGCTTCGATTTCCTCCAGCGCCAGCCCGGACCATGCGTAGCCCATTCCCGGAGGCAGCGTCGATTGCGCCAGTCGCTCCATTTCCTCAATGGCCTGCCCCGAGCTGAATCCGGGCGCGGCGGCGCCATTGATTTCGGCAGATCTGAACAGATTGAAATGGCTGATGACCTGCGGAGAGGTCGTCTCGCGCACCCGAATAATCGACGAAAGGGGCACCATTTCGCCGCCGCCGGTCCGCAGGTGGTAGGCGTCGAAGACCTGCGGATTGGAGCGGAATTCCGGTTCGGCCTGGACTGTAACCCGGTAGGCGCGATGGTTGAAGTCGAAATCGTTCACGTAGGCCGAGCCCAACAGGATGCGAAGGGCTTCGGTCACTTCGCTGATTGGCATCCCCAGGCTGCGGACCATGTCGCGGTCGATGTCGACGACCATTTGCGGATCGTTGGCTGTAAAGCTGCTGAACAGGCTCCCGAGCCGAGGGGATTGACCGGCGGCGCCGATGAGCGTCTGAGCGGCGGCGGCCAGGGGTTCGATTTCGCCGCCGCTCAGATCCAGGACCTGGAAGGTGAACCCGCCGTAGACCCCCAGCCCGGGGATCGAAGGGGGCACGAAGGGAACGATCACCGCATCCCGGATGCCCATCAACGGACCACGGATTCGAGCCAGCACCTGCTGAACGCTCTGCTCTGGGCCCGTTCGTTCCTGAAATGGCTGAAGCGACGAGAAGATCAAACCCTGGTTGGAGGTGGCGCCTCCGAAGCTGAATCCGACGACGGAAAAAACCGAGCGAACCTCCGGAGCGTCCAGAAGAATCCGTTCCGCTTCGGCGGCCGCCCGACTCGTGGTTTCCAGGGAAGACCCGGGAGGCGTCTGAACCGCCGTAATGAACCAGCCTGGATCCTCTTCCGGAAGAAATGACTGCGGCACTCGAGTGTAAACGAAATAGGTCAGAAACAGTGCCGCGAAAAAGACCGCCACCAGCGCCCAGCGCACGCGCATCAATAGCCTGAGAACGACTCCATAGGCTGAGGAACCGGCCGAGATGATCCCTTCCACTCTGCTGAAAAAGAACCCTTTGCCGTGAGTCGACCGGTCCAGCAGAAGGGCAGACAGGGCCGGAGTCAGCGTCAGCGCGTTGAACGAAGACAAGGCGACGGCGAAGGCGATCGTGACCGCGAACTGAGAGTACATGCGCCCTGTGGTCCCAGGAAAGAACGCTACAGGTACGAACACGGCGAACAGGACGATCGAGGTGGCGATTACGGGGCTGACCACTTCCCGCATGGCGTCCCGGGCAGCGACCCGGGCGCGTTTCTTATACTCCTGAATATGGCGCTCGATGTTTTCAATCACGACAATGGCGTCGTCAACCACGATCCCGGTGGCGAGCACGATGCCGAACAGCGTCAGCGTATTGATCGAAAAGCCCATCAGCTTGATGAAAGCGAAGGCGCCGATCAGCGAAACGGGCAGCGTCAACACCGGAATCAGAGTGGCGCGCCAGCTTTGTAGGAAGAAAAACAGCACGAGAACGACCAGTCCGATCGCCTGCAGGAGGGTCTTGACGGCCTCCTGGATCGACTGCGCCACGACTTCCGTCGTGCTGAAGGCGACTCGATACTGCAGACCGGGAGGAAAGGTCGGCTCCAGCCGCCTCAATTCGGCCAGGATCCCTTGCTCGACGTCCAGTGCGTTGGCGTTGGGCAGGGCGATGACCGCAAAGCCGACCGCCTCCATCCCTTGATAGCGCAAAACGCTGGCATAGGTCTCCGCGCCCAGTTCCGCCCGTCCCACATCGGAAAGTCGAACCAGCGAACCGTCGGGTCCGGCCTTGACGATGACGTTTCCGAAATCGGAAGCCTCCCGAAGCCGGCCGGCGGCGCGAACGCTTATCTGGTAGGCTTGCCCCTCCGGGGCCGGAGGCTCGCCCAGGCTGCCGGCCGCCACCTGTACGTTCTGCTCCTGAAGCGCCGCCACGACATCGCCGCCGGTCACGCGGCGCGCAGCCAACCGGACCGGATCGAGCCAGAGCCGCATCGAGTACCGGCGCTCGCCGAATATGAAGACGTCGGCGACTCCCGGTACGCGCATCAGCGCGTCCTTGACTTGGACGTCCAGGAAATTGCTCATAAACAGCGTGTCGTACTCCTCGCGATCGGAGAAGACGCCGGCTCCCATGACGAAATTCGTGGACTGCTTCTGGACCGTCACCCCCGTCTGACGCACTTCGGCCGGCAGCCGCCCCATGACCTGATTGACGCGGTTCTGCACGTCGACCGAGGCGATATCGATGTCCCGGGTGACATCAAACGTTATGTTGATTGTCGCCATTCCGCCGTTGGCGCTCGATGAAGCCATGTAGAGCATTCCCTCGGCGCCGTTGATGGCTTGCTCCAGCGGCGTGGTGACGGCCGTCTCCAGAGTCTCCGCGTCGGCGCCAAGGTAGACGGCCGTCACCGTCACCTGGGGCGGCGCGACTTCCGGATACTGAGCCACCGGCATGGTCGGAATGGCCAGCAATCCCGCCAGCACGATGAACAGGGAAAGGACTGTTGAAAGAATCGGGCGCTGGATGAAGACGTCGACGAACATGAATCCGCTACTCCTCGATGCGGACCGGGGCTCCGTCCGAGACCTTCTGAAGATTGGACGCAACGATCCGCTCTCCCGGCGCCAGTCCGCTCCTGACAGCGTAGGAGCGATCCGCCAGCGGTCCCAGCAGCACCGGCCTCTGGCGGGCTACAAATCCGCCTCCGTCCCGCTCCTCCAAGGCGAAGACGAAGTGCTGGCCGCTGACTCGGGTCACCGCCGTTATGGGCACTCGGATCCCTGGATCTTCGCTCCAGATGACCCGGACTCGTTGGTACTGCAAAACGCGCACTCCAGGAGGCTTCTCGCGCAGGAGACTCTTGGCCAGCACCGTCTGCGTCGAGTCGTCCGCCCTCGGAGCGATGAACGTGACGGCATTGCGAGCCGCAACCGCTCCGTCCGAATCGATCAGCTCGACCGGAAGCCCGATCTTCAGCCGAGGAGCCTTCTCAAGAGGCACCAGAATGTACGCCTCCAATCCTTCCAACTCGTCAATCGTCGTGACGACGCTTTCCCGGGTGACCCGATCGCCTTCCCGGACGGCTAAGTCGCCCAGGATTCCGAAGGCGGGGGCGGTCAATTGGTAATACTGAAGCTCGACCCGGCTTTCTCGGATCTGGGATTCGATCGCCTTGAGCTGGGCCTCGGCCGTCTCTTGCGCCGCCTCGGCCAGATCCAGGTCCTGCCGGCTGACGACACCGTCCTCCGCCAGCGACCGAATCCTCTCCAACTGCCGCCCGGCCAATGCCAGATCGGCTGCGCGGGCGGCCCGCAGGGATTCCAGATTCTCCACCAGCGCCTCTTGCCTCTCCGGATCGATCTGCAGCAGGGGTTGGCCCGCGTCGACCCGGTCGCCCGACTGAACGAAAATCCGGCGAACGATTCCTTCCGCCTGCGGCTGTACGGTAACCGACCGTAGCGAGCGAATCGTGGCAATAAATTCAGAAGAGTCCGGAATCGGCTCCGGGGCGATCTCGAGAACCTGGACGCCCACGGGCGGCAGATCCCCTACCGCGGAGGCTCCTGCACCGCCGCTCGGCGGGAGGTCACCGCCACAGGACGTCAAGGTCAACAATAGCGCGAAAATAAATGCAAACCAGCGAATCGACATATGGTTGCTCCCGTCGGAGATGCAAGCAGCTTTCGTCTCAAGCAAAACAAAGCGGCGCGGGGATGAAGGCGGTGATGATTTTCGCAACTCTTTCGGATCGACTCGACCGGAAGGGTGACCCGCCAGCAGTCCGAAATGAATCCCGAACCGCCGGTCACGACATGTTCACAGGCTCGGCTGACTCGCCGAATCCTCTAACGGTTGCTCATCTTTAATCGGCCCAGCCGAATTCTCTGGCCGGGACCCGCCGGCGCCGGCAGCGCCCTGTCCATGCCGTGTGCCATCCGGGTACATTACCTATGAACTCGCCCGGCTGTCAAGTCGCTCCCCCCGATTGCGCAGGTCGAGGTCGCCAGCGCGTAGACAAGGGGCGATCAACTCATTACCATGAGGTTCCAGGAATGGGGCGGTTTCGTGACGAGGGCAGGCGAAGCAACTGTCGTGGGGGGATCCGCGATTCCGTCGGTCATCCCCATCAGTCGCAACGGCTCGAATGGGCTCGCATGTTGAAGCGCAGCCTCCGGGTTGATCGCTGGATAGTCCGTACAGACCCGAGGCGACGCCGCTGAATTGGAAGTGGAGCCATGAATTATCGAAAAACAGGGGACAGAAAAACAGGGGACAGACGCGACTTTCTGAAGCACGCCCTAGCAGCCGGAGTTGTCGTAGTCGCCGGCAAGACACGAACCGCCGCCTCGCCTTTGCAGGTCATGACGGTTGCCGGACCGATCGAAGCGACTGAGATGGGACCCACCCTCAGCCACGAGCACGTACTGGTCGATTTCATCGGCGCCGAAGAGGTCCATCCCGGCCGTTACCGGCGAGAGGACGCTTTTCAATCGGCCCTGCCTCACCTGAAAAGGCTGAAAGCCGCCGGGTGCCGCACGCTGGTCGAGGCGACGCCCGAGTTCCTCGGACGGGACCCGCTCCTGCTGAAGGAACTGTCCCGGGCCTCGGGCCTTCAGATCCTGACCAATTCCGGAAATTACGGCGCCCGCCAAAACCTCTTCATTCCAACCCGCCTTCATGAAGCGTCTTCCGAAGCCTTGGCGGAGCGCTGGCTCCGCGAATGGAAGTCGGGTATCGACGATACCGGAATCCGGCCGGGGTTTATGAAGCTCGGCGTCGACGCCGGCCCGCTCTCTCCCATCCACCGGAATCTGATACGGGCCGCCGCGCTGGCGCATCTGGAAAGCGGATTGACCGTGGCCGTTCACACCGGAGATGGGAAGGCCGCCCAGGAGCAGGCCTCCATCCTCCTCGAAGAGGGCGTTTCTCCGGAAGCCTGGATCTGGGTCCACGCCCAAAGCGAACGAGACGAAGCGATCCACTTCCAAATGGCTGAAATGGGAGGCTGGCTGGGGTTTGACGGGATCAGCCCGGAATCGTCGGATCGCGCGATTTCGTTTCTCAAGCAGTTGAAGGAGCGCGGGCTGCTGGATCGGGTCCTGATCTCCCAGGACGCAGGCTGGTATTCGGTGGGAGAAGTGGGAGGGGGAAGCTTCCGTCCCTACCATTATTTGTTTGAAGAGTTCATTCCGTCGCTATCCAGCGCGGGCTTTTCCGAGACGGCGGTTCGACGGTTGATCGAACTGAACCCCGCCGAAGCGTTCGCCATTCGGGTGAGAAGGCGCTGATCGGGATCGCGCTCCGGACGGAAACGCGCCGGAAAGAGTCAACAGGACAGATGCGGCAATCGTTAGTCCGCAGTGAAGGATAGCAGCGGTTCAAGGAGGCGTCGCAGCCATGGCGCCGCCGTCCTGGCGGATCGAAGGGTCAAAGCGCTCGTGCGTGAGCACGGCAACGGAGGTGCATCATGCAAGTCAAGGATCTGGTTTTCATTCCCGCACTGATCACGCTTGGAGTCACGCTGTTGAGGCTGACCGGCGAATTGTTGGAAGGGCCGCAACTCTTGTTTGGAAGTCAGGCCGGCGGCGGAGGCGCCCTGATCGGGATCGTCTGGCTGGTACCCATCTTCGGGATTTACTTTTCCAGGCGTCTCGCCGCCGCGGGAATGCGGCCTGAAAGGCTCGGCGCCGCCTGGGGCCGGCTCCTGCTGGCCATCGTTCTGTTCGTCGCGCTCGCGTTTGCGATGGCGAGCCTGGAGCCCGCCTTCCCCTGGCCCTTCCTGGCCATCGGAACGGTCTCGCTGGCGGCCATGGGAATAGTGATGCCGGGCTGGAGGGACATGGGCCGCACGCTGGTCGTTTACGGTCTGGCGGCGCGCATTCCGGTGGTCATCATCACCGCGCTGGCGCTGGCCTTCTCCTGGGACACCCACTACAACGCCCCGGCCCCAGGAGTCCCGGAATTGGGAGCCGTCGCAAAATTCTTCTGGATCGGAGTCCTGCCGCAACTGACCTTCTGGATCGCTTTCACCGTCGTGGTGGGAACGCTCTTCGGACTGATCTCCCTCCCCTTATGGAGGCGCAACGTCCAGCAGCCGTGACGCCGGCAAGCGCCGGCCGAAAGGTCGATTACAGCGGCTGCACGAGCGCGATCGCTCGATCGGCGAGGCGGCGGGCCTCCACCCAGACCTCGCAGGCGGGAAGCGATTTTCCGCTGGAAAAGCGCCACGCGCTTAAATCCTCCCGCCCTCCGTCCTCTTCATCCTAAACCAATTCGGCCCCGCTATACTCCCCCTCGCAAAAAGCAAATTCCTATCGGTGGGTTTAGTGTGCTTTGCCGCGAGCGCGGTGTCCGTGGGGAAACCCCGACCTGGCGAGCCAGGAGTATGTGTTCGGGCCGGTCCGGCATTGGAAAAGGGCCAATTCTTGATCGACAGGCAGCATAATTTGCCCTTCTTTCTCGCTCACCCACGGCTGATTCCCGTTCCCCGCGGCGGATCTGCCGCCGCGGGGGAGCGGGACGGACTCAGAAGTCCACGACGATGTTGGGATTGAAGTCGCAGGTGCTCACATCGAATCCCACCGTCTTGCTGGTCATCTTCCCGTCGATCCTGGCGTGCACCACGACCTCGTAGGAGCCCGGCAACAGTTGAATCGGGTTGGAAACCGTGCCGTACTCCCGATGGTACCGGATCGCGGGACAAGGAGCGTTCTCATCGATCGTCACCAGAGCGAGGTTCCTGGAGTTGTCCAGGGTGTCGACGTTG
>CAZAEY010000166.1:0-7529 GCA_964484155.1 uncultured Acidobacteriota bacterium
TGAAGCTCGTTCCAGCCGCTGAAATTGCGGAAGCGCCGGATGTCGGAGCGACGGGACCCGTTTCGGGGCCCGTTGACGGGCTGAGATCAGCGAGCGCTTCTTGCGGTTAGTCCGGCGGAATGCCACAGATCAACGCGTCCGGAGCGGCCGCGTCGCTCTGACGATTGCGCTGGCGCGTTCAACCGTCGGGGTGCGATTCGTCTGCGACGAGATTGCGTCGCCCGCATTGCGGGCTTCCGGGGCTTGCGCCCCGTGACGGGCGCTGCGAATTCTGAGGGCGGCCTCATCCCAGCCCTCAGGTCACTGGGCGAATGACTGCCGGCCTTGCGACCATGCGGCGCTGTTTCTTCGCTCGCCTACGGCTCGCTCCGAAAGTGCGTCGCTTTCGTATTCTTTGTTTCGATTGCCAACAACTTCTAAAATTTCAAAACGCGTCACCCGTGTACCCGAACCTGCGGAGGTTCTGAAGTTCGAATCGTAGTAACATCTTGGATGATGCTCTTTTTTAGATTCCTGTTCGTCCTCGTCTTCCTGTCAGGCGCCGTGCCTGCCGCGGACTCCTTCACGGTTGTTCGGCTGCCTTCGCCTGCCGGCGAAAACAGCAGCGTTCCAAACTTATGGACCTCGCCGGAGGGAACGGTTTACTTGACATGGGTGGAGGAATTGGAAGAAGGCACGGCCCGGTTGATGCTGTCAAACTTGAATGAAGACGCGTGGTTGGAGCCGCGTTTGATTGCAGAGGGCGCAGGCTGGTTTGTGAACTGGGCGGATTTTCCTTCTCTTTCCGGCTTTTCCGACGGACGTCTGCTGGCCCATTGGCTGGTTCAAGGCGGATCTTTTCCACTGGCGTACGACATTTATGCGGCTTACTCGCCCGATCGAGGCGCCAGCTGGTTCGAGCCTTTTCGACTGCATCGAGATCGGTCTCCCGTGGAACATGGATTCGTGTCGTTCTTTCCCATCTCCAACTCGGAGATGGGCGCTGTCTGGCTGGACGGGAGGGAGATGGGAGAATCCGAATTCACAGGCGCCATGCAGCTTCGCTTTCGAACGGTGCGGGACGGGCGAATCTCCGAAGAGTCAGTCGTTCTGGATGACCGCGTCTGCAGCTGCTGTCCAACTGCAGCGGCAGCGATACCGGGAGGGGCGATCGTCGCCTATCGGGATCGTACTGAAGAGGAGGTCCGCGACATTTCCATCGTTCGACTTCAGGACGGAATCTGGAGCGCTCCAAAGTCCGTTTCGGACGACGGCTGGCAGATTGCCGGCTGTCCGGTAAACGGCCCGGCGCTGGACGCTCGCGGAAATGAAGTCGTTTTAGCCTGGCCCACAGAGGCGGAAGATCGCAACATGGTTTTGGCGGCCTTTTCCCGCGACGGCGGGCTGAATTTTTCCGCTCCCGTTCGGATCGACCAGGGGAATCCTCTCGGAAGAGTCGACGCCGTGTGGTTGGAGGACGGTTCGGCGCTTGTTTCCTGGATGGAGATGGCCGATGACGCAACATGGATCCTGGTGAGACGGGTGGATTCGAGCGGCCGGATTGGGCAGCCTCTGCTTGTCGCCGATTCGACGCAGCGTCGCAGCAGCGGCTTTCCGCGAATGACTCGAGCCGGCGATGACATCATTATTGCGTGGACCGAAATTGGAGAGGGCGCCCGCGTGCAGGCGGTCCGCCTCAAATCGACTGGGGATCAGTAGGTCCGGCCGCAATTCTTGAACCGGAACAAACTGCGCTATTTGAACCGCTCGGACCATCGATGGTCCCGATTCACAGCTCGCGCCGACTATCAGGCACGCTCCTTCCACAGGTCGGGAGTAGCCAACTCGACGCTGTTTCCGGCCGGATCCCGAAAGTAAAGGGATCTTCCCCCGCCCGGCCAAGTCAACTCCCTTTCGACAGGTACTTGATGGGAGGACAGCCTTTGACGCCAAAACTCCAGTTGATCCTTGGCCACAACGAAAGCCACGTGTCCGGGCCCGTCCGACCCGTGCGTGGGAACGTCCCAGCTCGGCAACCGGCTGCGTTCAGGATGAAACACCAGAAACATCCCTTCGCCGCAACGAAAGAAGACGAAGCGTCCATCCTGACGCGAATGCACCTCCAAGCCCAGGATGTCGCCGTAAAAGCTCTCGGCCGCCGCCAGATCCGTAGAATACAGGCAGGTTTCAAGCACCGGGCCAACCTTCATCTTTCCGCCATCCTCCCCGTCGGAATCTCCCGCAATTCGAACTCGTCCTGGCAGCACCAGCAGGGTCCGCCGCCGTATGCCGTTATATTGCACACCTCGCAAAAATAATGAATATCGTAAAGCCTTCCCTCACGGATGGAGTAGACCTTTATGATTTCGATTTTGTTTTCCTCCCTCAGCCAGGCCGTCACAAACAACAGTTTCTTCCGGACGCGCTGGTCGCGGAACATGGCTGTCTTGGAATCGGAATCGACGAACCGGTAGCGCGCGCCGTCGTCGGAAGCGAAAGCGAACCGCACGGAATCTTGGCGGCATTCGACAGGCGTTCCGGATTCGTCGGCGCACTCCACATGCCCTTGCAGACTGAGCTGCGCCGGGTTTTCCGGTCTGACCAAAGAATCGGCCGCAAGGATCAGCAAGATCCCGACAGCAAGCGCCAGTCGTTTCATCTCAGATCAGTGTAGCGGGATTGCGGCTGACGGCTCAAATCAGCTGCCAAACCGACAGGGGAATTCACCCATCCCGCCTGAGGAATTCCAAAAACGGCTCCGCCGGCTCGAGGCTTTCCAAGGTCAGGGCGGGCCTGCATGCGGTCAATTGACGAAAGCCGTAGCTGCCCGTAGCCACGGCAACGGTCCGAGCCCCTGCAGCTTTCCCGCTTTCGACGTCGCGGGGAGTGTCCCCGATGACGAAGATCCTGGAGAGGCCCTCACTGCCCGCCATTTCCCTGCCCCTTTCAATGGCCGTCGTCAGAATTTCGGTTCGATCTTCAGCATCGGAGCCGTAACCCCCGGTTACGAAAAAATCAGCCAGACCGGCTGCCGCAAGCTTTCGTCTGGCTGCCTCTTCAATGTTTCCAGTGCCAATTCCCAGAAGGACATCGGCCGAACCGGAGAGTTCGGTCAGCGCGCTCACCACGCCTGGAAGCACGGTGACGCTTGAACCTTGTGGCGGCTGAGCCAACTCCTCTTCCAGATACTCCAGATACAAGAAAAAGAGCGAGTCCCGAGCGCAGTCGTCGAGCGACATTTCGATGTCAAAACGTGCAAGAGCCTCCCGGAGAATCGCCAGATCCGTCTTGCCGTCGGGACGGATGCCGTACAGGCAGTTCTCGATTCCGAAGGCCTGCCGAACCGCGCGGTCCAGCGCCCGGTGGCCCGCCCCGTGAGCCTTCAGCAGCGTCCCGTCGATATCAAACAGGATCAGGTTCATTTTGGTGCTAAGTGCTTTGTGCTGGGTGCTGAGTGCCTGGTGCTTCGTGCTGGGTGCTTTGTGCTGGGTGCTTCGTCTTGGTTCTTGTTCAGTCGTCTTGCCTTTCGGTTTCCAGCTTCTGTCCCGCCCGTGAGCTTGCTCGATGGCCTGCCCATGACATCTTCTCCAGAATACTTTCCGGAGACCTTGCCGCCAGTCGACTTCGTCTAGCCGATGTCTCCGGAACTGTCTATCACCTAAAAGGTGTCTCGCTTCTTTGAGGGGGCACTGTAGCCACTATACATCCAGCACCAAGCACCTAGCACTTAGCACCAAAAGCACCAAGGCCGCCCTACTTCCCGTACAGCAGATAACAGGACCGACAGGCTTCCGGAAAGCTCTTCTGCTCGAAGCCCCGCCGGAACTCCACAAAGGGAAGGCTCATCCAGACGTCTTCAAAGGACTGTCGGCGGATATCCCCAAAAAAAAGCGACGACGGGGGGTGGAACTCTCCCTCGAAATAGCGACTGACGTGATGTCCGAAATGGCAGCACGGCGCCACGCGACCCTCGTAAGAGAAGTAGGCGGAGTCCAGCGGAGTCGCCAGACAGTGTCGAGGGTTTTTTTGGCTGCTCAAAGGGGTTTCAGAGTGCATCCAGTATCGAATTCCTTCCCGTTCCGCCTCCTGCCGCAGCCTTTCGATGCGGTCCTCCAGCCGACTCAAGGCGCGGCTGCCGTTTTCCTGGAGAGGGTGGAGACGGTACTTGAGAAAACTATGTTGCCAGTCGCTGGCGTTGGAAATGACGTTCAACTGCTTCAAATGGAGCGTCCGGGCGCCGACTTCCCTCATCCAAGGGACGACCCTTTCCAGATCTTCTGCATTTCCCTCCTGAATGGTGAAGGCGATTCCGAAGTCCAGGGGGCTATTGGCCCGCTCGATCCACGAGGCCAGCTTTTTCAGATTGGCCGTCAACTTGTCAAAGCTCGCTCCGATGCGGATCGGATCGTAAGTTTCCGGCCGCATCCCATCGACTGAAACCACGAGGCGGGTCAATCCGGCTTCCAGCAGACGCTGAATGTTCCGTTCGGTCAGGGCGGTTCCGTTGCTGGTCATCGTGGTGAGGCACCCCTTATCCCTAGCCATTTGAACCATCTCGTAGATTCTCCGATGCATCAGCGGCTCGCCCCAACCGGTGAAATCCACGGTATGGGCGTAATCCATTGCAGCATGGATTCGATCGTACGTCTCCCCGGTCATGTCCAGATGCGGATCCTCGCTGGAGAAGCGTGGACACATGGGGCATTCCAGATTGCACCGGAAAGTCGGTTCCAGATTAAAGGAAAGGGACCGTTCAGCGATCACAAGCTAGAACCAGACGGAAACCAGATTGGAGTCTTCGCTCTTTCCGACCTCGTTAAAAGCGCGGACCTTGTAGGTAAACGCGCCCGTGACGTATCTCCCCACCTTGTCCCGATAGCTGGTGGTGTTGGCGCCGACGATGCCGACGACCCGGAATTCTCCCTGATTGTCCGAGCGAAGGATTTCAAATCCGAGTTCGTTGTCGGACTGGTCCCGCCACGTCAAGGCGGCGATCGCCTCGGCTCCCTCGAACTCGGCGCGAGCCTCGAGCTGGTAGGGAGCTCCCGGCACTTCCGTATTTTCAGCCATCATGACCCCGGCCGCCAGGAAGCAGCCGATCGCCGCGACTTTAAGCAAGTTCTTCATGGGAACACTCTATCCCTTCTTTTCCGCCAGAATTAAAGAGTGAAAACAGCCCTGAGGGTTGCAAAGGCGATTTTGGGGACATTCTCAATCTGGACGGCGCCGATGTTTGCCGTCCGTAGTCCTCTCGAAGTCCTCCAATCGCCTGCCCATCCGCTGCATCTCCTCTTCCGAAAGCGAATTCTGGAGGGATTCGAACAGCAGTCGCTCCTCCAGCCGGATATGACTTTCCAGCAGCTTTCCGAACTCCTGCAGCAAGCTTCGGTTCGAGGGTTGCTCGCCGAGTTGACGCGCCAGATCCCTCATCCGCCCGTGCTCTTCGATCAGCCGTCCGACCAACTCCCGGCCGTCGACGTCAAGACTTTCATGCGCCATGGGGAAGACGACCTTCTCCTCCGCCCGAAAGTGCGGAAGCAGCGCGCGATCGAAAAAATCCGCCAGTTCAGCGGCTTGCCCTTCGGCCGTGTCGGGCCATTGGAATGCAGCGGCCTTTGAATAGCCCCGGATCAGGCACTGGGCTATCACCAGACCTTCATGATGGTCGTGAGAAAGCGAAATCAGCGCAGGATGACGTTTCATCGCTTTACGATCTTCTCATAATTTCGCCTTGGACTAAAATCAGGTATGGTTGAAATCGGCTTGCTCCCGCAGACCTTCTCGGAAAGGACCATCTCATGAGACTGATTCTCATTCTTCTATTCGCCGGCCTCGTCTATTCCTGCCAGCCCGTCCAGCATTACGACGCGATCGTTCGTGGCGGAACGATCTACGACGGCTCCGGTTCGGATCCTTTCATCGGAGACGTCGCCGTTTCCGGCGACAGGATCGCCGCGGTCGGTCGGATCAGGGGATCGGCCCCGCTTGAAATTGACGCGACGGGTCTGGCCGTCAGTCCCGGTTTCATTAACATGCTCAGTTGGGCGACCGAGTCCCTGATCGTCGACGGCCGGGGACTCAGCGACGTTCGGCAGGGAGTTACCTTGGAAATCTTTGGCGAGGGGTCTTCCATGGGGCCCTTGAACGATGAGATGAAGAGGCTTTTAAGAGAGCGCCAGTCCTTTTATCAATACGACGTGGCGTGGACGTCGCTTGGCGAGTACCTGGAGCATCTGGAGCGGCGCGGCGTTTCACTTAACGTCGCTTCTTTTGTCGGCGCAACGACCGTACGCATCCACGAACTGGGTTACGTCGACCGGCGCCCCGATGCGCTGGAGATGGAAAGGATGCGCGAACTGGTTCGAGAGGCAATGCTGGAAGGCGCGCTTGGCGTCGGCTCCTCTTTGATTTATGCGCCTGCATTTTACGCCGACACCGAAGAGCTGGCGGCGCTGGCCGAAGTCGCGGCCGAGTTCGGCGGCATGTACATTTCTCATATCCGGAGCGAGGGGACCCGGCTTCTGGAAGCCGTCGACGAGCTGATAGAAATCTCCCGACGGGCCGGCCTTCCAGCCGAGATCTACCACTTGAAGGCCGCCGGGCAGGAAAACTGGCACAAGCTCGAGTCCGTTGTGGAAAAGGTGGAAAAAGCGCGCGCCGAAGGGTTGCGAATCACTGCCGATATCTACAACTACACGGCAGGCGCGACCGGGTTGGACGCCGCAATGCCCCCTTGGGTTCAGGAGGGCGGATACGATGAGTGGGCCCGGCGCTTGAAAGATCCCGAGATCCGGCGACGAGTGGTGCGCGAGATGACCGCTTCTTCGGACGAATGGGAGAATCTTTACCTGGCGGCCGGCAGCCCGGAGAATCTCCTGCTGGTAGGATTTTCAAACCCTGAACTGCGACATCTGACGGGAAGCACGCTGGCGGAAGTGGCCGAAATGAGAGACCGGTCCGCCCCGGAAACGGCTATGGATCTGGTGATCGAAGACGGCAGCCGCGTAGGAACCGTCTACTTCCTGATGTCCGAAGAGAATCTTCGTCGGAAGATTTCTCTTCCCTGGGTCAGTTTCGGCTCGGACGGCGGCGCCTTCGCCCCCGAAGAACCCTTCATTCAGTTTCACCCCCACCCTCGAGCCTATGGGAATTTCGCCCGGCTGCTCGGCAAGTATGTGCGCGAGGAGCAAGTCATCCCTTTGCAAGAAGCCGTCCGGCGAATGACTTCGATGCCGGCTGAAAACGTTAAGATTCGAGATCGGGGGTTCCTGCGAGACGGATATTACGCCGACATCGTGGTCTTCGATCCCGCCGGGATTCAGGACCACGCCACTTACGAAAACCCCCACCAGCTTGCGACCGGAGTTCGCGAAGTTTTCGTCAACGGGGTACGAGTGCTGAGCGACGGAGAGCATACCGGGGCCACGCCCGGACGCGTCGTTCGAGGCCCCGGCTGGGCGGGCAGATGATGAGTTGGTGCTGCGTGCTGAGTGCTCAGTGCTGCGTGCTGCGTGCTGCGTGCTGAGTTCTGAGTTCTGAGTTCTGAGTTC
>CAZAEY010000167.1:0-7454 GCA_964484155.1 uncultured Acidobacteriota bacterium
CTCAGCACGAAGAACGACGCACGCCCTTTTTCACTCCGCCTCCATCAAGCTGAATTCCGGCAGCTCGAATCGGGAGCGCACTTTGCGTTCCAGATAGTTTTGCCTCAACCTTTGATACATTTCGTCGGAAAGTCGCTTCCGATAACGGCGCACCTCCTTGTCCACTTCCTTGCGCAACTGCTGCACGACTTCCTTGTCGAGCCTTCCCAAAAGGACTTGGGCGACGCGGGATCCAGCCTCCGACAGTTCCCTTTCCAGTTCCGCTTCCTTAATGATCCGCCCGACTGAAGCTTCCTGCGCCATCCCCTCCAGACGCCGCCGGACGCCTAGGAGATCTTCGCCGTCGCACGACTTCAGAGCGCCGATCAAGCGATTTAAATATCCCAGAACGGTTTCTCGATTCACCGGACCGTCGGCCGACTCCGACGGTTTTCCCACGCCTGCTTCCCGGTGCTCTTCCCAGGCCTCCAGGACAGCTGGATGGCAGTAAAAGAGAGTTCTGGGAGCGCTCTTGCTCCTCTTCGCCGCCGATTCGAAGCTGCGATCGATCCCTCTCAATACGACGTGGAGCGGAATTCCGTTTTCCTTCCACAGCTCGATCAGACACCAGTCCAATGGGGAAATGAGCAGATTGCGACCCCGTTTTCGCACGAAATACTCCTCAATTTCGGTGAAGTAGTTAAAGTAATTTCTCATCGAATCATTATTGGGGAATCGTGCGCTGATGGAAAATTCGCAGGCCGTGCAGAGTCAGGAATTCCTCAATCCGGTTGATGCCTCCGGCCTCCTTTCCAATCAGTTTTGCGAGCCCCCCGGTGGCCACGACTGTCGTCTCAGAACCCATCACCGCCTTCATGCGCTTCAGGATTCCCTCCACAAGACCGGCGTAACCGTAGTAGATGCCCGCCTGCATGCTGCTGACGGTCGAAGTCCCGATGACTTCTGCCGGCTGCTTGATTTCGATTCTGGGCAGCTTGGCAGCTCTGGAAAAGAGAGCTTCTGAGGAAATTCCGATGCCTGGCGCGATGTTGCCTCCCAGGTATTCGCCGACTGAGGAGACTGCATCGAAGGTGGTGGCGGTTCCGAAGTCGACGATAATGACGGGTCCGCCGAACATTTCGAAAGCGGCCACGGCGTTGACGATACGATCGGCGCCGACGTCTGCAGCCGGTTGATAGTGAATGGGCATCAAATTTTGAATCGCCGGTTCCACAAAAACCGGAGTCCTTTCAAAATACGCCTGAATCGCCAGTTTCATGCATTCGTTCAATGGAGGCACGACCGAAGAGATCACAACATCGTTAACGGAGGAATTTGGCACACGGCTCAGTTCGAACAGGTTGCGCAGCAGGACGGCAATCTCGTCCGGAGTCTGATCCCGCCTGCTCCCTACCCGCCAGGAGTGCCTCAGAATCTTGCCTTCGAAAAGCCCCAGGACCAGGTTTGTGTTCCCGATGTCAATGACCAGCAGCATGGCGCATCCTCTCTCGTTTCGGGCCCCCGTTTTGGTTGCATCTGCGCCGCCTCGTGCAACGCGATGGAGTCTCCATTGAGACGCTGGCCTAATGGCGAAAATGCCGGATTCCGGTAAAGACCATGGCCATTCCGTTCTCGTCGATCGCGTCGATGATATCCGCATCCCGAATGGAGCCGCCGGGTTGAATCACGGCGCGAACGCCCCTTTTCGCCGCCTCATCGATAGCGTCGCGAAACGGAAAGAAGGCGTCGCTGGCCATGACTGAGTCCTGCATGGGGAATTGCGCCTTTTCAGCAGCGATGCGGGCCGAATCGACGCGGCTCATCTGCCCGGCGCCGATCCCGATCGTCTGCCCGTCGCGACAGTAGACGATTGCGTTCGACTTGACGTGCTTGCAGACTTTCCAGGCGAATAGCAGTTCCGCCACTTCGTTGGCTTCCGGCTTTCGCTTGCTGACCGTTTTTAGATCCTGCTCTCGGATGAAGTACCGGTCCGGATGCTGGACCAGAAAGCCTCCTGAGACCGTTTTTAGATCGAATTCAGGGTCCGCTCTCCGCGGTGAAGTCTCCGGCATTTTCAGAATTCGAAGATTCTTCTTCGAGCTGAACGCTTCCAGCGCCGCCTCGTCGAAGGCCGGCGCGACGATCCCCTCGACAAACAGTTCCAGCATGGCTTGCGCCGTTTCAGAGTCCACTGTGCGATTGAAGGAAATGATGGATCCAAAAGCCGAAACAGGGTCGCAGGAAAGGGCCTTCCGATAGGCTTCCAGGAGGCTGTCGGCCACCGCGACGCCGCAGGGGTTTGTGTGCTTGATGATCGCGCAGGCCGAACGGTCAAATTCCTGGATCAACTGCCATGCAGCGTTAAGATCGAGAAGGTTGTTGAACGAAAGCTCCTTTCCCTGTAGAAGCCGGGCGGCCGAAAGAGATGCCGCCGGCTCCGTCGCCGACCTGTAAAAAGCCGCACTCTGGTGGGGATTTTCGCCGTAGCGGAGGTCCTGAACCTTCTGGAGCGAAAGCGTCATGGACGCGGGCAATTGGGACACTCGATCCGATCCAGCCAGGAAGGCGGCGATTGCCGCATCGTACGCAGCGGTATGCTGGAACGCCTTCCGAGCCAGCCGCAGCCGCGTGTCTTGACTGACGCCTCCGGTGGCCTGAATCTCCGCCCACACTTCCGGATAGTCCGCCGGATCGACTACAACGGCAACGCTCTCGTGATTTTTTGCGGCCGCGCGGATCATGGCAGGTCCTCCGATATCGATGTTCTCGACGGCCTTTTCCATGGAATCCGGATTCTGCCGCACTGTTTCGATAAAGGGGTACAGGTTGACCACGACCAGATCGATCAGCCCGATCTTCAATTCCTGAAGTGCACTGAGGTGAGCCTGCAGGTCCCTGCGCGCGAGAATTCCTGCATGGACTCCTGGATGCAGCGTTTTGACGCGTCCGTCAAGAATTTCGGGAAAGCCGGTAACTTCCGAAATCGGTCGATAAGCAATCCCCTCCTGGGTCAGGGTTTTCCCAGTCCCGCCGGTGGAGATCAGTTGAATTCCGGCGCCATGCAGCCGCCTCGCCAGCTCCGAAAGCCCTTCCTTGTTGGAAACGCTCAAGATTGCACGCTCGATTTTCATATTCGCATTCCGGCTTGCCTTTAAAAGGCAAGTTGATCAAGTTGTCGGTTTAACGGCGCGGAATCCTTCCTGCGCCGACCTATCCGCCGTCTTCGGGCCGATGCCTTCCGCCCCGCAAGTTCCCTGCAAGCGCTGAACGCCTGGGGAAACCCTGCTCGTTGACTCGAATTCCGACCGTTGCATCGATTAAGATAATGCAATGGTTGAGGCCGATGAAGTTCAATTGTACAGAAGAATCCCTGCCGTTCACGAATTGCTGGAAAGACCGGCCGTCCGCCAGCTCCTGCGTTGCGCGTCCCGCGAATTTCTGGTTGCCGTGATCGGCGAGACTCTGGAAGGCCTGAGGGAAGAAATTCGAAGCGGCGAAATGAGCGAAGGAGAGCTGGACCGCGCACTGGAACTGCTGGATCGCCAAGTGGAAATGCGGCTGCGCCGCCGCCTCGCCGCCTCGCTGGTTCGCGTGATCAACGCGACCGGTGTGGTCATCTTCACGAATTTGGGACGGGCACCCGTTGCCGACTTCGCCATTAAGGAAGCCTTTGACGCAGCCGTTTCTTACACCAACCTGGAATTCGACTTGGAAGTAGGCCGGCGCGGACACCGCGATCAGCATCTGGAGGCCATCCTCCAGCGCCTGCTGAGCTGTGAAGCCGCTACTGTCTGCAACAATGCAGCGGCTGCAGTACTGTTGATTCTCAACACGCTGGCGGAAGGCAAAGAGGTCTTGATTTCGCGCGGAGAGCTGATCGAGATCGGCGGCTCCTTCCGAATTCCTGCAATCCTGGAAAAGAGCGGCGCCCGCCTGCGGGAAGTGGGCACTACCAATAAGACGCGCCTGAACGATTACCGGTCCGCTCTGTCTTCCGACACCGGCTTGATCCTTCGCGTCCATCCCAGCAATTACCGGATCACAGGATTCACGCACAGTCCGACAGTTGAAGAACTCGTCGGACTCGCACGGGAATCCGGAGTCCCGCTAGCCTACGACCTGGGAAGCGGTTGCCTTTTTCGTACGGGCTTCGCCTTTCTCGACCGGGAGCCGACTGTGCAGGACTCGATCGCGGCGGGCGTTGACATCGTCTGCTTCAGCGGAGACAAACTGCTGGGAGGGCCGCAGGCCGGCTTGATTCTGGGCGGTGGCAAGTGGATCGACCTGATTCGCCGCAATCCGCTGATGAGAACCATGCGCGTCGACAAGATCATTTACGCCGTATTGGCCTCCACCCTGCGCGAGTACGAAAAAGGGGTCTATCAATCGACGCTTCCGGTCTGGCGCATGCTGACCGAAACTTACGCGGGTCTGGAGAAGCGCGCGGCACAGATTTCTTCAGCGCTCCAGGATCTGGACTTTCAGACGGAAATCTTCCGCGGAACTTCCCTTCCAGGCGGAGGTTCGGCGCCCGAAGAGGGTATCCCGTCGCCGCTGGTTCGCATCCGACACTCCGAACTGAGCGCCGCCGAAATCCAGGAAGAGCTTCGCCGGGCCCAGACTCCGGTAATCGGTAGAATCGAGCGAGACCATTTCATCCTGGATCTGCGAACCGTCTTTCCCGAGCAGGACATCGCTGTCGTCGGCGCCTTTCAGACGATTGCGGCTAGACCCACCCGTCGAAATCGCCTCGAAAAATGAAAGAGAAAAAGTCGGAAGGCTGGCAAAGCTAGTAAGGCCCAGTATCGAGCAACAAGCGCCCAGCTAAGCGCCAAGAAAAAAGACATTCAGCCTCGCATCGCGGCATGGGCGGCGATTTGGAACGGGTCCCACAGTGTCCCATAGGGTGGGGCATAGGCCAGGTCCAACCTGGCAAGGTCTTCCAGTCCCATCCCTGCGGTCAGCGCCGCCGCCATCGTATCGATGCGCTTTCCGGCGGCGTCCTCGCCGATCAATTGACCGCCCAGCAGCTTTTTGCTCGACTTGTCAAAAATGATTTTCACGTGAAGCGGGCGGCTTCCCGAAAGGTAGCCCGCGCGATCGGTGTGAGAAATCAGGGCCCCTTTCGCTTCGAAACCGGCTGTCAGGGCCTGTCGGAGAGTCAATCCGGTACGAGCCACACAGAGGTTGAAGACTCTTTCGATGGACGTTTCCAGAGTGCCGGGAAACGCGGACCGCAACCCGGCCAGATTCTCGCCGACGACTCTCCCCTGACGGGCAGCCGTTGTCCCCAATTTTGAAAACATCGCGCGACCGGTGATCAGATTCCGGGTTTCGGCGCAGTTCCCGGCCGCGTAAACGCCGGCCAGATTGGTCTGTCCACGGGCGTCCGCCTGCAGGGCGCCGCTGGTTCCGCAGGCGATTCCGGCCGAGGCGCCCAGTTTCGTATTGGGCTGAATACCGACGTCCAGCAGGACGAGATCAGCCGGAATCTCGACTTCACCCGCCACCACTTTCTGCACGCGCCCATCTGTCCCCATCAATCGCTCCACCTTGGTGGAAAGAAAGAGCCGGACACCGTTTCGTTCCAGCTCTCTTTCGATGAGGCGAGCCATGTCTTCGTCCACTTCAGAATAGACTTGCCTGTTTCGCTCCAGGAGCGTCACCTGAGCTCCCTGTTTCGTGAGACCGTGCGTCATCATCAGCCCGACGTAGCCGCCGCCGACTACAACGACTCGTCGATTGCTTCCGGCCGCAACCTCCTGACGCAAACGGATTCCGTCCTCAAGGCGGCTGAGCGTCAAGACGCCCTCCAGTTCCACGCCCTCCACATTGGGCGCCTCCGGCAGGTACCCTGTGGCCAGGACAAGCCTGTCGTAGTCCAGTTCGGACTCTCGATTTTCGTCCAGGCGCCGGCACACGACGCGTCGTCGCCCCGGCAGGATCTCTGTCGCCATGACCCGGACCAAGGCTTCTATCCCTCGCTCCCGCTTCAGTTTTTCAGGCGTAAAAGCGATCAGATCTTCGTGACGTTCGACCTCGCCGAAGACGTAGTGAGGCAGGCCGCAGATACTGTAGGAGATGAAATGACTCAGTTCGAGCACGGTGACCTGCAGGGAAGGGTCCAATCTCTTCGCCCGACCGGCCGCCGTCATACCCGCGGCGTTCCCTCCGATGACCAAAATCTTCCCCGACATCGACTGGGATCTTATCAGAGCGGACGAAAACCTTGGGATTCGATTCCGACGACAGCGGGAGCGCCGTCAGACGGCGTTCACGCCCAGCCTGGTCCCACGGCCGTTTCGAAAAGCGCCTGCGCCATTATGGTCAGCGAATCCAGTTCCACCCACTCGAGATCCGCGTGCGCTCCGCCGCCGGCAGGGCCGAAAACCACCGTTTCGATTCCGGCTGCGGCAAGCAGCGCCGCATCCGTCCAGGGGCCTTCGCCGGAAAACGCGGGAGGATTTCCCGTTCCCCTTTGCAGCGCAAGGAAGAGTTCCTTGACAATGCCGGCGTCTTTGGAGACTTCGAACGGCTCTCTGATGAAAAAGTGCTCTAAATCGGCCCGCAGCTCAGGATCGCCGTCAGCCAGGACCTGCAGGATGTTCCGGTATTCCTCTTCCACGGATTCAGCCGTTTCACCGGGCAATGTCCGCCTCTCAATCTGCACTTCGGCCCGGGATGAATACGTGCTGAGACCGGTTCCGCCTTTCAAAAGCGCCGCGTGAAGACTCGCGGTCCCGAGCAGAGGATGGGGCGTTCGAGAAGCTAGCCGGCTATCCCATTCATCGAGCGCTACCAGGATCCTTCCCAGCTTTCGGTTGGCGTCGATTCCCTCTTCGGGGCGGCTTCCGTGGGCCGCTCTGCCGAAAGTTCGAATGCGGCTCCAGATGAAACCCTTGTGCGCCAAGCATATTTTAAGCTGCGTCGGTTCCGTGACCACGGCAGCATCGCATTGGAACCGTTCTAAAACCTGCTGCGTTCCGAGACTGGCGTACTCTTCATCAGCCACCGCAGTCATCAAGATTGTCCCGTTGAATCGCCTGCCGGTTTCATGCAAGGCTTTCAAGGCGGCCAGACATGCCGCCAAGCTTCCTTTCATATCGAAGGCGCCGCGCCCGTAGAGCCGCCCGTTCCGGACATGAGGCCGAAACGGCCCTTGCATGCCTTCCGTTCCGACCGTATCCAAGTGGGCGTTCCACATCAGGCGTCGCCCCGGATTCAGCCCCTCCGATATTCCTAAGACGCTCGGCCTGCCTGCAGTTTCCTCCACCCAGTGAACCCGACATCCGATCTCTTGAAGCGTGTCGGCCACGAAAGACGCGGCAGCCGCCTCCCCCGGTCCGCCCTCCGCCAATTCCGGGTTTACGGAATTGATTCGCACCAGATCAAGGAGGGTAGCCTGCAGAAACTCGGAGTCGATTTGCATGGAAGGAGAAAGGTACCGCCTTCAGGGCGCGGGATTCAACCGATGC
>CAZAEY010000168.1:0-7448 GCA_964484155.1 uncultured Acidobacteriota bacterium
GGCTGGATTTGCCCGGGTCTGGAAAATAGAATTTAGGCCGCAATTGCAAAGGGACGCCCTCGGGGCCTGCAATGGGTCTAAATTCTATTTTCCAGACCCGGGCAAATCCAGACCCGGGCAAATCCAGCCCTTCCAATTTGAGTGCGAATCCGCGGGCTCCAGCGTCTCGGGCCCGCACCGTGAAGGGTGTCATTGAAATGGGGCAAGCCAGAGGATATCCTGCGAACAGGAAGGGAGCGCAAGATTGACGATAAAAGGGGAAT
The DNA here is from genome assembly GCA_964484155.1 of uncultured Acidobacteriota bacterium. GTDB lineage: Bacteria > Acidobacteriota > UBA6911 > RPQK01 > JAPXNP01 > DATKAT01. The sequence continues at coordinate 264 of CAZAEY010000168.1, forward strand.
ACACGATTCAGGCTCCAAGGGAGTCGGTGTGGCGGAGCCTCCTTGACCCTCAGGTGATCGCAAGCGTGATTCCGGGTTGCGACGCGCTGGAAGAGACGGGTCGGAATGAGTACAAGGGAGTCATTCGGATTGGAGTGGGTTCGATCCACGGTCGCTTCGAGGGTTTGTTTGCGCTTTCGAATCTGCAGCCCCCGGAGAGCTATCATTTGAAGCTCTCAGGAAAGGGCGCTCCCGGTTTTCTGGAGGGCGCCGGAGATATTCAGCTGGTGGAAAATGGGGATTCCACATTGATGCGCTACGAGGTGGACGCTCAGATCGGAGGGCGGATCGCTTCGGTCGGCCAGCGGCTGCTGGAAAGCACGGCTCGCATGGTCGCCAAACACGGCCTGGAGCGCCTGAACGGAGTCATCGTGGCCAATCTGCAGGAACGATCCGACCAGAGTCCATCGCAACCGAGCTAAGGTGATAGCAATGCAAGACGTCAGTATTTTAGTCAATGGGACGGAGTATCTGAGAAAGGTTTCCCCGCGCACGCTGCTGGTGCACTTCTTACGGGAAGAGCTGGACCTGACCGGGACCAATGTGGGATGTGAAACCAGCCTCTGCGGGGCGTGCACGGTTCTGCTGGACGGGAAGGCCGTCAAATCGTGCACGCTTCTGGCCGTACAGGCGCACGATTCCGAGGTGACGACGATTGAAGGTTTGGCCAAGGACGGTCAATTGCACCCCCTCCAGAAGGGATTCTGGGAAGAGCACGGTTTGCAGTGCGGGTTTTGCACTCCCGGCATGATCCTGGCGGCCCATGACCTGTTGAGTCGGAACAGCGCTCCCGACGAATCGGAAATCCGCAGCGCCTTGAAAGGCAACCTCTGCCGATGCACCGGCTATCAGAATATCGTCAAGGCCGTTCAGCATGCGGCTGGGATTAGTCGAGAAGAGGTGGGGAAAGGAGGGGCCAATGGGGGCTAAATTGTTTGGCTCATCGATCCGACGGAAGGAAGATCCATCTCTGATCACCGGACGGGGGAAGTACACCGACGACTTCAAGCTGGCCCGGATGGCGTACGCCGCCATGGTGCGCAGCCCATACGGACACGCCAGAATCAAGTCGATCGATGCCGAGCGAGCCGCCAAGCTGCCGGGCGTGCTGGGCGTCTATACCGCCAGGGACGTTCGGAAGAGCAAATCGCCGGGCGTAGTTCCGGTTGGCTGGCTGCTTCCGGAAATTAAAATGCCGCCCCATCCGATTCTGGCTCACGAGCGGGTGCGCTACGTCGGAGACGCAGTGGCGGTAGTGGTAGCCGAAAACCGGTACATCGCTCGGGATGCAGTCGACCTGATCGACGTGGACTACGAGCCGCTTTCGGCGGTGGTGCATCCGGCGAGAGCCATCGAAGACGGCGCTCCGCAGCTGCATGACGAAGCTGAGAGAAATATCGCCTTCGACTGGGAAATCGGCGACCGGGCGGCAGTGGAAGCGGCCTTCGACTCCGCGCCCCACACGGTGCGGGTTCAGCTCCGAAACAATCGGCTGATCCCAAACGCCATCGAGCCCCGCTCCGCACTGGCGGATTTCGACGATTCGACCGGCCAGCTAACTCTCCGGATGACTTCGCAGAATCCGCACATTCACCGGCTACTGATGTCGCTGGCTTCGCTCGGCCTGCCGGAGCATAAGATCCACGTCATCGCGCCGGAAGTCGGAGGAGGATTCGGCAGCAAGATTCACCATTATCCGGACGAGGCGATCACCGCCTGGTGTTCGATGCAGTTGAAGCGGCCGATCAAATGGACGGCCACCCGCTCGGAAGCCAATCTGACCGACGCGCACGGCCGCGATCACGCAACGACGGCGGATATGGCGCTGGACGCCGACGGGAGGATTCTGGCCCTTCGGGTTAAGACTTTCGCGGCCATGGGCGCCTATCTTTCGACTTTCGCCCCCGCCATCCCAACCTATCTGTACGGCACCCTCCTGTCGGGCCAGTACGCGATCCCGGCCATCCACTGCAATGTCATCGGGGTCTTTACCAACACGGCGCCGGTTGACGCCTATCGAGGCGCCGGCAGACCGGAAGCGACCTACGTCGTCGAACGTCTGGTGGATCACGCAGCACGCGAAACAGGTCTGGATCCCGCGGAGATTCGGCGCAGAAATTTCGTCCCTCCCGACGCCTTCCCGTTCCAGACGCAGGTCGCCCTTCAATACGACAGTGGCAACTACCAGGGTGCGCTGGCCCGGGCTCAGGAGCTGGTCGGCTACGATCAGCTCAGGGAAGAGCAGCGACGCCGGGTGGAGAGCGGCGAACCTCCGCTGGGAATCGGTCTTTCCACCTACATCGAGGCTTGCGGCCTTGCGCCCTCGGCAGTAGTTGGCACTCTGGGGGCTCAGGCGGGTCAGTGGGAGAGCGGAGAAATCCGGGTGCATCCCACCGGAAGCGTCACGGTCTACACCGGTTCCTCCGCTCACGGCCAGGGACACGAGACGACGTTTTCCCAAATCGTCGCGGACCGTCTGGGGGTCGGCGTCGACCAGGTGGAAGTCATTCATGGAGATACCGACAAGGTTCCCTTTGGATGGGGCACTTATGGCAGCCGCAGCGCTGCGGTGGGCGGAAGCGCCCTGGCCGTGAGCGCGGAAAAGATTATTGAGAAGGGAAGAAAGATCGCCGCACATTTGCTTGAAGCCGCCGAAGAGGACGTGGAGTTTGAGGCGGGCAAGTTCTTTGTCCGCGGCGTTCCCGACCGGGCCAAGGCCATTCAGGAAATCGCCCTGCAGGCCCACCTGGCTCACAACCTCCCGCCCGGCATCGAGCCCGGTCTGACGGCAACGACATTTTACGACCCCGCCAACTTCACCTTTCCGTTTGGAACGCATATCGCGGTGGTGGAAGTGGAACCCGAAACCGGCGCCATCCGGATTTTGCGCTACGTGGCCGTTGACGACGTCGGAAACGTGATCAACCCGATGATTGTGGACGGTCAATTGCACGGCGGGATTGCGCAAGGACTCGGTCAGGCCCTCTGGGAAGAGGCGGTCTACGACGAAAACGGCCAACTGCTGACCGGAGAAATGCTCGATTACGCGCTGCCGCGGGCTCACATGCTGGGCAATTTTGAGTTGGATCGAACCGTCACGCCCTGTCCGCACAACCCGCTGGGAGTGAAAGGCGCGGGGGAAGCCGGCTCCATCGCCTCACCTGCCGCTCTGGTAAATGCCGTGATGGATGCCTTGGCTCCCTTCGGGATTCTTCATATCGACATGCCCCTGACTCCGGAAAAAGTTTGGCGGGCGATTCATCAGAAGGGGAGGTCGTAAACGTCATGTTTCCATCCGAATTCGAGTATCTGAGAGCCGAGAACCTGGAGCAGGCTTTGAACTGGCTGCAGGAAAACGATGGGGCGATGGTTCTGGCCGGCGGCCACAGTCTGATTCCGATTCTGAAAATGCGGTTGGCGGAGCCCTCTGTGCTGATCGACATCCGTCGCATTTCGGAGTTGGCGGGCATTTCCGACGAAGGGGATCGCATTCGCATTGGGGCGCTTACAACCCATTCCCAAATTGCGGCATCTTCGCTACTGCGTGAAAATTGTGCGGTCTTGGCCGAAGCCGCGGCCCGAATCGCTGACCCGCAGGTCCGAAATATGGGAACGATTGGCGGGAACCTGGCTCACGCCGATCCGGGATCGGATCTTCCCGCCGTTGCTTTGGCGCTGGAGGCCGAAATCGAATTGAGCTCAAACGGGCGCAATCGCGCCGTTTCGTCCCGCGAATTCTTCATCGATCTGATGACGACCGAGATCCAGCCGGGAGAAATTTTGACCTCCATCCGCTTCGATCGATTCGAAAGCCCAACCGGAAGCTGCTACCTCAAACTCGAGCATCCGGCCTCCGGCTACGCAGTCTGCGGCGTGGCGGCTATCGTTCGGTTGGATGCGGCTGGAAACTGCAGCCGACTGAGGCTGGCCCTTAACGGAGTGACGGCTGTTCCCTTTGCCGCTGACGCCGTCAGCCGGGCGCTGGAGGGCTCTTCATTGAGGGATGACGACATCGAGGAGGCTCTTTCGAATCATCTGGAGATCGCCGATCCGATGGGTGACGCCTTCGCGTCCGGCGAGTATCGCCTTCACCTGGCCCGCGTCTATGCTCGCCAAGCGCTTCGGCAGGCCCGCGACCGAGCGCGATAGAATAGCCTGTCGTGGGTCAAGAACTTCATTCGATCGAACAAGTAGAACAGCTCCTGGCTGAACAGGAGTATGTTGCCGACCGGAATCTGGCGACGGCAGTTTTTCTCAGCCTCAAGATGGAGAAACCGCTGTTTCTGGAAGGGGAAGCCGGAGTCGGGAAGACCGAGGTCGCCAAGGTTCTGGCGTCCGCCCTGGGTCGTCCCCTGCTGCGGCTGCAGTGCTACGAAGGTCTGGATGTGGGCAGCGCCGTCTACGAGTGGAATTACAGCCGGCAGATCCTGCACATTCGCATGCAGGAGGCGGCGGGAACGCCCCCCTCCGAGGACGACATTTTCGCGCCGAACTTTCTTCTGAAACGGCCCCTGCTGCAGGCGGTCGACGGCGAGTTTACGACGCCCCCGGTGCTTTTGATTGATGAGCTGGACCGCGCCGACGAAGAGTTCGAGGCGTTCCTTCTGGAGCTGCTTTCCGATTTCCAGATCACCATCCCGGAAATAGGTACGATCCGGGCTCGACGCAAGCCGACCGTTGTCATCACTTCGAATCGGACCCGCGAGATCCATGACGCCTTGAAGCGTCGCTGCCTCTATTTCTGGATTGATTATCCCGACTTCGAAAAGGAATTGCGCATCATACGGGCCAAGGCGCCGCAGGCTTCAGCCATGCTGGCCGAAAAGGTCGTCGGTTTCGTCCAGGCGCTGCGGAAGGAGGACCTTTACAAGCGCCCCGGCGTCGCCGAAAGCCTCGACTGGGCAACAGCCTTGGTCACGCTGAACGAGACCCAGCTCAGCGAGGAGATCATTGAGCGGACGCTGGGCGTGCTGTTGAAAAACCGGGAAGACATCGAATGCCTGAACCGCGACGTGGCAAGCCGGATCCTGGCCCAACTGGCGGAGCGGCGCCCTTGAAAACCAATCCTGACTCTGCGAAGCGCGTCGGCGCATCCTTCCTGCTTCCCAATCTATTGCTGTTCGCTCGATTGCTCAGAAAAGCCGGCCTCCCGGTGACCTTCCGTCAAAACGTCGAACTGGTCGAGGCGCTCCGATGGATCGACTGGAAGGATCGAGCGACGTTTCGAGCAGCGCTTCGATCGACGCTGGTCCATCGCCGCCAGGATCTGGATCTATTCGACGCTTTATTTGAGCTTTTCTGGAGCGGAAGCCGACGCTGGGACAGCCAGCCGCTCGATCTGGGCCGTATGCTGCAGCGAGCCCTTCGTCGGATTGAGCGCACGGGCTCGTTGGAAATCTATCCGGACCTGAAGGGCGCGTCCCGGACGGAGGAAATGCACCCGCTTCCTGGGTTCAGCGCCGCAGACCGCCTACGGCGAAAAGATTTTGCGCAGTTGAGCGAGTCGGAAAGGGAAGAGGTGGTCCGCTTCATTCGAAGCATGAGCTGGCGGCCGGGCGGCCGGCGCACGCGTCGGATGATCTCGGCCCGTAAGGGAAGGCCGCTGGATTTGAGGAAAACGTTGCGGGCGAGCCTGAAAATGGGCGCCGAGCCGGCCCGGCTTTTTCGGCGCCAGCGAAAATGGAAGCAGCGAAGGCTGCTGCTGCTGTGCGACATCAGCGGCTCGATGGAGCCCTATTCGCGGATCTTGTTGGAGTTTCTCTATTCTCTCGATCGGGGGCTCCCTACTGTCGAGTCTTTTGCATTCGGAAGCCGCTTGAGCCGACTGACCCCGTTCCTGAGGGATCGCAGCCCCGATCGGGCCCTGCAGCGGGCGGCCGCAGCCATCCCCGATTTCGGAGGCGGCACCCGAATAGGCGAGTCCCTGGGAGCATTTAACAGGGAATGGGCCCGCCGGGTCCTGACGTGCCATGACTGGGCATTGATCATCAGCGACGGCTGGGACCGCGGGGAGCCCGAAACCATACGCCGCGAAATCGCCCGACTGAAGCGAAGCTGCTATCGCCTCGTCTGGCTGAACCCTCTGTTGGGCGCTCCCGGCTTTCAACCCCTGACCCGTGGGCTGCAGGCGGCTCTCCCCCACGTGGATGAGTTCCTTCCCGTGCACAATCTCGTCAGCCTTGAACAATTAAGACGCCGCCTCGGCGCGCTGACAGAAAGAGGCGGCAGATCTGAGGAGAGATTTCGTTAATGAGAGAAGTTCTAAGCGCAATCGAACAGTGGCGATCCGACGGCCGCGCGGCGGCGCTGGCGACCGTCGTCAAAGTTTACGGTTCAGCCCCTCGTCCGCTGGGCGCCCGCATGGCCGTCTCTTCCGCAAAGGAGATCGCAGGCTCGGTCAGCGGAGGCTGCGTCGAAGGCGCCGTCGTTTCGGAGGCCCTCAAGGCGCTTGAATCCGGTCAGCCGAAACTGATCCCGTTCGGGATCTCCGATGAACGGGCCTGGTCTGTGGGGCTGAGTTGCGGCGGAGAGATCGAAGTCTTTGTGGAGCCGCTGCCGAACCCAGAACTGCTGATTCAATTAAACGAGTCCCTAGCCCGGGAACGCTCTTGCGTCCTGTGCACCGGATTGCAGGGCGACCTGGCCGGAAAGAGTCTCCTGGTTTGGCCGGATGGGAGCGAGCCAGCCGGCGAAATCGCCGGCGCGGAGCGCGAGGCCCTGGTTTCGACCGCTCTGGACTGTCTGAAAAGCCAGCGCTGCAGCCGTGTGGCGCTTCAAACGGAGCGAGGCGATCTCGATTTCCTGATCGAGCCCTTTCCGCCTCTTCCCAGGCTGATCGTCATCGGCGCCGTCCACGCGGCTGAGTCGCTCGTCTCGTATGCCAGGATTCTCGGGTTCCGCACCTGGGTGGTCGATCCCCGGTCCGCCTTCGCCTCCCCAGAGCGCTTCGGACATGCCGACCGCCTGATTTCCGACTGGCCGGACAGAGCCCTGAAGCCGGAGAATTTTCACGAGTCGACCTACGTCGCCGTCCTCAGCCACGACGACAAGCTGGACAATCCAGCGCTCAAGATGGCGCTGGGCAGCCCTTGCCGCTACATCGGCGTGCTGGGCTCCAAGAAGACCCAGGCCAAACGGAGGGCCGCC
>CAZAEY010000169.1:0-1275 GCA_964484155.1 uncultured Acidobacteriota bacterium
CGCGCCGCACAGGTTTTCTGGAGATTTGTGCGCGGGAGGCGCCGCTTCGAACGGATGCTGGAAGCGCTGGAGACGGAGTTTGCGGCGCTGGAAACTCGGATGACCTTTTGCGTGACGGCCAGCCTGATCCAGCGGCACGACGATTTGATCGCCCGGCTGGCGCGCGGTCATCATGAAATCGCCGCGCATGGCTTCCATCATGTGAGAATGAGTAACTACGATCGAGTGGCCCAGCAGGAGATCATTGACCGAAGCTACGCCGCCTTGACCGAAGCGGGATTTCGCGTGGAAGGGTTCCGCTGTCCTTATCTCAACTTCAATCCGGACACCTTGGGGGCCCTGGCTTCGAGTCCGTTCAAGTGGACCAGCCAGCATTTCGTCAGCGGCACGAACGGAGCTCTCCCAAAGGAAAGGGTGGAAAGACTGCTGAAATCACTGTATCACTGCGACACGAATGAACAGCTTCTTTCGTTGCCCCGCTTTTCGAAACAAATGGTGGAGCTTCCCATCAGCGCCCCGGACGACGAGATGCTGTGGGAGCGCTACCGAATCCGTGATCGTCAAAAAATCGCGCGCATCTGGAGCGAGCTGCTCCTGGATGCAGTGCGCCAAGGCGAAGTCCTGCACCTCCTGTTTCACCCGGAACGCTTTGAATTCATCCGGGAGCCGCTTTTGGAAGTCCTCCGAACTGCCCGCAGCCTCGGCGACGCCGTATGGAATCCCACGCTTGGAGAATTGGCTTCGTGGTGGTCCGAACGGCGGTTGCATCAGTGGGAAATCGATGTGGAGCCGGACGGTTCGGGCATGGTTTGGGCGATCTCGCCGCCAGAAGCTCCGGTGCTGGAACGAAACGGATCGGATGGCGATGGAGAGTCGTTTATCCGAGGCTACAGCGTTCGCAAGGCCGACGCCGAGGAATCCGGTCGCCGCGGCTTTCGCTTCGGGACCGACTCCCGTCCGACCATCGGCGTCGACGCGGGGATCGACCCGGAGGTCCGCCGACTGCTGGACAGCGAGGGGTTCTTCGTCGAAACCGCCCTCGAACCGGAGCGCCACTCGCTTCATTTGCCCGCAGATTTTGCGTTTCAAAGCGAACGCCACCTGCTCAACGTCGTCGAAAGCTGCCGTAAACCGCTGCTGCGCCTCTGGAGATGGCCCCATCAACACAAAGCGGTCCTTTGTGTCTCATCGGACGTAGACGCCATCACATTGCGCGACTTCTGGGATCGATCGAGGAATTTTTAGTTTCGAGTTCAAGGAGTCGGGAGTCAGGAG
>CAZAEY010000169.1:1375-7427 GCA_964484155.1 uncultured Acidobacteriota bacterium
ACTCGCTTGTACCCTGTGACGAAAGCGATCAGCAAGCAGCTTCTGCCCGTATACGACAAGCCGATGATCTACTATCCGCTGTCGGTTTTGATGCTGGCCGGAATCCGGGACGCATTGCTCATTTCGACCCCGGAGGACCTTCCCCTTTTCGAGCAACTTCTAGGAGACGGCAGTCAATGGGGAATGCAGCTTCAATACGCCGAGCAGCCTCGGCCTGAGGGCTTGGCCCAGGCGTTTCTGATCGGCGCCGAATTTCTGGGAGACCATCCGGCCTGCCTGATTCTGGGCGACAACCTGTTTTTCGGTCACGGGTTTCCAGAGCTTCTGGAACGAGCCGTCCAGCGCAACCACGGCGGAACGATCTTCGGCTATCAAGTGCAGGACCCGGAGCGTTACGGCGTGGTCGAATTCGACGAGAGCGGAAAAGCGCTCAGTATCGAGGAAAAGCCGGTTCGCCCGAAAAGCCACTTCGCCGTTCCTGGCCTCTATTTTTTGGATAATCGGGTGGTCGAGGTCGCCTCCGCACTGAAACCCTCCGCCCGCGGCGAACTGGAGATCGCAGACGTCATTAACTTTTATCTGAAGAGGGGAGAACTGCAGGTCGAGTTAATGGGCCGCGGATTCGCCTGGCTGGACACCGGAACCTACGACAGCCTGTTGTCGGCCGGCGCCTTTATCGAAACGCTGGAGAAACGTCAGGGGCTCAAGGTGGCCTGCCTGGAGGAAATCGCTCTCAAGAAAGGCTGGATCGATGCAGAACGACTCAGCCGGACCATTGAAGAGCTCGCCCCCTGCGGCTATCGCGAATATCTGGAGCAACTGCTGAAAGACGCCCGCGCCACCCAGGCCGCAGGGCCGCACGCGTCGATCATATGTTGAGCGGTACGCATTCAAGGTGCTGGGTGCGGCCTCCCCGCTCCTGGCTCCTGACTCCTGACTCCTGACTCCTTGAACTCGAAACTTTGAATTCGAAACTTTGAACTCGGGACCCGAAACGTTTCCGCCTGACTGGGACGCCTTCGTGAACCGTCACCCGCACGGCACGTTGTTTCACGATTCCTCCTGGCATCGGGTCATGAAGCGGACATACGGCTTCCGTCCGCTTTACTTTTTGGCGCACGACGATAGTGGGAACATTCGTTCCGGCATCGCGGCCGCCCTGGTCAGAAATCTCTTTCAGGGCCGGAAGCTCTGCTCCTACCCCTTTTCCGATCACTGCGACCCGCTGCTCGGCGACCCAGAAGACTTCGCGCCGCTTGTGCAAGCCATGCAAGACTGCGCCAGACAAAACGGCGACGCATCCATAGAAATCCGCTGCTTCCGGAATCAGGTTCCGAGTTCAAAGATCAAAGTTCAACGAGTCAGGAGTCGGGAGTCAGGAGTCGGGAGTCAGGAGTCAGGAGTCAGAATTCAGAACCCAGAACGCAGAACGCGGAACGCGGAACGCGGAACGAACTTCGTTCTGCCCTTGACCGCGGCCCCGGAGCAGCTCTTCAAAAACTTTCATCGGAGCTGCATTCAGCGCCCGATCCGGAAGGCGGAGCGGGAGGGTGTAACGGTTGACGAAGGGGAGGATGAAACCGATCTAAAGCAATATTTTCGACTGCACCTGATGACCCGTCGCCGGCTGGGAATGCCTTCCCAGCCGTTTTCGTTTTTTCGGAACCTATGGCAGGAGTTCGCTCCGACCAACCGCCTGACGCTGCTACTGGCCAAACATGAGGGCGCCCCGGTTGCCGGAATGATTCTTCTTCACCACGGTTCGACGACTGTGTACAAATTCGGCGCCTCCGACCCTGGCAAGCAGTCGCTCGGAGTCAACCCTCTATTGTTCTGGCGGGCCATCCAACTGGCCTGCAGCCGCGGAGACGCGCTGTTGGATCTTGGAAAAACCGAAGCCGACCACAAAGGCCTGGCCCAATTCAAGCGCCGTCTCGGCGCCGAGGGGATTCCGTTGAATCGTCTGGTTGATTCGCCTTCCTCGTTAACCTTGGAGAAGAGCCTTGCAGTTCGATTCGGGCGATTGGGTCTTCGGCTGGCGCCCGCGGCACTCGGACGAGCCTTCGGCGCCTCTTTGTATCGTTACTTCGCTTAGCCGGAATGATTGGATTGCTGGTCAAAGAACAGGAAAGGGCCGTCGCCCAGGAGTTCTTCGAACTCTGGAAGACTCCGTGGGAATTTGCGCGCCGGGGCGAAACCTACGGCGCCCTTATTGTGACCCGGGACGTTCCCCCGTCCGAATTGCATGTTGGGGAACTGACAATTGTTTTGACATCGAAAAAGCATCCATTGGACCGGCATCTCGACGCGCAGTTCTCTCGTGTCGAGCAGAAGCGCTTTATTTCGGACGATCGAATGGAACTGCCTCTGTACGGGCCTCTCGGTCTGTTTTCGTTAATAGAGACGCAAGAGCCGGTCCTGACTTCCGCCCATGACTGCGCCGCCTTCAAATGTGACAAGTCGGAGCGGCGATACGTCAGAATTGGATACGACCTTTTTGCCGAAATTCGGTTTCTGCTGAAGAATGGTCAGCCGCCGGCTCACGCGATGTATCCAACTCTGGATCTGCACATCGATTTCCTGCGGCGCTGCCTGCGCGATAATGGAATTCAATTCACTGAAGCTCCTCCGGCTCCGGAAGGTCACGAGTTCACCTGTTGCCTGACTCACGACATCGACTTTGCAGGCTTGAGCCGGCATCGGTTTGACTCCACAATGGCGGGGTTTTTCATTCGCGGAACGGCGGGTTCCGTCCCCCGCTGGATCACTGGAAGACTGAGCGGCAATGAGTTGCTCGAGAACTGGAAGGAGGCGCTCGCTTTGCCGCTCACGGTTGCGGGCTTAAGAAAGGATCCGTGGCAGCCCTTCCGCCAATATCGCGAGATTGAAAACGGACTTCCCGCCACGTTTTTCGTGCTTCCCTTCCAGGGCCGACCCGGCAAACCCTTCAATGGGGATTCCGACTCGCCTAGACGAGCTTCCCCTTACGCCGCCGCGGAGCTGCAACCGGAACTGCTCGAGTGCATGGGAAGAGGCTGCGACGTCTGCTTGCACGGAATCGATTCCTGGACGGACCTGGAAGCAGCGCGGACGGAAATGGCTGAGATCGAACGGATTACCTCTCAAACAGTGCGCGGAATCCGGATGCATTGGCTTTATTTTGACGGAAACACTCCGCAAATCCTGGAGAACGCTGGCCTTTCATGGGACTCCACACTGGGTTACAACGATGCCGTCGGGTATCGGGCGGGGACTTCTCAGGTTTTTCGGTTTCTTGGTTGCCAGCAGCTTCTGGAGCTTCCTTTGATTGTTCAGGACACGGCGATGTTCTACCCCGATCGTATGAATCTTGGTCCGGACGAAGCGGCTGAACGCTGCTCGCAGTTGATTGAGAACGCTCGCAGATTCGGCGGGGTCCTGACGATCAACTGGCACGATCGCAGTCTGGCGCCGGAAAGACAGTGGAAGTCCTTTTACACCCGCCTGCTGGATCATCTCCGGGAAGCCGATCCCTGGTTCGCCACTGCGGATCAAGCCGTCTCGTGGTTTCGGAAAAGACGATCGATCAAGCTGAAAGAAAACGGCACGCAGAATCAGGTTCAGAGTTTCGAGTACAGAGTTCCGAGGTCAAAGTTCTGAGTTCAAGGAGTCGGAAGTCGGGAGTCAGGAGTCGGGAGTCAGGAGCCAGAACCCGAACGCGGAACGCAGCACGCAGCACGAAGAACCCAGCACGCGGAACCCAGCACGAAAAAATGGCGGCTTCGAAGCAAAGACACATTTGCATGATTGCTTACACGAACTATGCGTTCGACGCGCGGGTTCGTCGAGAGGCCGAAGCGCTGGTGGAGGACAATTGTTCCGTGGTGTGTTTGACGCCTCGGAATGGGAAGCGCCGGAAGCCCTATCAGGTCCACGGAGTCTGGGTTCGCGAACTGCGCGTTCCAAAGTACCGGGGTAAGAATCCGGCCCGTTACATGATCTCTTACCTGCGCTTTCTGCTTCAAGCGACCATCGCCTGCAACGCGTTGCTTCTGAGGGGGCAGCTGGACGCCGTGCACGTTCACAATTTGCCTGACTTTCTGGTTTTTGCGGCCCTGCTCCCGCGGATCAAGGGGAAACCGGTCGTGCTGGACATTCACGATTCGGTTCCGGAGACATTTGGAACAAAGTTCGAACGTAGTTCGGGCGCCCTCTTTAAGGTTTTGTGCTGGGAAGAAAGGATCAGCGCAGCGCTGGCCCAACGAATCATCTGCGTCAACGAGCTTCAGAAGCAGGCGCTCGTGGAAAGGGGGATCCCTGCTGAAAAGATCTTCGTTTCCATGAACGTCCCCGATCATCGCGTCTTCTCACCGAAGTTTCGGCGCAATGGGAGCGCTGGCTCGGGCTTTCGCATTATCTATCACGGCACCATGGCCCGCCGACTCGGCGTCGATCTGATCATTCAGGCTGTCGCTCGCCTGCACGATCGCATTCCGAATCTGCAATTGCATCTCTGGGGAGATGGAGACGATCTGCCGGAGTTCCAACGCACGGCGCGGCTTCTGCGCATTGACCACCTGGTGCATTTCAACCCGAACGGAGTCCCGTTCGATCAATTGCCGCAGCACCTGCAGCTCATGGACGTCGGCGTCGTCGGAAATCGCAGGAATCCGGCAACGGACCTGATGCTGCCGGTTAAGATGCTGGAATGCGTGGCGCTTGGGATTCCGGTAGTGGCCCCGCGACTTCGAACGATCCAGCACTATTTTGATGAAAAGATGGTTCATTTCTACGAGCCCGAAAATATCGAATCTCTGGCCCAGGCGCTGATCGGGGTCGCCCAAGACCGCCAATCGGCTGAACTCCGGGCCGGCCGCGCGGAATCCTTTCTTCAAGAATTCGGCTGGCATCATCAAAGCTCCGATTTTCTGAAGTTTTACAGCGGCCTTCTGGAAGGATAACCCCCTTATGAATCCACTCGGCTTCGCATTCGTCGGTTGCGGGAACATCGCCAAGAAGCATGCCTTCGCGATTCAGAATCATCTAGCCAACGCTCGCATCGCGGCGTTTGCGGACAGCATCCTGGAGCGAGCCGAAAACTTTTCCAGGGAATACGACGCCCCTGCGTTTGACGACGTGCACGCGATGATGGAAACGGCTGGCGATCAGATCGACGTGATCAGCGTTCTGACGCCCAGCGGAAACCACTGCGAAACCGCTCTGGAACTGGTTCGGTATGGAAAGCCGCTGGTCGTTGAGAAGCCGATGGCGCTCCGCTTGCATGACGCCGATCGAATGATCGAAGCCTGCGATACCCACGGAGTCAAGCTCTTTGTCGTGCATCAGAACCGATACAATCTGCCGATCATTCAGGCCAGAGAGGCGCTCGAGCAGGGGAGGTTCGGCAAGCTCGTGCTAGGCACCATCCGCCTGCGATGGAAGCGGGATCAGCATTACTATGACTCCGAATCGTGGCGAGGGACCTGGGCTCACGATGGCGGCGTGTTCATGAATCAGGCCGCCCACCATATCGATATGCTGAGCTGGTTCATGGGATCGATCGAATCAGTGCGCAGCATGGCCTCCACGCGGCTCGTCGAAATCGAGTGCGAGGATACAGGGGTCGCCGTCATCCGGTTCGCAAATGGCTCGCTCGGGATTCTGGAAGCCACCACGGCTACGCGGCCCGACGATCTGGAAGGCTCGCTCAGCATTTTGGGCGAAAAGGGAAGCGTCGTCATCGGCGGGTTCTTTATGAACGAACTGGTCACCTGGAAGTTTCAGGATCATCAACCGATCGATGACGTCGTCTTCGAGCGGTATGGATCCAATCCCGCGGGATTCGCTTACAATCTGGGAGAATATCTGAAGGGAGTCGCCGACTCGCTTCAAACCCGAAAAGCCGCCCTGGTCGACGGCCTGGAGGGGCGCAAATCACTCGAACTGATCACTGCCCTTTACGAATCCATCGAAACCGATCGGGACGTACAGCTTCGATTCACGCCCAAATTGTGCAGGCTGGGCGGGGGGTAGGGAGGCGGGAGGCAGGAATACAGGAGTCAGGAGTCAGGAG
>CAZAEY010000170.1:0-7379 GCA_964484155.1 uncultured Acidobacteriota bacterium
GCCCGGGCAAATTCCGCTATTTCCGGATAAAATCCTGACCGTTGGACGGGATTGACTCCGGGAGTCGTCCGTTATCGAGCGAGCGGACTCGTGCCGGCTGGTGACGGTGATTCCATCGAATTCGCGTGGGATCGGCTCGCGCTCTGCCCAAATGGCGGCTGAATTGCCGAAATGCGCGGCCGTCGCAACGAAGCCTGCGGAGGAGGGCGGTGAAGGTTGATTTTTCAGGCGACTTCGGACCGTTCCATGGCCGTACGTGGCTCAATTGCGCCCATCAGGGTCCGTTGCCGCGAATTGCGGCTCGAGAGGCTCGCGAGGCGATCGACTGGAAGGTCGCGCCTTACGAACTCACCACCGAACGGTTCAATGCGGTTCCAGCGCGCCTTAAAACTGCTTTGGCTCGACTTATCGGAGCTACTGCAGATGAAATCATTCTGGGAAACGGCGCTTCCTATGGACTTCACCTCCTGGCCAACGGCATTCCCTGGCGCCGGGGAGACGAAATCCTCCTGGTTGCCGGAGACTTTCCATCCGACATTCTTCCGTGGCTTCGGCTCGAAGAACGGGGCGTCCGCGTCCATTTTATTCGCTCGCAAAACCCGCTTCCCGATCCGGATGAGGTTAGCAGCGCCATCTCCACTGACACGCGACTGTTCTGCACCACGTGGGTTCACTCTTTTTCCGGCTTCGCCGCTGATCTTGAAGCGCTTGGAGCCGTTTGCCGCCGGAACGGCGTGACCTTCGCCGTCAATGCCTCTCAAGCGCTTGGCGCGCGCCCGCTGGATGTGCGAGCGGTTCCCGTTGACGCTGTCATCAGCGCCGGTTTCAAATGGCTTTGCGGACCGTACGGAACGGGTTTCTGCTGGATCAAACCGGATTTATTGGAGTCGCTTCAATACAATCAATCCTATTGGCTTGCCCAGATGACCGCCGACGATCTGGGAAGGGAAGGGGGTGAGGCGCGGCTGGCGAAAGGGCCGCCTGCGGCCCGCAACTACGACGTGTTTGGAACGGCCAACTTCTTCAATTTCAAGCCTTGGGCTGCTTCTGTTGAGTACCTGTTGGAACAGGGTGTCGAGCGCATCGCCGACTACGATCAACGGCTGGTTGAGCGATTCATTTCAGGGATTGACCCCAAACAGTACTTTTTGACCAGCCCTTCCGCCGGCAGGGCGCGCTCGACGCTCGTGTTTGTTTCTCATCGCCAACCAAAGCGCAACCGGGAGATCCAGAACAGACTCAAAGAAGCTGGGGTCGACGCGGCTTATCGAAAAGGAAAACTCCGCTTCTCGCCCCACTTGTACAATACAGCCGCGGACATCGAAAAGGCGTTGGCGGTGCTGAACGCAGTGTGACATCGGGGCGGAGGATTCAGACCGTCCGCAGGCGGAGTCGCCCATCGAGCATATTGGTGACGCCGTCCGACCTGACGATCGAATGCGGCGAACGGCGCTGTCGGACGCCGCTGACGCTGAGCTTCCGGCTAAAACGTAAAGCCGAGAGTGGAGAAGAGGCCGAAATCGTTTCGTCTGATCCCGGGCCGTGGGCGGCTGTCGAAGCTGTCGAAGAACTGCACCCCGAAAGTGAGGCCTGCAAAGAGGGGCACCCGGGCGCCGGCGTCGAATTCGACCAGATATCGATCTTCGGTCAGAATCGGAAGGATCTGGCCTTTGCTGGTCACAACGACGGGGCTGAAGATGCGGGTCTCCAGCTCGATTCCGCCCAATGCCTCGGTGCCCAGTTCGCGCCCTGAGTTCTCATAGTCCTCCTGCAGGAACGTGAAGCCGCCGAAAATGGCAAGACTCGTCGCCTGATTGGGATGAATTCGCAGTCCGAAGCCGCCGCCCTGCCGAGTCCGCAGATTGAGCAATTCTCGTTCGTCCTTCTCCGCTTCTCCGGTCGCGAAAACGAAGACTCGCGGACTGAGAAAGTAATCGTATCGAAGGCGCGCTTTGAACAAATTGCTAACGGTCTCGCCGTTTCGGACGCTGTAAATCGACTGATACCTTCCGTGGATGCGATCGTTTTCGGTTCGCCTCTCTGGCTGAAAAGAGAGCGCCATGTTGCTCTGCTCGGTATTGCCGCGGTTGATGGTGTAGCCGAAGTCGGCGTTTCCCCGCCAGGCCTGAAAGATGTTCGGATCCCTTCCAGGCTCCGGCGGCAGCTCGATCGAAGTGATCTGTTCCCGGTAGCTCGTCAGAAGCTCTTCGCCCTCCAGCTCGAGCAGATGCTCCCGAAGCCGGATGATCCCTTCCGCCCGCTTGCCGTTGTCAAACTCCACCATGACCTGGTCTTCCGTTTCCAACCGGATCACGTGGTCGAATGCGATCGTCACTTTTCCTGCATAGGCGGTTTCGACGACGAGTTTGTTGGAGCGCAGCGAGAGAATTTTTCCCGTAAGCCGATCTCCGTTTTCCAGTTCCACAACGCCGGCTTGAAGACCGAAACTCAACAGGAATGCAAATAGAAGACCCTGTACGAAAAACTTAAACATCAATGCGACTCCTGTGGTTGGGGGCCCGACCATTCTGCACTTTTGGCGACGGGCGTTGACTATCATCGTTTCCGCCTGTGACGAAAAAGAACCGATCGATCCAGGGAGGCCCGCAAGCCTGCAGGAGGAATCCAGATGCGCCGCCGAAAGCTGAAACTACCGAACGATATGCCCGATCCGGTTCCAGCGCGTTTTTGTGAAGAAGTAGACGACCCTCTCCCCGTACAGCTTCACCACTTCGAAAAGCCCTGTTCGCATATAGGCCTGGTCGTCATCTTCATAGGACCAGAAGACGACGAGCGGGCGCCCAACGATGTACTCCTGGGGAAGGAAGCCGAAGTATCGGCTGTCGGCGCTGTCGTCTCGATTGTCTCCCAGCATGAAGTAGTGTCCTTCGGGAATGACGACCGGACCGAAATTGTCGCGCCGATTCTCGAATGGATGCACCAATCCGGGCCCGTCGGAATTGCTGAAACGGTGCACTTTGTAAGGCTCCCCTACGGGCCGGCCGTTGATGTGCACAGTCTGATTTCGAATCTCCAGCGTTTCCTCCGGCAACCCGACTGCCCGTTTGACATATAGGATTTCCGGCTGTTCTGGAAACTTGAAGACGACGATGTCGCCTCTCTGCACTTCGCCTGCCGGAGTCATTGGGAAGCCGGGACTGAAGGCGTTTCGATAGGTGAACTTGTCGATGAGAAGTCGGTCTCCGACCAGAATCGTCGGTTCCATGGACGGCGTGGGCACCGTCATTGGATGGACGACGTAAGTGGTCACGAACAACGCAATGATCGTGCAGTAGACGGTCGTGACAAAGTACTCCCGCAACGTGCTGTGCCGGGGTTCCTGACCGTCAGTCTTTTCTTCCCGCCTCTCTTTTTCCGCCACGCCTCGAAATTATAGTATGTTCGCGAGTTTGGTTCCAGCCGTAGCGTTCCGGAGCGCCCTCCGACCTTGGAAGGCCGCGAATCGCCCTCCGCTCAGCCAGGGCTAAGAATCCACGAAGTCTTGCGGACCTCTGAGCGATCCGCGCAGTCGTTCAGCAGCTGCCGCACCGACCGTCCGCTTTTTGGATCCAGGAATGAGGGCTCGATTTCATAGAGGGGGCGCAGAGCGAAGGCTCTTTCATACAGCCTTGGATGCGGGATCTCCAGTAATGGGAGCGAAAGGATCTCCTGATGAAAGAACAGTATGTCGATATCGATGATGCGGGGTCCTTTCGGAATTTTTCGAGTCCGACCCATCCGCTCTTCGATTTTCATGCAGGCTCGCAATAAGGGAAGGGGTTTCAGGGAGGTGCGGACGCTGCAGACGCAGTTTAAAAACTCCGGCTGGTCGGGAAAATCCACCGGCTGCGTGCGGTAAACTGAAGAAAGCCTGACGATGCCGACGCGCCGCTCATTCAATAGGCGCAGCGCATCCTTCAGACGCCCCCGGCGGTCGCCCAGATTGGAGCCCAGTGAAAGAAAAATCCCGGTTTTCATGATTCGCGAATCGCCTTGACCGGTAAAGCCGCTTTCCAGCCGGGCCGGAGCGGGATGGCCCGAAACCGGCGCCGATTAGTCGTCAGAAGACGCTGTCCGGACGCTGAATCGTCCCAAAGCTGCCGATCCCCTTCAGGAAGAATGAGAAGCGCAGTTGACCTTCCTGCCGAACTCCCACGTTGATTCCCTGCACCTCCACAGAAATTCCGCAGCAGTCCCAGAAGTAATTGGCGCGTCCGAAATGGCTCAGAAACCGGGACTGCTCCACATCGTAGCTCAAGTTGCCGGAGAGCGAGAAGCCTCGTTCGAAATTGCCGATTCCGAGTCTGGCCTGAACTTGGTTGCTGCCGGCGGCTTCCTCCCGTAGAGCGTCGGCCACGAAGTAGGTGGTGGCGACGCTGAGCAGGCCGCTGCGGTAAAAGCCAGTCAGAGAGAAATTTCGAAACTCGCCTGCGTTGGTGTCGTAATCGCTTCGCACGTCGAAACTGTATCGCGGCGACGGATTGAATCGTATCAAGGCGGTCACGGGCGAAAATTCTCGTTCCATCGTGGCAAAAGGGAGGCCCGTCAGGGTGGTCAGCGGAATGAACTGATTGACGGTCCCCTCTCGGAATGCGCCTCCGAAATCGGTGTCGAAGAACCGTTTTTGAGCGACTTTGATGGAGAGCCATTCGCGGCTTCCCTGCGAAGTTCTGATAAAGAATCGGTTGTGCAGGCCAACCTCGACCTCATTGGTGTTGGCGATCGCATCGATTTCGTCAAACAGAATCTGCGACGGGTATTCGTTGATCCCGCCGATAAACCGATACCGGACCGAGGGTTCGATCAAGTGCTTCCAGCCAGCGCCCGAATCGCGTTCAGAGATCCTTGAAAGTCCCCAGCCTTTCAGATCCAACGAGAAGTCCAGATATCGGCGACTCAGGTTTTCGCCGCTGATCTCCAACTGCCCGGATTCCTCTTCGAGGCGATTGCTGTAAAACGTCTCCCGCAAGCCGACCCTCGGGGAAAGTCGAAGGCCCTGGAAAAGAGGGATGGAAGTGGAGAATTGAGGGAAGAGGTCGAGCCGCTGCGTTATCCGTGGGGTTTCAATCAACTGATCCGATCGGCTGACGCCGGCCGCCGAAGCGTCGAGATCAAAAAAGATCGGCCCGCCTCCAAGCCTTCTCCCGATCACTTTGTACTGTACGCCGGGCAGGCTTCTGGTGACGGTGTTGCGAGGTCGGAAGACAGTTTCCTCACGAGAAACCAGGATGTTGATCGCCTGAGAGCCCTCAAACCTGGTCAGATAGACGAGCGAATCCTCCGTGGGTCGGGTGGCCGCAAAGAAATTATCGGAGAAGACCTGTCGGAAGACGAAGTTGGAAACTATATTCAGATTCGCCACCGCTCGAAATCCGTTGTTCAGCCTGGTCTCCCCAAGCACGTTCAGGCTGGCGCCTCCTTGATCCTTCCGATCGTCGATGAAATAGCCATCCATTTCCAGAGAGGTGACTTCATTGGGGCGGCTACGGAAAATCAAGCCATTTCCGAATCCGCGTTCTGAAAAGTAATCGACGTTCCATGTCAGATCCGCGGTCCTTCCCAGCACGAAATAGGCGGATTGACTGATCCTCCGACCCTTGCTGCTGGAGTTCCCGGTGCTGGGAAGAAGCAGCCCCGTTGCGCGTTCCTTCTTGTCCGTTGGAAAAAGCACCCAGGGAAGGTAAAAGAGCGGCACTTGTTTGACGCGAAAGAACGTGTTGGTCAGCCGGGCGTTGCGGCCGGCGTGAATCGTCGCCTTCGACACCGTAAAGCTCCACTTGGGAATGGCGTCCTCGCAAGCCGTCAGGTATCCGCGCTCCACGATGTACACATCCGGGGACACGCGCGTCAGCTTTTCAGCGCGGATGTAAAGCTCCCTGTCGGTAAAGCCTTCGGCCTGATGGATTACGCCTGTCTCGGCAGCCAGATCAATTTCGGCGCGGGTTCCCGTCAACCACTGATCGCCGCGAATCAGTTCGATGCCTCCCTCGATCAGAAGCTCATCCCGATCCCGGAACTGAGTCATTCGCTCCGCCCGGAGCGTAGCGTCCAGGTAAGTCGCTACCACATTGCCGCGGGCGATCAGGATCCCTGGCCCCTTCGTTTCGAAGAGGTCAGCCTCAATGCGCAGCGTATCTTCGCCGTAAGGTATCTCCACTTGCGGACGACTCTGTCCGAAAGCTGGGCCTCCAAGCCAAAGCCAACATGCGAAAACCGCCCACGAAGCGCGCAACAACATGGAGCTACTAAGATAACAATCTGATCGCAACCCGTGAAAGTGCCGGTGCAAATCCCAGGCGCCAACCAAATCGCCAGCATGCTGGCGAACCGGAGCGCCCAACGGCGATTCCCGCGCTTCCCGCCCGTTCGAAACGACCGCGCTTCGCACTTTTTGGAACCAATTCCCCGTTTCTCCGTGAGACCTTACAGCGGGCGTGTGACCGAATCGAAAATTTGAGCTGTCCGTTGCTGACTGGACAATGAAAAAGCTGTAGTGCTAAAGTTCTCGACGCGAATGGCGGAGCGAAAGTCCCCAAAATCAGACGGCAAGTGGCCTTCGTACACGATGGTCGAAAGCCGGATGAAGCAGATTTACTTCAAGTTCTACAAGGCCACCTACCGAACCAGCGGAATCGATCGGAAGACCAAGGAGCTGATCGCCATTGCAGCTTCGCTCGGCTTCAAATGCGAGGGGTGCCTGAGGGGCCACATTGAAAAGGCGGTCAAGCACGGCGCCAGTCCAGAAGAAATCAGCGAAGCGGTCTGCATCGCGATGGGGGTGGCGGCGGCTTCCGTTGTAGACCAGACCGACATCGTTTCCGAACAGCTAAATTTGAAGCTGTTTGACAGCGACGATGTCGACAATAAATAGCGGATTCAATACCCTCCCGAAAAAATCAAAAAATGCACGGTCCAGCCGATTTCGAATGATCCGGGATTTACCGGCAAATGCGTCGACCAATGCCGGATAGTTGAAAAGTGATCGAGAGAGGGGGCCCTGGCGGGGGGAGGAAGCCTTCCAGGGCCCCGTGAGGGAGACCAATGGGTCTATCTTCAGAGATAATAGATGCGCCCGGATTCGGAAAGTTCAATTTTTTCGAAAAAAATGTTAAAAAATGAGCATAGATCTGGAGACGCTGGAGCGATTTCAAAAAAAACTGCGCGCGATCGTCTTTTTTCACCTCGGTTCGGACGCGGTCGTTGAAATCGCGGAACTTCCTGAAGGAATCCGCGTCTCGCTGGAGCATCCCCGCATTCACCCGTTTCACATACAGCTGTCGCCGACGCGAATCGAAGAACTGGTGGCAGATCCGGCTCTTTTCGAACAGGCCTTCCTGGAACAGTTGACTCGGCACAGAAAGAGTCATTGACCGTTCGCC
>CAZAEY010000171.1:0-7356 GCA_964484155.1 uncultured Acidobacteriota bacterium
ACGGCGTGTTAATCTTAAGTGAATTCGCCGGTTCGGCGGATCAGCTTCAGGGAGGCGCGATCCTGGTCAACCCCTTCGACATTGAGGGGATGGCGCAGGCCATATATGCAGGGTTCAAGATGGAGCCGCAGGAACGCAAGAAGCGGATGTCGCATCTGAGAGAGACGATTCGGAGCCAGGACATATTCTGGTGGGTCGACTCGTTTCTGACCGCTTCGATCGAGAAAGGCCTGCAAACCTTTCCGCTGCTGAAGGAATACACCCCAAGAATGGAAATAGACTAACGCCAAGGAGAAGCAGAGATGGCAAGAATAAGCAAAGGGAAGATGGAAAAGATGGACGCAGTCGCGGATTCCAGCGGAGTGATCCGGGCTGCCGCCATGGATCAGCGGGGATCGCTCAAAAAGGCGCTGGCAAAGGAAATGGGCGTCGAGCCTACCGATGTCACTCCGGAGCAGATGTCGGAGTTCAAGGCGGCCGTCTCCAAAGTGCTCTCGCCCCATGCCAGTGGGATTCTCCTCGATCCTGTCTACGGCCTGGAGGCCAGCCGCGCTCGCGCAAAAGGAACGGGACTGCTGCTGGCCTATGAAGAGTCCGGCTACGACAACACGGAAGGAGGGCGGATCCCCATCCTGCTGCCTGACTGGACGGTGCGCCAGCTGGTTGCCGAAGGCGCGGACTGCATCAAGCTTTTGATTTATTACAATCCGTTTGCGGAGCAATGGGTCAACGATTTTAAGAAATCATTTGTGGAGCGCATCGGAGTCGAGTGCGCCCACCATGACGTCCCCTTCTTTCTGGAGTTCGTCGGGTACGACGTGGAAGGAAGCTCGGACCCGGCAGGCTACGCTCGCAAAAAGCCCGAAATCGTGACCGAAAGCATGCGGGAATTCTCCCAAGACCACTACCACGTAGACGTCCTGAAGGTGGAAATCCCGGTAGATTTGAAATATACGTCCGGGACGGCGTCTTTTCAAGGCAAAAGCGCCGCATACGAGCGTTTGGAGGCGATGGATCTGTATCGCAAGGCCGCCGAAGCGGCCGGAAAGCCTTTCATCTACCTGAGCGCCGGCGTCAGCGACGAGCAGTTCCGAGAGAGTTTAGAGATCGCTCTCGAGGCGGGCGTGCAGTTCTCTGGAGTGCTCTGCGGAAGGGCCACTTGGCAGGACGGCATTCCCGTCTACGCGCGGGACGGAGCGTCCGCTCTGGAGGATTGGCTCGCGGATCGGGGCGTGCGGAACATCGAGGCACTCAATTTGATCCTGAAAGGGGCTCATTCCTGGCGGGAGTTCTACGGAGGCGCCGTCGAAGTGGGCTGAGCGATCGCTTGAGGAGCAACGGGGCTTCAGCGAAACGCCTCTTTATTGACGACGAGAGGAACTTCGGCTGGGTTTCCGCCGTAGTTTCCCTCCAGCAGGTCGATCATCCCCTGCACGCAGCGCCCGGCCATTCCCACTTCCGGATCGGGTGAGAGCCGGGTTCGGCCGGCGGCGCTTCCCATGTGGCTGAACAAGCGTAGACGCTCTTCCAGATCGGGGTCCCGCAGAGGAGAATCCGCCGGCAGGGGCTCGGTTTCGAACACATCCAGAGCCGCCCCTGCGATCCAGCCTTCTTTCAGAGCGCGGTACAAAGCCCGTTCATCGACGATCGGGCCCCGTGCCGTGTTGATCAAGTATCCGGTGGGTTTCATCAAGCGCAAAGCGCCTTCGTCGATCAGGCCGCGGGTCTGTTCGTTCAAAGGAAGATGAATGCTGACGAAATCGGAGGCCTGCAGGCATTCCTGAAGCGTAACGAACCGGATCTCTCGACGGCGGCGGACCAGTCCCGCCGCATGCTGGGCGTCCAGCACCCGCTGTAACGCCGTGGCGAACTCCTTCTGCTCGCTTCGGTTGAAGTACAGAAAATCAACGTCCAGGCCGGCGCATTTCAAAATGAAGGATCTTCCAATTCGTCCGGCGCCGATGACGCCGATGACCTTTCCGGTCACTTCGTCCCCCAGCAGCGGGCCGCCAGGATGCCATCGGTCCCACTTGTCTTCGCGGACAAGCCGTTCGCTGGAGTAGAGCCGACGGGCCGCCGAACCCAGCATAAAAAGGGCGAATTCGGCGGTGGCGTCGGTCAACACGTCCGGGGTGTTCGTAAATGGGATGCGAAAGCGGTTAGCCGCGTCCCGATCGATATTGTCGAAGCCGACCCCGTATTGAGCGATCACTTTCAACGTATCCTTCCCGGCCTCGAGAACCTCTTTATCGACTCGATCGCGCAACGTCGTCAAAAGGCCGTCGATTCCGGACCGCACCTTCTCCAAGATCAGCTCCCGAGGAGGCGCGTCTTCCCTTTCGTACACCTCCACTTCGTAGCCTCGATCACGAAGTCGGCGCAATGATTCCTCGCCGATGTCGCAGGTAACGAAAATTCGATAGTCGCTCATGTCGTTCCTATCTCCTCAAGCATCGCTGAAAAGCGCGCGATCCCCTCTTCCAGCGCCTCCATTGAGGCGGCGTAGGAAATCCGAAGATAGCCTTCTCCAAAACTGCCGAAAGAGGTTCCGGCAAGGGCTGCCACTCCGGCCCGCTGCAAGAGCATCTTCTGCAGCTCGGCTGCGCTTTGGTTCAGCTTCTCGACGTTTGGAAATAAGTAAAAGGCCCCCATGGGAACGCGGCAGGAGACGCCCTCGATTTCGTTCAGGAGCGCCGCAACCCGGTCGCGACGACGTCGAAACCTTTGAACCATTTCATCTACGGAAGATTGGTCCCCTTCCAGCGCTTCGACGCCCGCCAATTGAGTGAAGGAAGCCGTGCAGGAATTGGAGTTGATCATCAGCTTGACTATCTGGCCCGCAAGGCTCCGCGCCATGACGCCGTAGCCCAGACGCCATCCTGTCATGGCGTAAGTCTTTGAGAACCCGTCCAACAGAATCGTCCTCTCTTTCATGCCGGGAAACCCAACAATGCTCTCGTGCTTGCCGTCGTACAGGATGCGGCTGTAAATCTCATCGGAAAGGACCTGCACCTTCGGATGCGGGACGAGCCCTTCGGCCAGCGCCTGCAAGTCCTCCGAGGACAAGACCGACCCGGTCGGATTGTTCGGCGAGTTGAGAATCAGAAGCCTTGTGCGCGGGCTGATCGTCGCCAGAACTTCGTCTACGTTGAGGCGAAAGTCCAGCTCTTCCCGCAGGCGCACTGGCATTGGCTTACCGCCGACGAATCGAATCATCGATTCGTAAATGGGAAATCCGGGATTCGGGTATATGACTTCCTGCCCGGATTCGACCAGGGCCAGGAGGCTGAAAAAGATGATCGGCTTGCCGCCCGGTGTCACCACCACCTCGTCCGGATGAACGGAGACGCCCCGAGTGCGTGAGATCATCTCGGCAACGCATTCCCGCAATCGCGGCAGCCCGGCCGCCGGCGAATAGTGGTGCCACCCATCGCGCAGCGCCCGAACTCCCGCCTCAACGATATTGGCCGGCGTATCAAAGTCCGGCTCTCCGATCTCGAGGTGTACGATGCTTCGGCCCTGCGCTTCCAGCGCTTTGGCGGCCGCCAGCACCTCAAAGGCGGTCTCCGTGCCCAGCCTCGACATTCTTTCGGCTAGATTCATGAAGGCATTGTGGACGCTGCTCCGCATGAATTCAAGAAACGGCCGGGCGGAGCCGGATCATTGCTGCGAATCCGTCGACAGGGGCCGGAGGCTTGCCGCTTGCCGGTCGATTCGGTACTCTTCGTCCGGATTCCGCATTTTCTGAAGCAATGCATCAGTGATGGAGGATGACTTTGCATCGGCAATTGGAGATTCGGCGCCTGTCAGATCTAACGGAGATGGACTCAATAGTCGAGCTCCAAAGGGAGATCTGGGGTTACGGCGAAGCGGGCCAGGACTTTCCCTACCCCGCGCGGGCGCTTTTTTCCATTTCGGAAAGCGGCGGACTCGTCGCCGGAGCCTTTGCAGGCGAATGGTTGGCTGGATTTACCGCCGCATGGATGGGTCGCGCTCCCGACGATCGGCGCTGGTATCTGCACAGCCAGTTGCTGGGAGTCCGAGACCAGTATCGTCGACTCAACGTCGGGTTTCGACTCAAGCTCTTTCAACGGGACTTTGCGCTTGAGCGCGGCTTGGATCGGATTCGCTGGACCTTCGACCCTTTGCAGGCCGTCAATGCCAATCTGAACCTGCGCAAATTGGGGGCCTTCGTGCAGAGTTATCGTCCCAACTATTTTGGAAGCGCGGCAAGCCGGTTCAACCGGGACGCGGAGACCGATCGAGTCTGGGCCGAATGGCTCATCGCCAGTCGGTTCGTGGAACGAAGGCTTCAAGGCGGGGCGCCGCCTACGCCATTGGACGAGAATCTCCTGATTAACCGGACTGTGGAGCGCGTCCTGGGCGATCGACGGCTCCTGCAGCCGGAATCCTGGAAGCCGGATCTGCGAGGCCCCAGTCTGTTGCTGGAGATTCCGGATTCCTTCGATCTCTTGCGGGATGCCGATGCAGAGTTGGCGAGGGAATGGCGCATCCACGTGCGCGAGGCCTTTGGCTTCTATCTGGCAAGTGGATATCGCGCCGTGGATTTCCTTTCCCTTCCAGCGGGCGATCGCCGTCGAAATGCCTACCTTCTTTCGAACAGTCTGCTGAAGGGACTCCCGGGCGGCGGCTGACGCGGGCGGATCACTTCGCTCCACAGCTCGAATCGGGCCGCTTCACGCCGACTGAAAGAGCGTCTCTTCGCGCAGGGCCGCCCGAGCGGCGAAAAGAGCCCCCATTTCCGCGCTTTTGGCGGCTGGAATCAGCTCGACTCCGGGAATCGCCCGCCGCAAATGTTCGGCAAAAGGTCCGCGCACCTGATCGGAGCGGAAGACTCCCCCGGAAGTAGCGACCAGGCAATGCTCCTCCATCTTCAGACGCCGAACTACGGCGGCGGCCATCCGGGAAAGCTCCCCCGCCGCCTCTCGAATGAGTCGGTCCGCCGCCTGGTCGCCTTCCCGAGCGGCTTCCAGAATGAGCGGAAAGAGCGAGGCGATCTTAGCCGGACTGAAAGGACCCGAGTACAGAATGGGGATCATCTCCTCAAGGCTTTCCAGGTACATTTCACGCATGAGCTTTTCAGCAATCGTCGTTATCCCGGCTCTTCCGTCATAATGCCGCAGCGCTTCGGCAATGCCCTTTCTTCCGATGTCGAATCCGCTTCCTTCGTCCCCGGCCACGAATCCCCACCCTCCTGAGCGCGCCGTTTCGCCCGCGGAATTCACGCCAAAGGCCACCGAGCCCGTTCCGGAAATAACGATGACGCCGGGTCGACATTCGGTGGCCCCGGCAAGCGCTATGAATGCATCGATTTCCACACGGATTCTGGCGGCCGGCACGATTTCCCGCAGCGCCTTCTGCATCGTCTGCCGATCCCTGGGCCGGGAGGCGCCCGCCAAGCCCGCGCAAACGGCGCCGACCGATGAGGCGTCCACGCCGGCCGCTGCGAGCGCTTCTTGTACGGCGGCGCGCAAGGACATCTTTGCGGTATAGATCCCCTCGGACAGATAATTGGACGGGCCGCCGATTCCCCGCCCCAGGACTTTTAGATTCTCATCGGCCAACAGACAAACCGTTTTTGTGCCTCCGCCGTCAATGCCGAGTAGATATCCGCCGCTCATTTCCGACGAGTCTATCATCTCCGGGGGCCGCCGCAGACCCCCCACCGGACCCGTCACCGGGCCTGTTTCCGGCATGGAAGGGCCTTTACAAACGCGGTTCGGATTGCCACCGCTTTTGGAAGCCGATAGTATGACCGCCCATGGGATTCACCGGGTTGGATTATCTGATTCTGATCCTGTATTTGGCCGGAACCGTCGCCTTCGGCACCTACCTGGGACGGGGAAACAAGGATATCAACGATTACTTCCTCGGCGGCAGGAAGATGCCCTGGTGGGCCATTTCCTTTTCCATCGTCGCAACGGAAACCAGCACGTTGACTTTTATCGGCGCCCCGGCCATCGCCTACGCGGGGAATCTGGCCTTCCTGCAAGTAGCGGTTGGATATCTGATTGGAAAGGTCCTGGTCAGCTTCGTCTTGATTCCGGGCTACTTTCGAGGTGAGATTCAAACGGCCTACGAAATCTTGAACGAACGCTTCGGCGGCCGCGTACGCCGCCTTTCCGCATTGCTCTTCCAGACGACCCGCATGCTGGCAGACGGGGTCCGATTGTTCGCCACGGCCCTGGTACTAGGGGTGGTCACTCAGATGTCGGACGTGACCACGATCGTCGTCATCGGACTCGCGACCATTCTGTACACCTATTACGGCGGCATGACGGCGGTGGTTTGGAACGACGTCATCCAACTGCTGATCTATCTGGTGGGAGCCGGCATCGCTTTTTATCTCATTCTGGAGCGGATTCCCGGAGGATGGCCGGAAGTGGCAGCCCTGGCCGCGCCGGACCAGAAGCTGCAATGGATCGACTTCCGTTTGGACTTCTCAGTTCCCTACACTTTCTGGTCGGGGCTGATCGGTGGAGCTTTTCTGACATTCGCCACCCATGGAACCGACCAGATGATGGTGCAGCGATACATCGCCTGCGGAGATCGAAGGAAGAGTCAGTTGGCGCTGATCGTCAGCGGAGTCTTCGTCATTTTTCAATTCCTGCTCTTTCTGATGATTGGAGTCCTGCTGTTCGCTTTTTATCATCATTTCCCCATGGCGACCCAGATGACTCAGAACGATCAGATTTTTCCGATCTTTATCGTGGAGCAGATTCCAAGCGGAGTCAGCGGGTTCATCATCGCAGCCGTCTTCGCCGCCGGGATGTCGAGCTTGAGCAGCTCCCTGAACTCCCTCGCCTCTTCGGCAATCAACGACTTTTATCGCCCGTTTTTCAAACCCGGCGCAGATTCCAGACACTACTTGAGGGTCTCTCGCTTCCTGACGCTGATGTGGGGCGTTCTGCTGATGGGCGTTGCATTTCTGGCGCGGAGCTGGGGGGATGTGCTGGAAGTCGGGCTCACCATCACCAGCATCACCATGGGAAGCATTTTGGGGATTTTCCTGCTGGGCACGCTGACTCGCCGGACGCGGGAGACGGCCGGACTGGCGGCCATGGCATCCGGACTGGCGGCAATGCTGGGAGTCGTTTACCTCACCTCGCTGGCTTGGCCTTGGTATGTGCTGGTGGGGACGCTGGTCACCTTTGCGGCAGGTTTGACGGCGGAGAGGATTCTGCAGGGCCTCTCCCCTGAAGAAGGAAAGTGACTGGGCGGCGACGGCCTAGCCCGCATTTCTCACACTACTTCTACTGTGGCGTCGGATAACGGCGCGTCTGCTGCGTTGCCGCTCCTCGGCCTCCTCGACGTACTGCACGAGTACGACTGCGG
>CAZAEY010000172.1:0-7282 GCA_964484155.1 uncultured Acidobacteriota bacterium
CCGACGGAGCGCCGGATGGCAGAGCGACGCGGCCGCTTCGGACGCGTTGATCGTCTGATTCCTCGAGAGCGGCGAGTTCGCTGAACCCGTTCAGGCGGAATCAACGGCCCCTGCGGGCCCGTCGCTCTGACATCCGGCGCTCTGTCGGTTTCGTTTGACTGAATCGCTTTCCCCGACCCTTCGAACGCAGGACGAAGAACCCGAAACCGCGGAACCTCGGAACGCCGAACGCCCTCACGCTCTTGAAGGGAGAAATGTAGATTCGACGTAGCCGCGGACGCGTTTCGGCAGGTCAGCGGCTTTTCGATTCTCTTCAACAAAGCGAACGATAGCGGAGCCGACCACTGCGCCCTCGGCATAACGCCACACGGTTTGAACATCCTTTGCCGAGCGGATTCCGAACCCGACTGCCACCGGCTGATCGGTGAAATTTCGAATCCGTCGGACCGTTTCGGGTACGGTTGTCTCAATTTCGGTCTGACTTCCGGTGACGCCGGTCCGGGCGACGAGGTAGATGAACCCGTTGCTGGCCGCGCAGATGCGTTCGATACGCTCGTCCGACGTGGTAGGAGCCACCAGAAAGATCTTTTCCAGTCTTCGGATGCCCGCAGGAAGCGCTTCAGGGGTGAGATCGGATATCAGAATCCCATTCAATCCGGCTTCCGACGCATGCTCATCCAGACGCTCGAATCCATACTGCAGGATCGGGTTCAGGTAGGTCATAAAAACCAATCCGACTTCTGATTTGCGGCGGACTTCCCGTACCAGTTCGATGAAATCTTCCATCCGGTAGCGGTGTCGCAGGGCTGAATAGGAGGAAGCCTGAATTACGGGACCGTCGGCGATCGGATCGGAAAACGGGATGCCGATCTCGATAATCTGGCATCCGGAATCCGCCAGAGCCAGAATGATATTTCGGGTGCTTTCCAGGTCGGGATGGCCCGCCGTTACGAACGGGATGAAGCATTTCTTGGATCGGGCGAAAATCTTGTTCAATTGCATTGATTTCAACCGTTACTGCGGCGACAAACGAAACCATCGCTCCGCCGCCCGGGTAGTGAAGTTTTTCCGGCGGAGGATTCGTTCAACCAGGCAGCTCTGCATTTTGCGCGCCGACTCATGTGACGATCAACCGTCGGGCTTCCTGCACATCTTTGTCGCCGCGGCCCGAAAGGTTGACGATGGCCATTTGAAAGTCCAGTTCCTCGCGCAGGCGACTTAGACAGGCGACGGCATGCGCCGACTCCAATGCGGGAATGATCCCTTCCAGCTTGCTGAGCATCTGGAAGGCATCCAGGGCCTCGGAGTCGCCAATGGAGGTATAGGTGACACGCCCGGATTCCTTCAGAGCCGCATGCTCCGGACCGATGCTTGGATAGTCCAGACCGGCCGAGACGCTGTGAGTGGGCGCGATCTGACCCAATTCATCCTGCAGCACATAGCTGAAGGTTCCATGCAGAACGCCCGGGCGACCGCCTTCAAAGCGTGCGGCATGTTCACCTAAAGCGGGGCCCTTGCCTCCGGCTTCCACCCCAACCATGCGGACTCCCGGATCCTTCAGGAATTCATAAAACAGACCGATCGAATTGCTTCCGCCTCCTACGCAGGCCACAAGCAGATCCGGCAGCCGTCCCTCTAGCTCCAAAAACTGTTTGCGAGCTTCTCGCCCGATGACCGACTGAAAGTTGCGGACCATCTGCGGATAAGGGTGCGGACCCAGTACGGAACCCAGCAGATAGTGGGTGTTTTTCACATTTGTGACCCAATCCCGCATCGCCTCGTTGATGGCGTCCTTCAGCGTTTGGCTTCCCGAGTCCACACGGCTGACGCGAGCGCCCAAGAGCTCCATCCGGAAAACATTCAGCTCCTGTCGACGCGCGTCTTCAACGCCTATATAGATCTCGCATTCAAGCCCCAGCAAGGCGCACACGGTGGCGGTCGCCACGCCGTGCTGACCGGCGCCAGTTTCTGCAATGATCCGCGTTTTTCCCATACGCCGGGCCAGCAGGGCCTGTCCCAGCGCATTGTTAATTTTGTGGGCGCCGGTGTGGCACAAGTCTTCTCGCTTTAAATAGACTTTCGCGCCCAGTCGTTCCGAAAGGCGGGCTGCCAGAAAAAGCGGAGTCGGTCTCCCGACGTAGGATTGCAGCAGCGACTCGAATTCCTTGTGAAATCCGGGATCCGCCCAAACCTGCTCGTAAGCCCGGGCCAGATCTTCAACCGGGGTCATCAGCGTCTCGGGGACGAAACAACCGCCGTACTTGCCGAACATGCCTCGATCGCCTGAATTATCTGACATGAGGTTCCTTCCACTCCTCGTCCTGACAAACAATAACGGATTGATTGCGCCGCCGAAGGAGCGCGCCGGCAATTTCAATTCTTTCGGACGGTCCTTTCGACTGAATCATTTTGACCCGACTTTTCCGCGCTGCAGGGACGTCAGGCCGCGTTGAACCTCCTGGATGAATCGCGCAATTTTCCCGGCGTCTTTTCGCCCCGGCGCCTGCTCGACGCCGGAACAGACGTCCACACCTGTGGGACGGAGCCGCTCAACGGCTTCGCGCACGTTTCCCTCGTGCAGCCCGCCCGAAAGAATCAAGGGACGCTTCAACTTCTCCACTTCCTCCCAGTCGGCCGTCAGTCCCCGGCCCCATGAAATGTCGATCAGGATTTCACGCTCGGGAAAACTGGCGGCCTGTTGGGGGGAAACAGCGACCCAGATTCGCAATGGACTTGCTGGAAGCTGGTCCGGGCTGCGGACTCCGTGAATCTGCAGAACATCGAAACCCAGAGAATCACATTTTTCCGCCAGCGCCTCCGAAGGGGACACGCAAACGGCTACCCTTAAAACGGTATCCGGTACCCTCGACAATATCGCTTCCGCGGTCTCAAAAGAGACGAAGCGGGGACTCTTCGGATAGAAGTTGATCCCGATCGCGTTTGCGCCCGAGCGCACCGCCTGCAAAGCGTCCTCTGGGTTCGTGATTCCGCAAATCTTCACGATGGCTTCGCCTTTCGGGTCACCGGAACCCGTCATTGTCAGGCCGGTTCGATCAATCACCGCGCCGCCTCCTGCTTTGAACGGGATCGAACCATTTTCAGAGTATTCATAATGAACCGGCAGAACGGGCAGCGGCTTGCAGGAGTTCGCTCAACCTGCGTTCCGGAGAGATTGAATTCATCAAAATCGTGCCTATCAAAAAGGCGCTGAAGCCTGCGTCTCGAAGCTCGCGAAGCTGGGAAGGTTCGGAAATGCCGCTTTCGGCAACCAGCAGATGGCCCGTCTCGCCTTCCATTCGTCTCGCTAAATCGAAAGATGTCTGGAGATCGACTTCAAATGTGCGCAGATTGCGGTTATTGACTCCGATCATTGAAGCGCCGGAGTCAAGGGCGGCTTCCAGCTCAAAAGCATCGTGTACTTCGACAAGAGATTCCATTCCAAGTTCCTCTCCGTGGCTGCGCAGGGAGCGCAACTCGTCAACGCTCAGACACGCTGCGATCAGCAAAAAAGCGGAAGCCCCGAAGCGGCGTGCGTCATTCACCTGAACAGGATCCAGAATGAAATCCTTCCGAAGCAACGGCGTCCGGGAGGCCCGAACTTCCCTTTGCGATTCCGCTTCCGCAGCATGTGCTTCCTCCAATCCGTCGAGTGCAGCCCGAACTCTTCGCAGATGGTCCAAACTCCCGTGGAAGTGCTTTTCGTCGGTCAACACAGAGATGGCGGCAGCTCCGGCGCGAACGTAGCCTGCAGCGATGTCTTCGGGAGAATCCTGGCAAAGGAATGGTCCGTGGCTGGGGCTTCGGTACTTGATTTCAGCAATGACGTTGCACTTGTCGCGGCTGATCGCGGCTCGAAAAGAAGGGGCTTTTTCAGTCACCAATTCGCTATAGGGCGGAGTTTCGCGGTTCTCCTTCCGTGCGGCAATTTCGGTTCTCTTGTCTTCAATGATCTTGCTCAACATTACATTAGCTCCCACCCAACGGGATCCGAATCGATGGGCGAAGGAAGGCTTTAGGTTTCAAGATTCATGTTTCAGGAAAGACCGTCCCAGGTGCAGCGATAGCCCGGGCCCTTGCCGGCTCGCAGATTCGTCGGAAAGGATTGCTCATTCCGTCGCATCTGGAGCTCCGTACAATTCCGACAGATGCTGCAGCTTATTCAACGCTGCGCCGCTGTCGATCGACTCTTGCGCTCGTTCTATCGCCACTGAAAAACTCTTTTCTCCCACGACGTGCAGGGCCCCTGCGGCATTGAGGACTACGACATCGCGGCCCGGCCCCTGAATCTTGCCTTCCAGAATCCCGAGAATGAGTTGCGCATTTTCTTGCGGAGTTCCTCCCTTTGGAATTCCGAGCTTGGTTTCGATCGGCTTGAATCGGAAATTTGTGACGGCGCCATTTTCGACTTCCGCTATATGCGTCTCGGCGGAAATCGAAAGCTCATCCAACCCGTCCTCGCTGTGGACGATCCAGGCCTTGCGACATCCCAGATGGCAAAGCGCAGCCGCCAACCTGCCAGTCAGTTCGGCCTCATAGACGCCGATAATCTGGAAGGGCGTGCCAGCGGGGTTTGTAAGGGGTCCCAGGAGATTAAAGATCGTGCGCCTTCCGAGTTGACGACGAATGCCCGCGACCCGCTTCATCGCCGGGTGAAAGCCGGGAGCGAACATAAAGCAGATCCCGATCTCACCCAGCGAACGTTCCACAGTCTTTTCTGAAACCTCGACCGGAACTCCCAGATGCTCCAAGACGTCAGCGCTTCCCGACCGGGAAGTAATCGCCCGATTTCCATGCTTGGCGACAGGAATGCCCGCTCCGGAAATGACAAACGCCGCCGCCGTTGAAATATTAAAGGTGTCGGCGCCGCCGCCTGTGCCGGCCGTGTCGATGCTCGTCGGGTGCGGATTGGCGATCTGGCGGGCGTGCCTTCTCATCACCCGTGCGAAGCCCGCGATTTCTTGAGGCGTCTCCCCCTTTTCAGAAAGCGAAACGAGTAGACGCCCGATGTCCTCGTCTGAAACATCCTGGTGCAGGATGACGTCCAAAGCCTGTTCGGCTTCCTCGAGCGTCAAATTCTGAAAGCTTTCCGCTTTCTCTATAAACGGTCGTAACATAAGAAGTTCTTCAGGAGGGCTTTGCCTTGCCTGGTCAAAATCGACTCCGGATGAAACTGAACTCCAAAGATCGGATCCTCGCGATGCCGCAGACCCATCACGATTCCACAGTCGGTCCAGGCGTTCACTTGCAAACAGTCCGGCAGCGTTTCCCGCTCCACAATTAACGAATGATATCGGGTCGCCTCAAAGGGATTGGGAAGCCCCTTCAGAATCGTATCCGATTCGTGAAAGATCAGTGAAGTTTTCCCGTGCATCAGAGCAGGAGCCCTGATCACTCTCCCTCCAAACGCTTCACCGATGGCCTGATGCCCCAAGCAGACGCCCAGAATAGGGGTTCGACCGGCTTCGCTCTTGATCACGGAGATCGAAACGCCGGCGTTTGCGGGGATTCCGGGACCCGGAGAAATAACGATGCGATCCGGCTCAAGCTTCCGGATCTCTCCGAGTTCGACCTGATCGTTCCGAAACACCGTCAACTCGGCTCCCAATTCGCCGAGATATTGGACCAGGTTGTACGTAAAGCTGTCGTAGTTATCGATGACGATGACGCGCATTCCTGTTTTCGATTCGCTCCTCTTGCTTCAATCGCTCGCTTCGAAGAATCGTATTTAGATGTCGCCGGCCATCTCGAGCGCCTTGAGCAGGACTTGGGCTTTATTATGGCACTCTTGGTTCTCCAGGTTCGGTACGGAATCGGCAACGATTCCGGCTCCAGCCTGAAAAATAGCCTTTCCTTCCTGCAGGACCATTGTCCGAATGGCGATGCAGGTATCCAGATTTCCAGATTCGTCGAGATATCCGATAGCCCCGGAGTAAATGCCTCGGGGGCAAGGCTCCAGTTCGCTGATGATCTCCATCGCCCGCACTTTTGGGGCGCCCGTGACCGTGCCGGCAGGAAACGCAGCCTGCAGCGCGTCGAAGCGGTCCAGTTCCGGCCGCAGCCGGCCTCGAAGCGAGCTGACCAAGTGCATCACATGGGAGTATTTTTCAACAAACATCAAATCCTCCACCTTGACTTCTCCATACTGACTGACTCGCCCCAGATCGTTTCGCCCCAGATCGACCAGCATCAGGTGCTCAGCTCGTTCCTTCGGATCCGCAAGAAGCTCCTCTTCCAGGAGGCGGTCCTCCCGGGCGGTCGCTCCTCTGTGACGGGTTCCGGCGATCGGCCTGTACTCCAGCTCTCGATCATGGACGCGAATGAGCATCTCGGGAGAAGCGCCGGCCACCGCCTCATCCCCCCGCTTCAGAAAGAACATATAGGGCGATGGGTTGATGTATCGCAACGCCCGGTAAACGTTGAACGGATTGCCCTCGTAATCGACTTCGATCCGCTGCGAAAGCACGACCTGAAAGATGTCTCCTGCGCGAATATACTCCTTGACCCGGGAAACCGCCGACTCGAATTCGCCCGGCTTGAAATTGAAACGGGGGCTGAGCGGCGGGCCGTTCGTTCCGGAGGGCGCGGCCTTTTCTACAGACGACGGAGGCTCCCGCCGAAGCAGGCTCTCTAGCTCATTTACCCGCCCCGTACCCTCCCGGGACATGATCACGATCCGGTGGAGAACGTGATCGAATGCCAGAATTGTGGAGTAAAAGTCCACCTCCACCGGAGGCGGCAATGACCCTTCTGAAAGGGGCAGCCGCTCGAATTCATGCACCATCTCATAGGCGAACGAGCCCACGGCTCCGCCCGTAAACGGAGGGAGATCCGGATGCGGCTCGCGGTCCGCTGGAAAGCTCTCGCGGAAATCGTGGAAACTTCCTCGAAACGTGCGGTCTGGGTCGACTCCGATAAACGAATAGCGGCCCACCTTTTCGCCACCCTCGACTGATTCGAGCAGAAAACTCCGCGGAGAGTCGCCGGCAACCCGCAGGTAGGCTGAGACGGGAGTCAGGAGGTCTGCTAATACGGCTTTTGAATGAATCGTCATCCGAATAATTCTACGCCCCAATAAGAAAAGGCCGTGGAGAACCTCCACGGCCTTTTCGACTGAACTACCTTTGAGTTTTGGCTGTTCACATGAGACCGACAGTTCTCTGGGGAGCGCCTTGCCTTAGCTGAGCCGCCAGTGCCAGAGAAAACTGTTGATCGTCATGCCTATCTTCCGCCGACCAGTCTAGCACGAGGCTGCAAACAGGCGCAACGAGTTTTTTTGGCTCGG
>CAZAEY010000173.1:0-7192 GCA_964484155.1 uncultured Acidobacteriota bacterium
CAGCGCACCACAGAGCCCGGTCAGTAATGACCGGGGCCGCGCAACATCAACCGCCTAAGCCGCAGCCGCAGCCTGCTATTCGGGTTGCCGGTCGCCGCAGCGCCCTTCCCGCCACGCCTCCAAAAGCGCCTCATGGAGCCGGGAGACGCGCTCCGCAGGCCCTCCAGCGGCTGCGACTTCGTCCAGCCACTGCTGCGCGTCGCTGCAGGCGCTATTTGCCAGATGGGCGTAAAAGAGCGCCTCGGCGCCAAACAGCGTCGGCGAGGCGGCGTAGGCTTTGCGGGCCAGCTGCAAAGAGAGCGCGGGATCTCTCAGTCGAGGATCCAAAGCGGTGGCCAGAAACAGCGCGTAGCGCTGCTGAACGACCGGGTCCCGCGGCAATTCGCTTTGCAGAGTGTCGAGCCGCTCCCGGGCCGGCTCCTCGAGCCCCATTCGAATCAGCAGGTCGACTTCCAATAGTTTGCTCTCAGCGTGCGGCGGGCGCGCGGCGAGAGCAGGCGCCAGGGTCTGCAGCGCGGTTGGAAAGTCTCCAGTGAGACCAAGCGCTTTGGCCAGGTCGATTCTCGCAGCGAGATCCGAAGGCCTTCGCGACAATGCGACGCGGAGCAGAGGAATGGCCCCTCCCGGCCGGCCGGTCTGTATCAGGAGGCGAGCCAGATTCGCGCGTGCGACCTCAGCCCCTTCTTGATTCAGCTCGATCGCTTTCCGAAACTTTATGATCGCCTCATCGGTGCGACCCGCCTCCGCGAGCGCAGCTGCCAGATTCGTTCGGGACCGGTAACTGTCGGGTGCGGCGTCCGCCGCACGCTGGAATTCCTGGATCGCATCTTCGAACCTTCCGGCTTCAAATGCCCTGCGGCCTCTGAGGGTTGCGACAATCTCCCCTGCGCCGAGGCTTTCCAGCTCATAGGTTAAGGGATCGTGAGGGCGGACCCCGACCGTTCCCGCGCGGCCGAGGTGATGCTGGGCCTTTTCAAATTCACCCGCGCCCCGGTAGGCCATCCCTAGCGAGTAATGAGTTAGATCGGCCTCTGGAGCGAGCGCAAGAGCCGATTCCAAATGTTCGACGGCTGCGTCGTATTGCCGCTGCAGCAGTTTCACTTGCCCCAGCCCAAAGTGGGCGGCCGCCGAAGACAGGTCGAGCCTGACGGCTTGCCGGAACTTTTCCTCCGCTCGATTCAAGTCGCCGCTTTGCAGATGGATGTTCCCGAGGCGAACCAGAGCGGGAATCGATTCCGAGTGAATTGAGAGAGCCGCGCGAAATTGCTCTACCGCCTCTCCCCAGCGGCCCTGTCGCTCGAGAGCCGTCGCCAACAAATAGGTCCATCGAAACTCGCCCGGGGCCAGAGCCTGCGCGTTGCGATAACAGCCTTCCGCCGATTCAAACAGCTCGTAAGAGTGCAGTAGCCTCCCGAAGCCGCCGTAAGCTTCCGCACGTTGGCTGTCGGTGGCGGACGGGTCCAACCCGATGGATTCGACCTCTGCATGAATTTCCCGCAACTGCTCCTGAACGGCCGATTCCAAAGCATCCATACGGAGCGGGGGAAGAGGCCGAAGGGGTGGCGACACTTCTCCGGCAAGAAAGGGACAGTAAAGAGCGGCCGAAAGGAGCGCATACGCCGGACTTCGAGCAGCAATCAATTTCGTCAGCCGGCTTAGACTTCCCCAGTACCCGTACGGACTCATTTCATTGCATTCCCGCGACCCTCAACCAGCCGATTGTAACGGCCGATCAAAACGTCGGTAAATTCTTCGGTCGCACCGCCGAGCCAAAACACTCTGACCGCCTCGATTGCGTCTTCGCCGCCCAGTCCTACCAGCACTCTGCTGTCGCTCGCGGAGAGATAGCTTCCGTCCGTCCGGACCCTTCTCCACAGACTGCGCCCCGAAGGAAGCTTGACCTGCACCCTGGCGCCCAGGGGCGCCCGACCGCCGTGACGGCCGATCAAGGTCAGTCCGACCCAGCGGTTGGCCGACTCCACTCGATTCAGCAGCAGCCGTGCGGGACCGTTGTTCGCCGTCACCAACACGTCCATGGCACCATTGTTGTTAAGATCGCCGAAAGCCGCTCCCCGACTCACTTCCAGCTTCTGGAACGCCTTTCCAGCCCGTTCGCTCACATCGGTGAATCTCCCGTTTCCCAGGTTGTGAAAAAGCTGGTTTCGCTGCCCAAGGGGGAATGGGTCTCCCTGCAATGCCAGCGACTCGATGATCTGCACGGCCCCGTTGACGACAAGCAGGTCCAGCCAGCCGTTATTGTTCAGATCCAGCCAGCCTCCCCCAAAACCTGTAAATGGAAAGCTGGGCGCGCCCAGGCCGACGGCGTCGGTGCGGTCTTCGAACATCCCGGCGCCGTCGTTTTCGTACAGCGTGTTGGTTTCGCCTGTCAGATGCGTCAGGATCAGGTCTTCGTAGCCGTCGCCGTCAAAGTCCCCCGCGTCCACGCCCATCCCGGCTTCGCTTCTTCCCATCCGATTTAGCGCCACGCCCGCAAACAAGGCCCGGTCGACAAACGTTCCGTCGCCCTGGTTGATCCAGAGCTGATTCGGAGCTCCGTCGTTCGCCACGAAGATGTCGGGGAGGCCGTTCCCATTGAAGTCCGCCGCTACGACGCCTAAGCCCGGCCCATATGCGCCGAGGAGGCCGGCTTTCGCGGTCACGTCCTCAAACGTCCCGTCTCCGCGGTTTCGATAGAGCCGATCGTGCTGGGGCTGAAACGCTTGTGGTCCGCAATAGTCCCGGGCCGAACTGGGCGCAAAGCAGAGCGGATTGTTCTCCAAAGAGAAGTCGACGTAATTGGTTACGTACAGATCCAGCCAACCGTCTCCGTCGAAATCGACGAAGGTCGCGCTCGTGCTCCACAACGGATCGCCAACACCCGATTCCGCAGTGACGTCGGTAAAAGTTCCGTCCCCGTTGTTTCTGAATAGCTGATTGGCGCCCAGGTTCGTAACGTACAGGTCGGGGAAGCCGTCGTTATTGAAATCCCCCACAGCGACGCCCATACCGTAGCCGCGAGCGCGGATGCCGCTCGCTTCTGTCACATCGGTGAAGCGGAGCCGCCTCGATCCGTCGGCCGCCACCTGCAAGTCGTTTCTCAAAAGCCGGTGGTTCGGGCGAGAATCGCGTTTGCTTTCCGCTTCGGCTGTTTGGAAAGGTCCGCTCTGGATCAGAAATATGTCCAGTTTCCCGTCCCCGTCGTAGTCGAAGAGCGCAGCACCGCTGCCCATCATTTCAGCAATGTAAAACTCGCCTGTCATTCCGTTGACGTGCTGAAAAATCAGTCCGAATTCCTCGGAAACGTCATCGAAAACTCCTTCTCGCGGGAAGGAGTTCGGACCCGTTGACGCGGACGTCGTCCGCCACATGCCGAAGATGAGAAGGGCCGCGCAGGCTGACAATAAAGCGCGAACCGGGATCCGCAGACAGCGCCATGAAGTGCTGGCCCGGCTGGCCGGCACGGACCCATCGCTTTCAACGGACGCCCCGCTCGACTGTCTGACCACTGTGCTAGTTTAGCCGAGTTGTGTCGTTCTTTCTCACCACGCTCGCAGGAGGAGCAAACTGAAGGCTCGAGCGGCGTCATTGAAAGCCGGCCTGCTGAGCGATTGCAGCTTCGTCGCGTCAAAACGCCGGAGTGTAACCGTTCCAGCTACAGTTTTTTCATTTTCCAAAATCATTCCAGGTGGGCGCTTTGAAGCGAAAAGGGGGAATTCATGAGTGCAGTGATCAAACAGGGACAAGCTGGCGGGCGTTGGGGGGAATTTGCAATGCGCACCCTCGCGGTGGGAATTTTCGCCTTGCTGCTGGCGGCGCTTTCCGTCCATGTAGCTGCTGAGACCGGTGAGGTGTCGAGGACCAGTCAAAAAGCGGCGGCTGAACACCGCTACTCCAGTCACATTTCCTGGGAGGCGCTCGGCGAGTACGAGGAAGCGCAGCTTGTGATCACCGGCGCCCAGGGTTTGGTCCTGGAGGTGGTCTTTTTGCCGGGTGAGCCATTGTTTTTCGACTACCACGACGCCGAAGGAAAACCGCTTTCGGACGGCGGCTACAGCTACGAGCTGAGCTTCAATCCGGTCGTCGAACCCGGAGTGCGCCATGCGCTGGAGGAAATGAGATTGATGGATGAATCGGTCGAACGGGAGCGACTGGTTGAGCTCGGCGCGCTTCCCGAGGGTCCGTCTCGAATTTCCGGGGGGTTTACGATTTCGGAGGGGCGAGCCTGGGATGCGGATGCCGTGGAACCCGAATTCGGATCGGATTTCTCCGGATTTCCGTTTGCCGTTGGGAATCCCGGCGCCGATCCCGAATTCAAATTTGACCAGGTGATTCCCGACGACTTAATCGTGCAGGGATCCCTGTGCGTGGGGATTGACTGCGTCAATAATGAATCCTTCAGCTTTGACACGGTCCGATTGAAGGAGAACAATACCCGGATCGGCTTTGACGATACGAGCACGACGAGTGGATTTCCAGCAAACGACTGGGAAATCACTATTAACGATTCCGCTTCGGGCGGCCTCAATTACTTCGCGGTCAACGATATCACCAACGGTCGCACTCCGTTTATGATCGAGGCGAATGCGCCCACTAATTCGCTCCGCGTGTCCCCGTCGGGCAGAGTCGGTCTGGGGACCGCTGCGCCGGTGCTTGACCTTCATTTGCGAACCGGCAACACGCCGGGGATGCGCTTGGAACAGGACAATTCTTCGGGATTTACCGCCCGGACATGGGACATCGCCGGCAACGAGGCGAATTTCTTTGTGCGGGATGTGACAGGGGGCAGCCTGCTCCCTTTTAGAATTCGTCCAGGCGCGCCCACCAGCAGCATCGATATCGCCACGAACGGAAACGTCGGGATCGGGACGGCCACCGCAACCGCTTCTCTGGATGTGCGCCGAGATAATGGGTCGGCCATGATCCGCGTGCGCGAGGAAGGCGCTACAACCGCACCGCGAACACTCCTGGATCTGGTCAACAACGGCGCCGCACGTCTGAACCTGAACAACAGCGCGAATGGAGAGAGCTGGTTTTTCAGCCAGGACGGTCTGGGCCGGTTCATCGTTTCGCTGGTCGGCACTGGAGGGCCGGAGCTGCTGATCGCACAAAACGGACGGATCCTGATGGGTCCGGGGTCCTCCTCTGTGTTCGACCTGAGTCCGACCGGAGATCTGAACATCGCCGGAACGCTGGCGCAAAGTTCGGATCGCAACCGCAAGACCGACGTCGAGCCGGTAGACCCGCGGCAGGTGCTTCAGCAGGCGGCCCAGCTTCCGATCGCGACCTGGCGCTTCGATTCGGACGACGAATCGATCCGCCGGATGGGCCCCATGGCGCAGGACTTTTACGCGGCCTTCGGCCTGGGCGCCGGCGATGTGACGATTTCGCCGCTGGACGCATCAGCCGTGGCGCTGGCGGCGATTCAGGGGCTGTACGAGCTGGTGGAGGAACAAATGCGCGAAAACGAGCGGCTTCAGGCCGAGCTGGAGCGGCTGCAAGGTCTCGAGCCGCGGCTGGCAGCGCTGGAGGCCGCGCTGGGCGGTGCTGCAGCGCCCGGTCAGCGAACCACAGCGCCCGGTCAGTAATGACCGGGACCGTGCAACATCAACAGCCAAAGCCGCAACCCTGGCCGCCAAGGCAACGCAGCGCGCCTGTGACGAGTCTCCGCTCGGTTTCGGTCGAAGCGCGCGGCGCGACTCGCGACATCGCCCTCGTCATGACTGACGAGGCTCCGAAGGACCCGGTCAGCGCACTGCAGCTCGCCAGAAATCCAGGGTCTCGCCGATCGTTTCCGAAAGGTCGTACCTCCTTTCGAATCGAATTGTTCGAGCTAACTTGCCGCCATTGCCAATGCGGACATCCGAACTTGCGGCGGAGCCTTCTTTCGAGTTGATTCTGAAGGCGACGCGCGCGTTTTCGCGGACCGTCTCCAGCAAGGAGCTCAAGGGGACGGCCTTTCCGGAGCAGACATTGTACGCCTCTCCCGGCTCGCCCTTATCCATCAAACCGCAGTAGGCTCTGGCAACGTCTCGCACATCGAGAAAGTCGCGAACCACGTTCAGATCGCCGGTTTGCAGCGGCCCTTTCTGCTTCCCCTGCTCGATCAGCGCCGCCTGGCTGCAGAAATCGGCGACGACGAATCCGCGCCTCTGCCCGGGACCGCAGTGGTTGAAAGGTCTGGCAACAACGATTGGGATCGCGAACACGCGGAAGTAGTCGAAGGCGACCGCCTCCATCAAAATCTTCGAAGATGCGTACGGGTCCCGAGCCTCGGTCGAGTCGCTTTCAAAAAGCGGTCGATTGTCGCGGCGAGCACCGTAGACGGCTCCGGAGCTGACGACAAGCGTCCTGCATGGGTGGTCCAATTTTCTAATGGCATCCAGAAGGTGAATCGTGCCCAGTACGTTGACCCGGTAGAAGTCGACCGGATTCCGCCAGGAAAGGTCTGGCCGGCTCAGCGCCGCCAGATGGTAAACCCGATCGGGTCTCGCGGCATTGACCGCTTCAGCGAGGCGCTGCCGGTGGGTTAGATCGCAGCGGAGGGTCTGGCAGCCGGGAGGCAGGCCGTCCCGACTTCGAACGATGCCGGTCACGGCAATCTCTCGTTCCGCCAGATGCCGGGCCAGATGGATTCCGACAAAGCCGCCCGCTCCCGTGATCAGCGCCCGCATGATCGTTCGGCAGCGTGAGGCCCAGCGGCCAGCTTCTTCAGATCTGCGTCCACCATCATCCGGATCAGCCGTTCAAAACTGGTTTCGCATCTCCATCCGAGAATCCTTTGAGCGCGGGATGGATCGGCCACCAGATGATCCACTTCGGCAGGCCGCAGCAGGGCTGGGTCGGTTTTCACATACTGTTCCCAGTCGAGGCCCGCGTGTTCGAAGGCGATTACGGCCATCTGACGAACCGTATGGGATTCCCCGGTTCCGACGACGAAGTCGGAGGGCTCTTCCTGCTGCAGCATCCGCCACATCGCGTCTACGTAATCCCCCGCATAGCCCCAGTCCCGGGCCGCGTCGAGGTTGCCCAGACGCAGTTCGTCAGCCAGCCCCAATTTGATGCCAGCCGCCTGGTGGGTGATCTTTCGGCTGACAAACTCTTTCCCCCGTCGCGGTGATTCATGGTTGAACAGGATCCCGGAGCAGGCGAACAGGCCGAAGCTCTCTCGATAGTTGACCGTGATGAAATGCCC
>CAZAEY010000174.1:0-7158 GCA_964484155.1 uncultured Acidobacteriota bacterium
CTACAATCGTGGCGAATCTGCCGGCGGTCCCCCTCATTGCCCGTAGTCTCGCCATCCGCTTCGCCGGGGGGCCATCCCTGGAAAGGGCCTCCCGGCGAAGCTAACCTCTCAGACTGCGTGCAGGGAACTCAGCGCCCGGCGCAGCGCATCCCCCGTGTGGGAGCCTTCGATTCGGGAGATCTCTTCGGGAGGCCCTTCACCCATCAGGCGGCCTCCTTTCTCGCCTCCTTCCGGTCCCAGGTCGATGACCCAGTCGGCGCATCGGATTACGTCGACGTCATGCTCGATCACGATCACCGTATTTCCCAGATCTACCAACTCGTGCAGGATTGCCAGCAGCCTGCGCACGTCTTCAAAATGGAGCCCGGTGGTCGGCTCGTCCAGAATGTATAGAGTCTTCCCGGTTGCCCGCCGTCCTAGTTCCTTGGCAAGCTTCACTCGCTGGGCTTCCCCGCCCGAAAGAGTGGTCGACGACTGGCCCAGCCGCAGATATCCCAAGCCGACCCGCATCAACGTTTTGAGCCGGATTTCGATGGGCGGGATGTTTTCCAAAATCCGATACGCATCCTCGATTGTCCTGTTCAGGATGTCGGAGATGCTGCATCCCTTGTATTTTACCGACAGCGTTTCACGGTTGTAGCGGCTCCCCTGGCAGCTCTCGCATTGAACGTACACGTCAGGAAGAAAATTCATCTCGATCTTTCGCAGGCCATCCCCCTGGCAGTCTTCGCATCGTCCTCCCTTGACGTTGAAACTGAAGCGTCCCGGCTGATATCCCCTCATCTTCGATTCCGGGAGGGCGGCAAACAACTCGCGAATGGGAGTAAATACGCCGGCATAGGT
Organism: uncultured Acidobacteriota bacterium; assembly: GCA_964484155.1. Classification (GTDB taxonomy): domain Bacteria; phylum Acidobacteriota; class UBA6911; order RPQK01; family JAPXNP01; genus DATKAT01. Next base: position 844 of record CAZAEY010000174.1, read on the forward strand.
GGCCGGATTCGATCGGGGCGTCCTTCCGATGGGGGACTGATCGATTTCGATGACCTTGTCGACACGATCCAGACCTTCAGCCGCCCGATGCAACCCCGGTTCCTGCAGCGAGTCGTAGAGCCTGCGGGAAAGCAAGCGGTAGAGAACCTCTTCGACCAGTGAAGACTTGCCGGCGCCCGACACTCCCGTCACGACAGTCAGCACTCCAAGAGGGAAATCCACATCGATATCCTTCAAATTTCGATGCCGCACGCCTTTCAGGCTGACCCGGTCGGCGCCTGGCTTGCGCCGCTGCAAAGGGCCGGGAATCGTCTCCTGGCCGCGCAGATAGCGGCCCGTCAAAGAGTCTTCCACCGCCAGAACGGCGGAAAGCGGTCCTTGCGCGACGACCCTGCCGCCGTGTTCTCCCGCTCCCGGACCCAGGTCGACCACATGATCCGCGCTCCGAATAGTCTCCGCGTCGTGCTCGACTACGATCACAGTGTTGCCGACGTCGCGCAGTTTCTTTAAGGCGTTCAGCAGATTGGCCGTATCTCGGGCGTGCAACCCGATCGATGGTTCGTCCAGCACGTAAAGCACTCCCCGGAGTTGAGATCCAATCTGGGAGGCGAGGCGCACGCGTTGGGATTCTCCGGCTGAAAGTGTAATTGCGGCGCGATCCAATGTCAGGTAGTCGATCCCAAGCTCAAGCAGAAAATCCAAGCGCTGACGGATTTCATCCAGGATCGGTCCCGCCACCAGATCTTCCCGTTCCGTCAGGCGGATGCGTCCAAACGCCGCCCGGCAGTCGGGAAGGGGCATGCGGCTGTATTCCGCTATGGAGAGCCCATGGACCGTGACGGCTCGACTCTCGGGACGTAGCCGGCTTCCCCCGCAGGCGGAACAGTCGCGTTCATTCAGAAAACTCTGGAGCTGCCTCCGTCGTTGCGGGCTGCGAGTGGCTTCTATATTTTCCAGAAACCATCGGCTGATCCCCTCAAAGCGAGACTGGTAGCGATATCCGTCATATTCGAAAGCGATTTCCTGAGGCAATCCCTCCTTGAGCGCCTGCCGCATTTCCGAGGGATAGTTCTCAATAAAGGTGCGAGAGTGAATTCCAAAGTGCTTCAACAAAGCGGAGCCGGCTTCACGCATCAGGTAAAGCAGCTCCTTCGATTGGAGCGCCGTCTGAACTTCCCGGATGGGGACCGCCTGGTTCTGTATCAGCCGGTTCAAACTGACCTGCATCTGACTTCCCAAACCGCCGCAGACGGCGCACGCCCCGAAACGACTGTTGAACGAGAAGCTCCTCGGCTCAAGCGTGGGAACGTCGACGCCGCAGTCCACGCATGCCATCCGCTCCGAGTACAGAAACTCTTCTCCGCCGACCACCGAAACCAATACCAGCCCCTCGCTCATTTTCGTGGCATGGCGAACGGATTCCTCCACCCGACGTTCCATTCCTTCCTGAACGAGGATGCGATCAACAAGAATTTCAATGGTGTGGCTCTTTCGCTTGACGAGTTCGGGCGGGTCTTCCAGCTGAATCATCCGGCCGTTGACGCGCGCTCTTAAATAGCCCTTGCGCAGGTAGTCCTCAAAGAGCCTTTTGAACTCGCCTTTTCGCTGTCGAACCACCGGAGCCAGGATCATCAAGCGACTGCCGCGCGGCAGTTGAAAGACACGGTCTACGATCTGATCAACGGCTTGACGGGAAATCGGCTTCCGGCAAACCGGGCAGTGGGGGCGTCCGACGCTGGAAAACAGCAGACGCACGTAGTCGTAGATCTCCGTAATCGTTCCCACAGTGGAACGCACATTTCGGGTCGTCGTCTTCTGTTCAATCGAGATCGCAGGAGAAAGGCCGTCGACCGAATCCACGTCCGGCTTTTCCATCTGTTCCAGAAATTGCCGCGCAAACGTGGACAGAGACTCGATATAGCGGCGCTGGCCTTCCGCATACAGCGTGTCAAACGCAAGACTGGATTTTCCGGAACCGCTGAGCCCGGTGATGACGGTCAGCGTATTTCGCGGGATGTCCAGATCGATGTCTTTGAGATTGTTCTGACGTGCGCCTCGAATGCTGATGTTCTTCATGAAAAGTCAATAGAACAGAATATCACGGAGCCCCGCACCCGAAGCCCACCGATTCAAAATTGGAGATTCAATGTGCGAAGTTCAGGGCCCAAGCGTTCCCCACCCAGCGCCAATGGCACCCAGCACCTAGCACTCAGCACCTAGCACCTAGCACCAACACCACCCAGAACGAAGAACGAAGAACGAAGAACGCAGAACGCGGAACGAAGAACGCCCAACCAAACTGAACTTTCCCACGTCAAACTCCGTAGATCATCGATGTAGGAGGACGGATCAACCGAAGGAAACTTATGAAGAAGCCGAGAATTTTTCGAAAGGGATGGATCATCGGGGCGGCGCTGGTTCTGGCGATTCTGATTTTTGTCGTTTCCGGAAACTGGTTTCGCTCGGAAGCATCCATTCCGGACGACCAGCTGATTTCGGTCACTCGGGGAGATCTGGCCCGAGTCGTCGTGGCCACCGGCGCCATTCAGCCGGTTTCGACCGTTGAAGTGAAGTCCAAAGCCAGCGGCCTCGTCAAGCAGATTTTCGTGGACGCCGGCGATCCGGTCCGAGAGGGACAGATTTTGATGGAACTGGACAAGGAGCTTTTAAATGCCCAATTGCGCGAGGCGAAAGCGAACCTGAAAGGGGCTGAGGCGCGGCTGCAGCAAGCGGAAGCCGAAGTCGAGTCGGCCGTTACGATGAAGCAAAAGCTCTACCAGGACTTGGAAAATCTTGAAAACAAGGTGAGCTTCCTGAATAAGCAGGTCGGCCGCTTTGAAACGCTTTTTTCCGAGAAGCTGATCTCACACGCAGACCTCGAAGTTCGCGAAAGGGAGCTGCAGGATGCGGAGTTTCAAGCCGAGGCTCTTCGATCAGAGATATTGATCCAGGATTCCGCAATCGAATCAGCGCGCAAGGCTGTGGGACGACAGCAGGCTGAGGTGCTGCAGGCGCAGGCCGGAGTGGATCGCTCACTGGAAAACCTTCGCAATGCAACGATTCAGGCTCCCATCGAAGGCATCGTCCTGAAGCGGAATGTGGAAGTGGGAGACGCCGTCTCGTCGATCCTGCAGCTCGGCTCGCAAGCCACGCTGCTGCTTTCGCTGGGAGATCTGCGGGAAGTTTATTTCGAAGGACGGGTCGATGAGACCGACATCGGTCAGGTCTTTGTCGGACAGAAGGCGCGCGTCAAGGTGGATTCCTTTCGAGATCAGCCCTTCTCAGGGACGGTGACGCGGATTTCTCCGCTGGGAGAAGAAAAAGACAACGTGATCGGTTTCCAGGCGCGCGTTTCCATTCAGGACCCTGAGAGGATCCTGCGGGCCAAAATGTCGGCCAACGCTGAAATCATCATCGAAGAACGGTTCGGAGTGCTGCTTATCCCGGAAACCGCCGTCATTTACGATCGGGATCGCAAAACTTTCGCCGATGTTCTAGATCGTTCAGCCGAAAGCCAGAAGCGCCGAGTTCCGATCGAAGTCGGAATCAGCAACGGCTCCCAGGCCGAAGTCCTTTCCGGTTTGAACGAACAGGACCAGCTTGTCAAAGACGACTCAAAGGGTTTGATCTGATGTTCGCGGCCTGGAAGCGGTTCGGTGGAAGCTACGCCCGTCCGTCTTGCTTCCGCATCGCTCCCCGGCCCGTGACGCCCGACCGAAACTCGATCCGCGCCTTGACAGATCGCATCGAAAGGGCCGTATGAAGCTCATCGTTCTGTCCCAGATCCTGGCCACTCTGCGAGCCAACAAGCTGCGGAGCTTTCTGACGATGTTCGGAATCGCCTGGGGAGTCCTTTCTTTGATCCTGATGACGGCGGCGGGAGAAGGATTTCGGGTGGCGCAGCACGAAAGTCTCCAACAGTTGGGAAAAGACATCCTCATTGTGTGGGGAGGCCGCACATCCATGCAGACTGCAGACACCCAGGCGGGGCGCTCCATCCAGCTCGAGTATTCGGATGTGGAAGAGCTGCGCCGAAGAGCGCCGCTGATTCGCTTTGCCAGTCCGGAGACGTCGCGCAGCGATCTGGTTTCCCGGACGGAACTCAACTACGGAACATTCAGCATCCGAGGCGTCGCGACCGAATACCAGTACATGCGGACGATTCAAGTCGAGCACGGACGCCTCCTGAACCCGGGCGATGACGCCGACGCCCGAGACGTGTGCGTGATCGGTTCCGAGGTGAATGCGCAGCTGTTCAACTCGGAAAATTCAGTCGGCTCTTCGATCCGAATCCAGGGGCGGCCACTGACGGTGGTCGGAATCATGGAGCCCAAGGAGTTGAACAACACATACCACGGACAGGATCACAGCATCATCCTGATTCCCTACCAGACGATGCGAAAACTCTTTCCCGACCCGAGACCGGGCGTTTCCGTGGATCGAATCGACAACATCATCGCCATGCCCGTTTCCCACCAGGCGCATGAGGCTGCCGAAAAGCAGCTTCGTTCGGTGCTTGGCGAAAAGAAGCGCTTTTCGCCTGAAGACGAAGACGCCCTGTCGATCTGGAACACCGCCAGGCAGGGCCAGATGATCGGCTACCTGCTGCGGACCATGCAGGTGTTTTTAGGCGCCGTCGGCATCGTCACCTTGTTTCTGGGAGCGGTCGGCGTCGTCAACATCATGCTGGTGTCGGTGCGCGAAAGGACCATGGAGATCGGATTGCGCAAATCGATCGGCGCCCGCAGAAGCGACATCATGCTCCAGTTTTTCGCAGAATCGCTGACGCTGACGCTGCTGGCCGGAGGAGTCGGGTTCCTGCTGGGATGGGGAATCTGTCAGGCCATCAATCAGCTGCCCTTCCCCGAAATGGTGTTTAAAGGAATGCTGCTCGCCCCGGAAGTCGGAATGCTCGCGGCGTTCGCTTTGGCATTCGTGGGGATCGGCGCAGGGATCTATCCGGCATTCGTTGCCGCCCGTCTGAATCCGATCGAAGCCTTGCGACACGAGTGAAGACATGCTGCTGGAGTTGATTCGAAGGGCCTGGGACAGTCTGAACCGCAACCGGACGCGATCTATGCTGACCCTGATGGGCATCGCATGGGGCGTGGCCTGCTTCGTCATTCTGTTCGCGTACGGCGAGGGCTTCACGCGAGCCTTCGAAACGGGGCTTCGACACTTCGGCAACAACGTCACGGTGATCTGGAACGGACAGACGAGCATGCAGGCCGGCGGACAGCGCGCCGGCCGGCGCGTCCGAATGGAATTACGCGATGTGGAAGACGTAAGGGCAAACAGCCCTCTGATTCAGCGGGTGAGCCCCGAAATCTTCAGAACTTATTCGGTTCAGAGCGCCCTGAGGTTGACAAATGCCGGAGTGCGGGGCGTCAATCACGAGTATGGATACATGCGGGGCCACTACCTGGCCGAAGGAAGGCTCCTCTCGCCCGAAGACGTTCAGTACGGTCGCCGCGTCGCCATTTTGGGCCACAATCTTCGCGAAAAACTCTTCTCGGAAGCGCCGGCATTGGGCGAAGAGGTCAAGATCGGCGGAATTCCATTTACCATCGTTGGCGTCCTGCAGAGAAAAGTCGCCATGAGCAATTATTTCCGGCCGGATGATCTGTGCGCGTTCATTCCCCACACCGCCATGTCGTCGCTGACTTCCACGCGATATCTGAGCGTGATGGTCGTGCAACCGGTCAGCCCCATGCTCGAACAACAGGCCATCCGACAGGTGGTCGAAGTGCTGGCGCGCAACCACCGGTTCAATCCAGCCGACGATCGGGCGCTGACCGTCTTTCGCTGGGCGGAGAATCAACAGATCTTTTCCGGCATTACTACCGGCATGCAGGTTTTTCTCATTGTCATCGGATTTCTGACGCTGGGGATCGGCGGGGTCGGCTTGATGAACGTCATGCTGGTTTCCGTCACCGAACGGACCCGCGAAATCGGATTGCTGAAGTCGCTGGGCGCACGGCGCTCCCATATTCGCATGCAGTTTCTGCTCGAAGCCCTTCTGATCAGCGTTCTAGGGGGCGCCCTCGGATACCTCTTCGCTCAAAGTCTGGCGTGGGCCATCGGAGTCGTTCCCTTCTGGAGCACCGTCCTGGACGACGCCACCCGTCAGGCCGACATCCATCTGCTCGTATCCGCCAAAGCCGTCCTCACAGCCGTCATCACGTTGAGTTCGGTCGGCGTTCTCTTCGGTCTCATTCCGGCTGTCCGCGCCTCCCGGCTCCACCCGGTCGAAGCCCTCCGATACGAGTAATTCCGTCAGCCTTCGGCTCGCTCTTTGGGGATGGTTTCGAGTTC
>CAZAEY010000175.1:0-7145 GCA_964484155.1 uncultured Acidobacteriota bacterium
GGGTCGAGCCGGCGCGTACGAATCGGAGACATAGCGAAGGAGAAAGAATGGCAACTGAGACGGAACAGCTTCAGAAATTAACCAGCCAGGAATATAAATACGGATTCTTTACGGACATAGATGCAGACTCGATTCCGCCGGGACTGAACGAAGATGTCGTTCGCATCATCTCGGCCAAGAAGCAAGAGCCGGAATGGATGCTGGACTGGCGCTTGAAGGCGTATCGGCAATGGATGAAAATGGAGGAACCTCGGTGGGCCTTTCTCAAGTATCCCAAGATCGATTATCAAGACATGGTTTACTATTCGGCCCCGAAGTCCAAGGAAGACGGCCCCAAGAGCCTGGATGAAGTCGATCCGAAGTTGCTGGAAACATATAACAAGTTGGGAATTCCCCTGGAGGAGCAGAAGGCGCTGGCAGGAGTGGCGGTCGACGCAGTGTTTGACAGCGTCTCGGTGGCGACGACGTTCAAAAAGACGCTTGCCGAAGCTGGCGTGATCTTCTGTTCCATGAGTGAGGCGGTTCGAGAACACCCGGAACTGGTCCGGAAATACCTGGGCACCGTCGTTCCCTACTCTGACAACTTTTTCGCTTCGCTCAACTCGGCGGTCTTCAGCGACGGTTCCTTCGTTTACATCCCCAAAGGGGTCAGATGCCCCATGGAATTGTCGACTTACTTCCGCATCAACGCCGCAAATACCGGGCAGTTTGAGAGAACCCTGATCATCGCCGAAGAAGGAAGCTACGTCAGCTATCTGGAAGGCTGCACGGCGCCGATGAGGGACGAGAATCAACTGCATGCCGCGGTCGTTGAGCTGATTGCGCTAAAAGACGCCACCATCAAGTATTCGACCATCCAGAACTGGTATCCCGGAGACGATGACGGAAAGGGCGGGATCTACAACTTTGTAACCAAACGGGGCAAGTGTCTGGGCGCGAACTCCCACATCTCCTGGACTCAGGTTGAAACAGGTTCGGCCATTACCTGGAAGTATCCGAGCTGCATCCTGATTGGAGACAACTCGATCGGCGAATTTTACTCGGTGGCTTTGACGCGCAAGCACCAGCAAGCGGACACCGGCACCAAGATGATTCACATTGGAAAAAACACTCGGAGCAACATCGTCTCAAAAGGGATCTCCGGCGACTTCGGGCAGAACACTTATCGCGGGCTGGTCAAGATCGCCAAGAGCGCGACAAACGCAAGGAACTACACTCAGTGCGATTCCATGCTGCTGGGGGACAAATGCGGCGCTCACACGTTTCCTTACATTGAGATCAACAACAGCACGGCTCAAATGGAGCACGAGGCGTCCACTTCCAAGATCGGCGAGGCTCAGATCTTTTATTGCCAGCAGCGCGGCCTGTCGCCGGAAGACGCCGTTTCGATGATCGTCAACGGGTTTTGCAAGCAGGTATTCAAAGAGCTCCCGATGGAATTCGCCGTCGAGGCGCAGAAGTTGCTGAGCGTCAATTTGGAAGGAAGCGTCGGGTAGGCGAACCGCAACGGAAGCGAGCCGATCGAGTTGGCAGGTTAAAAATCTAAACACTCTTAGGAAAGATAAGAACACATGCTGGAAATCAAGAATTTATGGGTGAAAGCGGGCGACGAGACGATTCTGAAGGGGATCAACCTGAAGGTGGGCGCGGGCGAAGTTCACTCCATCATGGGCCCGAACGGCTCGGGCAAGAGCACGCTGGCGCAAGTGCTTGCGGGACGCGAAGACTTTGAAGTGGTGGACGGCCAGGTGTTGTACCAGGGCGAGGACCTTCTTGAGCTGTCGCCGGAGGATCGGGCCCGTGAGGGCATATTCCTCGCATTTCAATATCCCGTTGAGATCCCCGGAGTTAGCAACACCTACTTTCTGCGAGCCGCTCTCAATGCGATTCGAAAACATCGAGGCGAGGAGGAGGTGGATGCCGTCTCTTTTCTTCAGGTGGTACGGGAAAAGATGAAAATGTTGAAGATCGACGAATCGCTGATCAGCCGCCCCGTCAACGAGGGCTTTTCCGGCGGCGAGAAAAAGCGAAACGAGATTTTTCACATGGCAGTGCTGGAACCGAAGCTGGCCATCATGGATGAGACCGATTCCGGGCTCGACATCGACGCGCTAAAGGTCGTTGCGGACGGAGTCAATTCCCTCCGCGGCCCCGAGCGCGCCATTATTGTTGTGACTCACTATCAACGGCTGCTCAATTTCATCGTGCCCGACTTCGTTCACGTGCTCTTTGACGGGAAGATAGTGAAATCCGGCGACAAGAGCCTCGCGTTCGAGTTAGAGGAGAAAGGTTACGGATGGATCGAGAAGGAAATCGCAGCGGAGCAGCCGGTTGCATAATTGCTCAATGAGGACGTGATCGATGTTGGAAGCGGTAAAAGAAGAAACAACTGATTTCCTGGCTTTGTTTTCGAACCAACTGCACCCTCCTCCGGACGAGCCCCTCTGGCTTCAGAAGTTGCGCCGGGAAGGAATCCAAAGTTTCCAGGAGATCGGCTTCCCCAGTACCCGGGACGAGGCTTGGAAATATACCGACATCAGCCCGATTGCCCGAACGGATTGGAACATCCCGAAAGCAGAGGACGCCAGACTGACCGAAGATCAACTGGGGCGAATTCAGTTCTCAAATCTGAGCGCTGCACGACTCGTCTTCGTCAACGGCGTTTTCATGGAGGGCCTGTCTTCGCGAGGAGCTCTTCCGGAGGCCGTTCGCGTCTGCACGCTGCTGCAGGCGCAGAAGCAATGCCCGGAATTGCTGGAGCTCCATTTGGCCCAATACGCCTCTCGCGAAGAGCCGGTTTTCCATGCGCTGAACCTGGCCTTTCTGCATGACGGAGCCCTGATCCACGTCCCTGCCGGGCGGATTGTCGAAGAGCCGGTCCAGTTGATCTTCTGCAACGTTCCAGGCGGACGCCCGCACATGAGCAGTCCGCGCGTCCTGATCGTTGCTGAGGAGAACTCGCAAATCAGTGTTCTGGAGACGCATCTGACGACGGCCCCAGGTGCATATTTCACCAATGCCGTCACCGAAGTGTTCGCCGGCGAAAATGCAGTGGTCGATCACTACAAGGTGCAACGGGAGAGCGACGAAGCTTTTCACATGGGAACCGTGCATCTGCATCAGCAGCGGAACGCCAACGTCCGCACAAACACCATTTCCCTCAGCGGCGCCATCATACGCAACGAGACCAACACCGTTTTGGACGGCGAAGGCGGATGGGGAGAGCTGAACGGGCTGTTTCTGGTCAGCAAGGATCATCACGTCGACAATTTCACTCGACTGGAGCACCGAAAACCGAATTGCGACAGCCGCGAAGTTTACAAGGGAGTGCTGGAAGATCAAGCGAGAGGGGTTTTTCGCGGACGCATCGTTGTCGCAAAGGGGGCCCAGAAAACCGATTCGAAGCAAACAAACAAGAACCTGCTGCTTTCGGATGAAGCGCTCATCAACACGAAACCCCAGTTGGAAATCTATGCCGACGACGTCAAGTGTACGCACGGCGCCACGATCGGGCAACTCGACCGGGACAGCTTGTTTTACCTGCGGGCCCGGGGAATCGACGAAAAGGCCGCCCGCAGCATTCTGATCTATGCGTTCGCCAGCGAGATGGTGAGTCGTATTCAAATCGCTGCGCTCAAAAAGGAACTGGACGACTATTTGTTTGAGTGGCTTCCCCGCGGGGAGTTGGTGAGGGAAGCGGTGTGAGCGGACTAAGCCCCGTCGAATCCAGCAAAGGCGCCAACGCAGGTTTCGGCCTGCGCGCTCAGCAGATCCGTCGAGATTTCCCAATCCTCCAGACGAAGGTCCACGGCAAGCCCCTCGTATACCTGGACAATGCAGCGACTTCCCAAAAGCCTCAATGCGTTTTGGATTCGATCCTGAATTATTACCGGCAGGAGAACGCCAATATCCACCGCGGAGTGCACTGGCTCAGTCAGAAAGCGACGGAGAGCTTTGAACGGGCCAGAGAGGTTGTGCAGAAGTTTCTTGGCGCCGAAAGACCGGAAGAAGTGATCTTTACCAGCGGCACCACCGGGAGCATCAATCTGGTGGCCCACTCCTTTCTGAAGCCGCGTCTGAAGCGGGGAGACGAGGTGCTGGTGTCGGCGATGGAGCACCACTCCAATATAGTTCCTTGGCAACTCGTTTGCGAGCAGGCTGAGGCAAGGTTGCGGACGATCCCGATGAATCGGAAGGGCGAACTGGAGATGGAAGCTCTTCCAGGTCTGTTGTCGGAAAGGACCCGGCTGGTTTCGGTCGTGCATTTGTCGAACGCGCTTGGGACGGTCAACCCGGTGGAGGACATTATTGAAGCGGCACGCCAAAGGGGGATTCCAGTTCTGATCGACGGGGCCCAGGCGGCGCCTCATCTTCCTGTCGACGTCAGGCTTCTGAACTGCGATTTTTACTGCTTTTCCGGTCATAAGATCTTCGGGCCCACCGGAATCGGGGTCCTTTACGGAAAGCGGAAGTGGCTGGAGGAGATGCCCCCGTATCAGGGAGGCGGAGACATGATTCGTTCCGTAAGCTTCGAAAAAACCACCTTCAGCGCGCCGCCTTCCAAGTTCGAAGCCGGCACCCCCAACATTGCCGGAGCGATCGGGTTGGGTCGGGCGCTGGAGTATGTTTCCGGAATCGGCCTGGACTGGATCTCCCAATATGAAGCCGAGTTGCTGGAGTATGCGGAAGATTCGGTAGCTTCTCTTTCCGGGATCCAAATCATCGGTCAGGCGAAGAAAAAGGGGAGCGTCGTTTCGTTTGTGGTAGACGGCGTTCATCCGCATGACGTGGGCACGGTTCTTGACCAGATGGGAATCGCCGTCCGGACCGGACACCATTGCGCCCAGCCGGTGATGGAGTTTTTCGGAGTGTCGGCTACGACGCGAGCGTCGCTGGCCTTTTACAACACCCGAGAGGATATCGATGCGTTGGTGGACGGTCTGAAAAAAGTGCAGGAGGTTCTTGGCTGAGATGTCCGACCTGACCGACCTCTATCAGGAGGTGATCCTGGATCACAACCGCCGCCCGCGAAATTTTTCAACAGTCCCGGACGCCAACCGCTCCGCTGAAGGATACAATCCGCTGTGCGGCGACCGCATCACGGTGACGCTGCGAATGAACTGCGACAGGATTGAAGAAATCGGATTTCAGGGCGCAGGCTGCGCCATTTCCACTGCGTCAGCGTCTCTCATGACCGAGGCTGTCAAAGGCAAGACCGAAGCGGAAATTGAAGAGATCTTCAGGGAGTTCCACCTTCTGGCGACGGGCGGCGACGGGCGTAAAGAATCACAGATCGAGCGCCTCGGCAGCCTTGCAGTATTTGGAGGAGTCAGCCAATACCCCGTTAGGGTCAAATGCGCGACCCTGGCCTGGCATACGCTTAAAGCGGCCCTGGAGAATCGACCGGAGCCCGTTTCAACGGAGTAAGTTCGACATGAGTGAACAGCACATCGAATCCGATACCGAAGCCCCTCTGAATCCAGGGGACGAACTGGACGAGGAATCACGGAATCAGCTGCGAGAAAAAATCGTTGAGTCGCTGAAAACCGTTTACGACCCCGAAATCCCGGTGGATATCTACGAGCTCGGCTTGATCTATGAGTTGAAAGTCCAGGAGGACGCCTCAGTACAGGTAGAGATGACGCTGACCTCTCCCAATTGCCCGGTGGCTGGGTCGCTTCCCGGCGAAGTGGAGAGCAAGGTCAGGCAGGTCGAAGGGGTTGGGGAAGTCGAACTGGAGCTGGTGTGGGACCCCCCGTGGAGCCCCGAAAGAATGAGCGAAGCGGCGCGACTTCAGCTAGGCTTCATGTAAAAACGTCGTGCGACCGATGAACAAGCCGATTCTGGCGATTCTAGCAGTGATCCTGCTCGTTGGCGGCTACGCCTTCTATCGTTCGCCGCAGGGCCAGGAGATCTTCACTCGGCCGGATCGAGACGAAAACCCGCTCGAATTCCTCGAAAACTTGCCTGAGATCGAACCGATTGAACCAAGGCCTGAGTCGCAGCGACCCCGTCGAGGCCCGACTGCTGGTCAACAGCCGCAGGATGATGCGGAACCGGCTGCGCCTTATCGAAACCGCGTCCCCAATCCTGAAGTTGCGTCCACAGTGATGCAGATTCTGGCCGCTCGCGGGCTCGCCTCCGGGGTCAGCATTTCCGTCAGCGATACACATGTCGAGGTTTCCGGAACCGTCCCGAGCCGCACGGCTCGGAAACAGATTCTCGATGTCCTGGAAAAGGCCCGCGAAGCCCGACAAATCGATGCCGCCGCACTGGTCGTTCAAGAGTAGTCGAAACGGCGACCGGCGGAAGCCGAGCAAGCGGCTTCCGTCAAGCCCTCAGATGATCCGCGCCGGAAGGGTTTGAGAAATGCCGGATAGCCGGCGACCTCTCTTGAGAAAATGAGAGAGGCCGCCGACCCTAAATTAATTGACCGTAAAGCCGGCAGCTAGCTGGTCGGTTCCCCACTGAATTGCAATCTTTCCAGTGTTGTCGCCGGTGGATTCAATGCCGATCGTGAATTTCTCCACCGATTCATCCAGCGAGCTTGACTGAAGCGGGACCGACGCTACGTCCTTGGCCGGATCGTGATCGTACGCCCCCCACAGCCCCAACTGCGAGTGAAAAATCAGCTCCCAGTTCCCAGCTTCGATCATCCGGGCGAAGATCGTGTATTCGCCAGCGGGAATCTCAATGTCCCCAAACTTCAGCGGCTTGTCGGTTTTCAGCGTGGAAGCTTCATTCATTCCCAATCGCCAAACGGCGCCCGGCCGCGCCTGACCCCTCATGTCCCGCCCTTCAAGATTCGGCCGACCGTACTCAACGGCAATTTCGGCCCCTCCAATTGTTGCGGCGGCCGTTCCGCGAGTCGCTTCATCGACAGAGTGTACGGTCGCTGAACCTTCCGCCGCCGCGGCTTCCCGGTCTTCGGGCGCCATCGTTTCAGTCGCCGCTCCTCCGCACGCGAGCATCAACGTCAACCCGCTTAAAAATAGTGCAAGCGCAAATCTTCTCATCGATTTCTTTCCTCCCAATTTTCAACAGTGATATAGCCCAGCTAACATCTTAATGCAATCTCTCGGATCTTTCACTGCGTGCTGCGTGCTGCGTGCTGCGTGCTGCGTGCTGCGTGCTGCGTGCTGCGT
>CAZAEY010000176.1:0-7144 GCA_964484155.1 uncultured Acidobacteriota bacterium
TGCGGAGAGCCTCCAGTTGAGCTGTGCAGCACAATTGGCAGAGCGACGCGCCCGCCCCGGGCGCGTTGATTTGACCGCGAACCGCCGTCTGAACTCCCGAAGCTCACGGAGACGCGCCCCATCGCATCAACGGGCGCCGATGGCGCCCGTCGCCGCGGTTTCCGCCTTTCAGCCGTCTCTCGGGTCCCCCGCGCGTTCGAGCATTTCGCGATCCCAGTTACCAAGATCGGCGGCGGCTTCATACGTCGACTGCAGGAAAGCCAGCAGCGTTTTATCCGGAGACGGGGCCTGTCGCACCGCTTCATAGGGCAGGATAAATTCCCGCAGGTCCGCGCTGTAAAAAGCGGGTTCAGGTGCGATCTCGGCTGATGCGAAACCTGAGGGCTCGGGATATGCATAGGAGTAAAAAGCCGGGTACGGAACGGCTCCTCCGCCGGACCAAAAGCCGCAGCTACTGACTTCATGCGAATATGCTTCCCTGGCGATCCAGTCCGGGAGGTTGGGGACTCCTCCGGGATGCTCGGGCGCCGTGCGACCCGAAAATCGAGTGACGGCCAGATCGGGAGCGCCCCAGAAGTAATGGACGGGACTGCATTTTCCGATGAACCTGGCGCGAAATTCCTTAAAGACTCGGTCCGTCTGCACGAGCGCCCTCCAATATAGATTCGCGAACTCCGGATCGTATTCTCGATTCACTTCATTTCGATCGAAGGGGATGGGGTCGGCCACCTCGTTCGGCCTTCCGTGAATGGCGACGGGAAGCTCCAGATTCTGCAGTTGCTGCATGAGCTTTCTGTAAAAGGCGGCAACTGACTGAGGGCGGAGCGGGATTCGGGCGCCGCGACCATCGCTTGCGTCAACTTTCAATTCGTTATCGATGAAATCGAAATCGATTTGGAAGACGCGATCGCCGTAAGGAATCGGCGAAGTGGTCAATCCGCGGGCGGTGACGTACAGCGTGCAGTTCCAGGAATGGTTCGCCCAGGGGCTGCGGGTTTGACGGATTTTCCCGACGATTTGGGTCCACATGTGCAGGGTAGCGCTGGTTTGGCTCCAGGCTTCCGACGGAAGGCTGGGCCAGATCTCCGACTTTGCTGCGGTCATAGACAACTCCCTCGTGGCAATTGTACGGGCTGTACATTCCATGGCAAGCGAAATTCGTTTCGCCGGCGGCCGGCCATGACGCCTGGGTAACGGCCCTGCTTCAGAGTTCTGGAAACGTCAGCCCGAAACGCCGGCACAGATCCGGGACGCTGTCGAAATCCATGTCGAGCGAATATCGGCTGTTGATTTCGGCGAACTTCTTCAGATCTCCCCAGGCGGCGGCTACGGCTCGGAAGTAATTTTCAAAGCCGGCGGGCGAAATGATCTCAATGATCTCGCACGGGTCGTCGCTCGGATTCCAGAAAGTGTGCCACTGGCCGCGGGGCTTGAACACCCAGGCCCCGGGTTCGGCTTCCACGACTTCGTCGCCGAGCAGCGCTCCCAGCCGCCCTTTCAGAACGTACGAATACTCGTCTTCGTTATGATGGTAATGCAGGGGAGCGGCCAGGGCATGGGGCGCGATCGGATGGTGCACGACGGAAAAACGCTGTCCCGCGTCCGGCCCGTCGATCTTCCAGTCGACGCCCAGCCCGCCGAAATCAAACTTCTCGCCGTCTCCCGGCGCAATGATTCGAGGCTTGGTCATCGAACTTCCTCCTTTTTCGGGCTTCGAGTTGTCCATGCTCAGTTTTAATTGTTCCGGTTCTGTCCAGCGTTACCCGAACAGATCCCAATCCGGGCGATACCGCTCACGGCGCAGCAAGCCGTTGGCCTCGTCAGAATTGGTGAAGCGGCGCTCGGCTGCGTCCCAGTTCAATTTCCGGTTGACTCGCAGGGCGACGTTGCCGAGGTGGATCGTTTCGCAGACGGGACGGACCGCCTGGAAGCCGGCGTCCGACTCCGGGCCGCCGCGGACGGCTCGAAGCCACTGATCCAGCTCCGGCGCGGGGCGAGGCGTCTCGGCTGGAGGCTGAAAGCCGCGCATCCGATCTGCCGGGAGGAGACGCGGTTCCTGTCCTCGAAAGCCGGCAAGGATCTTTCCATGGTCGCCGACGAAGAGGAGGCCTTCGGCCGGCATGTCCTCTTCCAGTTCAACGGGCTTGGGAGGCCGCAGGCTTCCGTCGTACCAGTGCAGCGAGATGGAAGGCGTCCCGTCGCGGGCGCCGAATTCCCAGCGGATCATTGAGGCCTGCGGATAGGAAATCGTGTTCTGCTCCTTGCGCCAGAGAAATTCGGCGATCTCCCAAGACTCGCTGCGGGAGGCTTCCACGGAAATGGGCGAGCCGAGGTCCAGGATCCTGAAGATCTGAAAGAAGCTGTAGTGGCCCATGTCTCCCAGCGCTCCGGTTCCGAAATCGTACCAGCCCCGGAACACCGCATGGGTCAGTGCCGGGTGATAGGGCCGGTCGGGGACCGGGCCCAACCACAGGTCCCAGCGCAGCCCTTCGGGAATCTGAATCGTTTCTGAGGGAAAGCTCGACATGCCCTGGGGCCAGAAGGGCCGCGTCGACCAGTTGTGAACTTCCCGGACCGGGCCGATCGCGCCGCCTCGAATCCATTCGCGCAGAATTGGAGTGCTGTCCGCGTCGGCCGAACAAAACATATGGGTGGCTACCTTTGTTCGCGCCGCCGTCTCGACGGCGCGCTCCGTCTCATGAAAAACATTGGAGATCGGTTTGTGCGTGATGACGTGTTTACCTTTCTCCATGGCCGGAATTGCGATCGAGGCGTGCAGGTGGTCCGGCGCCATGATATAGACTGCGTCGAGATCGGTTTCCTGTTCCAGCATTTCGCGAAAATCTGAGTAGGAGGAGCAGCCGGCAAAGTTTCCGGAGCGATTCCGGCGGCCTTGGTGTCGTTCGACCAGTTCCTTTCCCAGTTCGCGCCCGCAACGACAGCCGTTCATCCCGCTGCCCCAGTTGGGATCTTCGAGAAAGGCGCGGATCTTGTCCCGCAGCTCGTTCCGGTACCACTCGATGTAGTCCGAGCTGTCGCGGTTGGGGTCGCAGACCGACACGATCGCGACATCATCGCGGCCGAGGGCCTGCATGAGTTGTCGAACTCCCTGGGTGCCGACTCCGACATAGCCGATTCGAATCCGGTCGGAGGGCGGCGTGGATCCCGGTCCCCCGATCACCGTTCTGGGAAGGATCGTCAAGGCTGCTGCGGAACGGCCCAGGAATTTTCTACGGTTGATCGAATTTTGGTGCGACATCTTTTCCTCCTGCAGGGATGGTAGCAAAAGGATGGCTGAAACCGGCGCATTCGTCAAACGGCTTCCAGCGGCATGACAAGCCTGACTTCCCGTACTTCTGTCCGTCCCGCCTTTTGGTTATACTGGATCGGCCGCCCGGAGTGTGGCGCTGTCGATGTTCAGCCGACCTTTCGACCAAAGGACGAGGGATCCTCGGTGTGCGCGAAGGAACGAGACATCTTTGACCGGTGCCTGACCCTGCCGCCCGATGAACGGGAGGCTTTCCTGGCCGACTCTTGTCGAGGCGAACCGGACTTGAAGCTTCGCGTCGAGAGGCTGTTGGCGGCTCATGACCGGGCAGATCAGGCGTTTTCTACCGTCCCGCTGCCGGCGCCCGAAATTCCCATTCCCGAGGAGATCGGCCCGTACAAGATTCTGAAGGTTTTGGGAGACGGCGGAATGGGCGTCGTCTACCAGGCTCGCCAGGAGCACCCGATCCGCCGGATCGTCGCCATCAAAGTCATCAAACAGGGGATGGACACCCGTCAGGTACTAGCGCGGTTTCAAGCGGAGCGGCAGGCGCTAGCGGTGATGGATCATCCCAATATAGCCAAGGTCCTGGACGCCGGGATGACCCCCATCGGCCGTCCTTTCATCGTGATGGAGTGGGTGGACGGCGCTCCCCTGACGGATTTTTGCGACGACAATCGACTGCTGGTCCGGCAGAGATTGCGAATCTTTATCGATCTGTGTCAGGCCGTACAGCACGCTCACCAGAAGGGAGTCATCCATCGCGATCTCAAGCCCTCCAACGTGCTCGTCAAATTGCAGGACGGCCTCGCATCGCCCAAGGTGATCGACTTTGGAGTCGCCAAGGCCGTAGAGTCGGATTGCTCCGAATTGACTCTGACTCGCAGCGGCCACATGATCGGGACGCCAGCCTATATGAGTCCCGAACAAGCTTCAGGCGGCGCCGTCGACATCGACACTCGCAGCGACGTCTACTCATTGGGGGTTATTCTTTATGAAACGCTTGTCGGACGTCTTCCCATAGATCCCTTCGAAGTGGGATTCGCCGCGTTCATTTCGAACCTTGCTCAAATGGACTCCGTCGCTCCAAAGCCGAGCGCAGCATTCGGACAGATGGGGGTTGACGCGGAAAAAGCGGCGGAGAGTCGAGGCGCCGACGCTATGACTCTGCGAAAAGAGCTTAAAGGCGATCTGGACTGGATCGTAATGAAGGCGATGGAGAAAGACCGCAGCCTTCGCTATCAGACGGCCCGGGAACTGGCCAGCGACGTGGAACGGTACCTGAACGAGCGGCCCGTCACCGCTACGCCTCCGAGTTGGCGCTATCGATTTTTCAAGTTCGCCAGACGGAATCGCGCCGGAGTCGCCGCCGCTTCAGTAGCGCTACTGGCGGTGGCGGCCGGCGTTGTCGGAACTGGAATCGGCTTCCTGCGGGCGACTCTGGCTGAAGCAGAGGCGCTCGAAGAAGCGCGCCGGGCGACGGCAGCGGAAGAAGACGCTCGCATGAGGCTGCGCAGAGCGCTTCTTTCCGAAGCCCGCGCCCTGAGAAGAAGTCAGCAGCCGGGGCAGCGCCAGCAGAGCCTGGAACTGCTTTCTCAAGCCGCCGCCATCCAGCCGGGGGAAGACATTCGAGACGAGTTGATCGCCTCGCTCTCGATGACGGATCTAGAGGTGGCGCGGGAATGGCCGGTCGAGATTTCGGGGGGATCGTTCGCAGTCTTCAATCCTTCGATGAGCTTCTTCCTGCGCGGTTTTTCAGACGGCCGGCTGGAGATGTACGACCGCAGTTCGAATCTCGTCCGGACTTTCCCCGGGTTGAGTTCCCAGCCGAGAGTCGTCCGATTCAGTTCGGATGGCGCCTATGCCGCGGTCAAGTACCATGGAGAGACTCAGGAGATTGAGCCCTGGCTGAAAATATGGGACCTGCAGACCGGACTAGAGGTGTTTTCCCTTCGGAAAGTGGTCTGGGGACATTCATTCGACATTCACCCGCAAAGGACGCTTCTGGTTTTCGCAGCCAGAGACGGGCGGTTGTCGGCGCTCGATGTGGCAAGCGGAATGCAGGAATGGGGCCTCGGCCTGACCGACCTCCCGGTCGATATCAGATACTCTCCCGACGGCCGTCGGTTGGCGCTGGCCTACCGCGAAGCTCGAAAATTGGAGATTCGAGATGGCGGTAACGGCGCCGTTCTTCGGCATTTCGAGACGCCGGCGCCCATTATGGGAATCGCGTGGGGGGGCGGCGGCCGATGGATCGGAGTCGCTCTTGCCGATTACCGCGCCATGGTTTTCGATGCGGAATCGGGCAGTATCGTCTCGACGTTGCGAGGACACGGCGCCGAAGTGGTGACCATCGCCTTTCATCCATCCGCCCCATTGGCCGTTACCTACGGGTGGGATGAAACGTCGCGCCTCTGGAACGTTGCGACCGGTGAGATGCTGATGGTGATGCCCGTCCAGACCCGGCAGTTCTCCAGCGACGGGAAGTCGATCGACTTTTTTACCAGCGACTCGATCGGTGTCTGGCGCCTGTACCATGACGAAACAGTTCGAAACCTGTACGGTCACGAAGGAAAGAACCCCTACCTTCTCAGTATTCGCTCCGACGGCCGCCAGTTTCTTTCGGGGGGAAGCGACGGGGTCGTCCTTTGGGACCTCGAATCCGGAAAGCCCGTCCAGGCCTGGGCGGACGATTCCGTCGAATCGCTGTTTTTTCATCCGCACGATCAAAACTTCTACACCTGCGGCTCGAATGGGCTGCGGTTATGGGAACTCGGCGCGGGCGGCTCAAGGATCAACCTCGTGAGATCGGCGCTGATTTTCGATGCGCCATGTCGAAAGGCAGACATTGATCCCAGCGGGGACGCCGTAGGGCTGCTTCACGGAAATCAGATCGAGGTGCTGCACGGCGCCAATCCAAGTCGATTGACGCTGGCCGGATTTCGCGGCATGGAGAATCTGTCGATCAGCCCCCGGGGCGAATGGGTCGCCGTCGGCACATGGCGGGGCGAGGGCGTGAGGATCTGGAACGCCCGAACCGGGGATCCCGAAATCGAACTGCTTCCTGAAGAGCCGGCCGTGGCCGCGCGATTCAGCCCGGATGGAAAGCACCTCGCTACCGGCTGCCGTCGCGAATATCGCGTCTGGAAATCGGGGACATGGGAGGAATCGTTCCGAATGGAGCGCCCGGTCCGGTTTTCCAACCTTCCCGGCATCATGTCATTCAGCCCGGATGGAAAGCTTTTGGCTGTCGTGATGGATTACAACCTCATCCGCATCGTCGACGTAGAGAGAAAAAGGACCATTGCCAATCTGGAGTCGCTGCACGGCCACCAGTTTCGGCAGATTCACTTCACGCCCGACATGGACGCTTTGGTTGGCGTCAGCCATACGAATAGGATCGAAATCTGGGATCTGAAGGGGATCCGAAATGAGTTCGCCCGCCTGAATCTGGCAGAGCTCGTGAGCGACTGGCCGGTGGAGGGGTTTTAGGTTTCGGGGTCGATCCCGCGAGGGAATAAACATTTCGCAAAAATCTAGGCCTGGCCGGAGATTTTTTTTTGCGTTGGGTATTGAGATTGGGGAGTTTCGGCGGAAGCGGCGCTGACGGAGCGCCGGATGGCGGAGCGACGCGGCCGCTTCGGACGCGTTGATCGTCCGATTCTTCGAAAGCGGCGAGTTCGCTGAACCCGTTCAGACGGAATCAACGGCCCCTGCGGGCCCGTCGCTCTGACATCCGGCGCTCTGTCGGTTTCGTTTGAACGAATCGCTTACCCCGACCCTTCGAAAGCGGGACGAAGAGCCCGGACCCCGGCACGCCCTACATCAGCAGCGTCAAACCGCCGGTCAGGATCAGAGCGCTGGCCCAGATCAGGT
>CAZAEY010000177.1:0-7099 GCA_964484155.1 uncultured Acidobacteriota bacterium
GCGTCATGAATCACGTCGAACCGAAACAGGAGTTGACCGGCGCCGAGAACGTCAAATGGAATCTTGGCGACCTGTACCGCAGCCGGGCTCAATTGGAATCCGATCTGGATAAAGCGGAGCGGCAGGCCGAACAGTTCAATCGGCGATTCCACGGCGCTCTGGCTGGACTTGACTCTTCGGAACTGGCTGAAGGCCTGCGCCAGATTGAGAAGATTGTCGATCGCGTCGACAGGGCCATGACTTACGCATACCTGCACTGGTGCACCAACACCGAAGACCCCTCGCGAGGCGCCTTTCTGCAGCAGGTCCGGGAGCGGGTTCTGAGGATCGAAAAGCTTCTGCTCTTTTTCGAGCTGGAAATTATCAAGCTGTCGGACGACCTCCTGCGGAAGCACGTCGATGACGACCGGTTGAGTTCCCACAAGCATTACCTGGAAACGCTCCTGCTTCGCAAGCCCCATCTTTTGTCGGAGGCCGAGGAAAAAGTGCTTTCCGAGAAATCCATCACCGGTCCGGAGGCCTGGGCCCGGTTTTTCGACGAGACTTTTGGCGCTGCGCGATTTCGATTTCGGGATCGCGAACTGACCGAGCAGGAGATCCTGTCCAAACTGTACGACTCAGACCGCGCGACGCGTCGGGAGGCCGCCATGACGTTCACCGAAGGCCTTCGCTCGATGCGTCGCCCGTTAACGTTTGTCTTTAACACGATGCTGGCGGAAAAGGCTTCAGACGACCGGCTTCGCGATTATCCCCATTGGCTGGCCGCACGCAACCTGTCCAATGAAATTGACGATGAAGCGGTCGCCGCGCTGGTGGGCGCGGTTACCGAACGCTTTGAGATCGTGGCCCGCTTTTACCGCCTGAAACGCAATCTGCTGGATCTGGAGCAGCTGTTCGACTACGACCGTTATGCACCGATCGCTCCCGTCAACCGCAGAATCATGTGGGAGGAAGCGCAACAAATCGTGCTTTCATCGTACTCGGAGTTCCATCCGGAGATGGGGGAGATCGCCCGTAATTTCTTTCTGGGCGCCTGGATTGACGCGGCCGTACGCCCGGGCAAGCGGGGAGGGGCCTTCAGCCACCGAGCCGTGCCGCAGGCGCATCCGTACATCCTGCTGAACTACACTGGAAACGTCCGCGACATTCAGACGCTGGCCCACGAGCTGGGTCACGGCGTTCACCAGTATCTAGCCAGAAGCCAGGGCGCGTTTCACTCCAGGACTCCACTGACGACTTCCGAGACCGCCTCCGTGTTTGGCGAAATGCTGGTCTTTGAGGATTTGATGCGGCGGGAAACGGATCCCAGGCAACGCCTGGGAATGCTGATCAGCAAGATCGACGATACGACGGCGACGGTGTTCCGTCAGGTTGCCATGAATCAGTTTGAAGCCCTGATCCACGAACATCGCCGCACTAAAGGCGAGCTGTCGACCGACGATTTTTGCGAATTCTGGATACAGACCCAACAGGCCATGTTTCAGGACTCGGTCACGCTGGGGGATCACTATCGCATCTGGTGGAGTTACATTCCCCACTTCATCCATACGCCCGGATACGTCTACGCGTACGCGTTCGGCGAGCTTCTCGTACTGGCCATATACGCCCGCTACCGCGAAGAGGGCCCGGTCTTCGCCGACGAGTACCTGGAGGTTCTCCGAGCCGGCGGCTCGGACTGGCCCCATGCGCTGGTGGCGCGATTGGGCATCGATCTGCAGGATCCGGAATTCTGGAGCCGCGGCCTGAGTGCGGTAGAAGCTCTCGTGGAAGAGGCCGAGGAACTGGCGAAGGCCTAGTGTCCTGAGTCCAAGAGTTCGTGGAGAAAGTCAGGACCGGATCATTCGGAGCCTTGCCGCATCAGCGAACTGATCTTCATTGCCATTTCCAGCGCCTGCTCGTAGTTGAGGCGCGGATCCACCTGAGTCCTGTAGGCCGTAGCGAGATCGGCCTCTTTGAGACCGCGCGCTCCACCGACGCATTCGGTCACGTTGTCGCCAGTCAGTTCGAAGTGGACTCCCCCGAGATTCGATTTCATCTTGCGATGGATTTCAAAAGCCAGTTCGAGTTCCTTAAGGATTTTGCCGAAATCCCGGGTTTTGTACCCGCTTCGGGTGGCTTCGGTGTTTCCGTGCATGGGGTCGCAGCTCCATAGGACCGTTCGCCCGCTCTGGCGGACGGCTTCGATCAGGCGCGGCAGATGCTGTTCGATCCGGTCGGCGCCAAAGCGATGAATCAGGGTCAGCCTTCCCGGTTCGTCACCCGGATCGAGCAGGCGCACCAGTTCCGTCAGCTCGGACGAGTCGATCCGCCCGCTGACCTTCAGGCCGATGGGGTTGCGGATTCCACGAAAGAACTCGACGTGCGCCCCGTCCAGGCTGCTCGTACGCTCCCCGATCCAGGGAAAGTGCGTGGAAAGGTTGTACCAGCCGGTCCGGTGCGGAACGTGACGGGTCTGCGCCTGTTCGTAATACAAATGAAGCCCTTCGTGACTCGTGTAAAAATCGACCCGCTCCAACTCGCCCGGCCGAATTCCGGTCAAGGTTTCGAAAAATTCCAGCGAGCGCCCGATCGAGTCGGCGATTCGCCGATACTCCTTTGCTTGAGCGGAATGGGTCACGAAATCGAGATTCCAGTATTCCGGATGGTGCAAGTCTGCGAAGCCGCCGTCGGCAAGGGAGCGGATGAAGTTGAGCGTCAACGCCGCGCGCTCGTATCCGCGCAGCAGCAGCTCCGGATTCGGCTCACGGTCCTCCGGAGAAAAGGCCGTTCGATTCACCAGGTCGCCTCGGTAGCTGGGAAGCGTCACGCCCTCGCGCGTTTCGACATCGCAGGAGCGGGGCTTTGCAAACTGTCCGGCGATACGCCCCACCCGGATGACTCGCTTGCGTCCTCCGTGAATGAGCACCAGGCTCATCTGCAGCAGGATCTTCAATTTGTTGGCGATAATCGAGGAATTGCACTCCTGAAAGTTCTCCGAGCAATCTCCGCCCTGCAGCAGAAATCGCTTCCCCGCGGCAGCTTCGGCGATCTGCGCCTTCAGGTTTTCAACTTCCCAGCTCGTCACCAGGGGCGGCAAAGCGGAAAGTTCGCCGACCACGTTGTCCAGTCGGACCTTGTCCGCATAGGCGGGCATTTGGCGTACGACGCAGTTTTGCCAGGAGTCAGGACTCCATTCCGGTCGAGTCTTTCTGCTGAGTTTTCGTTGCGCCACGGTCTCGCTCAGTTTAGCAGAATGCGGAATTTAACCGGCGACGCTCAGCTTTATCGCCATCGAACGCAGAGACGCCTCCCATACGGCTCAACCTGCTTCCACCTTCGTCCGGATGGACTTGAAAGGCAGGCTCAGAAGAGTCTGCTGTTCCAGTTCGTGCGCTTTTGCGGACCCGGTGGCGGGGGACCCGCTGGGGCTTCGCTTGATGGAGCGGACCGCTCTTTCTCCGGACAACCTTTCGAGCTTTGGAAAAACGAAAGACAGCGCGCCCATGTTAGCCGGCTCCTCCTGCACCCAGATCACCTCCCGCGCCTCTGGATGCCGCTCGATCGCTTCCCTGAGCTCCGCTTCGGGAAATGGATAAAACTGCTCCAGAAATATGACCGCGGTCGATTCGTCCTTCCGCTTCTTGCGCTCTCCCCGGAGTTCGTGGCCCACCTTTCCCGAGCAGACCAGGATCCTTTCCGCATCTTTGAATCCCTCATCGGGAATGACTTTCAAGAATCGTTTCCTTTCAAATTCCTCCAGGTGGGAAACGGCGCTGGAATGACGCAGCATGCTTTTAGGGGTCATCACGATCAGAGGCTTCCTCCACTTCTGCAGCCCCTGTCGCCGCAACAGGTGAAAATACTGGGCGGCCGTGGATGGCTGGCACACCTGCATATTGTCCTCCGCGGCCAACTGCAGGTATCGCTCGAGGCGGGCGCTGGAATGCTCGGGCCCCTGCCCTTCGTAACCGTGCGGCAGGAGCATGACCAGGCCGGAAAGCAGATTCCACTTGTCTTCGCCGGCGGTAATGAACTGGTCGATGATGACCTGCGCGCCGTTGGCGAAATCGCCGAACTGCGCCTCCCAGAGCACCAAACCGTCCGGGTAGTCTCGACTGAAGCCGTATTCAAAGCCGAGCACCGCCGCCTCCGAAAGCATTGAGTCGTAGACTTCAAAACGCGCCTGGTCCGGACTCAAGTGCTGAAGGGGGATGTATTCCCGCTCGTTCTCCACATCGATCAGTACGGCGTGGCGCTGGCTGAACGTCGCCCGCCGGCTGTCCTGGCCGCTGAGGCGAACCAGTAGGCCCTCCTCCAGCAGCGATGCGAAAGCCAGTGCCTCGGCCATGCCGAAATCCACGGGTCGCTTGCCTTCGCCCATCTCCCGCCGCTGCTCCAGCAGCTTGTTCACCTTCTCGTGAACGTGAAAGTCTTCCGGAAAACTGGCTATTTTCTTGCTCAGCTCTCCAATTTTATTGCGAGACAGGCCGGTTGCGACTTCCAGCTTCGGATCGTAGAAACCGCCGACGAATTCGCTCCAGTATTCGGGCATCTCCCGCATCAGCGGGCGCTTATCCAGCGACTTGGCGACCTTGTGCGCCCGATCCAACTCCTGGCGAACCTCCTCCTCCAGCTCCGAAGTGTCGGCGTCGATCATTTCCGCGTACGACTTCCACAGAGGAGGCGATTTTTTGATCTTGCGGTACAGCAGCGGCTGCGTGATGGTGGGATCATCCACCTCGCTGTGACCGAAACGACGGAATCCGATCAAATCGACCACAACGTCGCTGTTGAACTTCGCCCGGTAACTCCCCGCCAGCCGGGCCGCTCGAACGACCGCGTCGGGTTCCATGGCGTTGACGTGAATGATCGGGATGGGAATCCTCTTGGCCACATCGGTTGCGAATCGAGAAGAATGAAGTTCCTCCGGAAGGGCCGTAAACCCGATCAGATTGTTGACCACGATCTGCACCGTCCCTCCCACGCTGAATCCCCCAAGGTCGGCCAGATTGAGAACTTCGGCCAGAATCCCCTGCCCGGCGAATGCGGCGTCGCCGTGAAGGACGATGGGAACCACCCGCCGCGGACCGTCATCTCCCAGCCGCGTCTGCCAAGCGCGCGCCCGCCCCATCGCCACCGGATCGACCGCCTCCAGATGACTGGGATTCGACACCAGGTGGATCGACAGCTCTCGCCCGTTGCGCGCCTGGAATTTTCCAGTGGCGCCCAGGTGATACTTGACGTCGCCGGCCCCCAGAAAGCTTTTGGGGTCGGTGTCCTCGAATCCGGACAGAATTTCTTCGGCCGGGCGGCCCACAACCTGGAACATGACGTTGAGACGCCCGCGGTGGGTCATAGCCAGGATGATCCGCTCCGCCTCATTTTCGGCGGCGGTCTCCAGAACTTCCTTCAACAGGGGAATCAGCGATTCGACGCCCTCTATGGAGAACCTCTTGTTTCCCAGATAGCGGTTTTGCAGGAAATGCTCGAAACGGTCGGCTCGCATCAGCCAGCGCAAGACCCTCCGCTGGTCGATTTCGTCCGGTTCCGATTCCATTTGACTAGCGATCCACTCGCGCCGCTCGGCGTCGGGGATATGCATGAACTCGATTCCGATCGGACCGCAGTAGATCCGTCGGGCCTCGTCGGCGAATTCTCCGTCCAGGTCCAACTCAGGGACGTCCAGCGGCTCCAATCGTCCCAGAGCGTCCAAATCCGCCTGCAGGAAGCCGAATCGGCGAAAGGCCTCCAGCACGCGCTCGCGGTCCGTCTCTTTGCCTCGATCGCTCATAACTCTTGAATCTTCGATTATAACGCGTTTGCCGGCGGCCAATTCCTGGGTCCGAAGCCCTAACGGAGCGCTTCAGCCCGCTTTTCCTTGAGGGGCGATTTCAATAAGATCGTTGCTTTCCACCTTTAATTGGCGCGCTGGCGCGGAACTCGAATATGACGACGCTTTTCTTTTTCATCCTTGGCCTCCTGCTCTTGATCTGGGGCGCCGAATGGATGGTGCGCGGGTCGGTCCTGTTGGCGGCCAGGCTGGGGATTTCTCCGCTGATCATCGGACTGACGGTCGTTGCCTTCGGAACCAGTTCGCCCGAATTGGCGGTCGTCTTGCGATCGTCGCTGATCGGATCCGCCGACATATCCATCGGAAACGTCGTAGGCAGCAACATCTTCAACGTCCTGATCGTGCTCGGAGCCTCGGCCGTCGCAGCCCCATTGACGGTCTCCGGTCAATTGATCCGGAGCGACGTTCCAGTGATGATCCTCGCCTCTTTCGCTGCCTTTCTGTTCTGCCTGGACGGACGATTGAGCACGGCCGACGCAGCCGTCCTCCTGCTTTTCGGCTGCCTCTACGTCCTGTGGCTGATTCACGCATCGCGAAAGGGGAACAGAGAAGCCGTTCCCGATGCGCCGCTGCAGGAACTTTCATCACGGAGATCCTCGTCGCTGCCTCTGCAGATCGGCCTGGTGGCCTCCGGAATCATCCTGCTGGCCGTCGGATCGAAATGGCTGGTGGACTCGGCCGTGGCTTTCGCTCAAGTGCTCGGCATCAGCGAGTTGGTGGTGGGACTGACGATCGTGGCGGGCGGGACGTCGCTGCCGGAAGTTGCCACTTCGGTGCTGGCCGCATTGAAAGGGGAAAGGGACCTGGCCGTCGGAAACGTTGTGGGAAGCAATCTCTTCAACATCTTCCTCGTACTGGGCGTGGCCGGAATCATTTCGCCCGGCGGAATTCCCGTCTCTCCGGCGGCCCTATACTTCGACTTTCCAGTCATGCTGGCCGTGGCGGTGGCCTGCCTCCCCATTTTCTTCACCGGCAACGTCATCAGCCGCTGGGAAGGCGGCGTCTTCCTCGGCTATTACGTCGCCTACGTCCTCTATTTGTTCCTGGCCTCCTCCGACCACGAGGCCCTGACTTCGATCTACAGCGCCGTCATGCTCCTGTTCGTCCTCCCCATCACCGCCCTGACGCTGGCCATCGTCACCTGGCGAGCCATCCGTCGGCAGCAGGCAAGGTTCTGAATTTCGTTCCGCGTTCCGCGTTCTGGGTTCTGGGTGCTGGGTGCTGGGTGCTGGGTGCTGGGTGCTGGGTGCTGGGTGCTGGGTGCTGGGT
>CAZAEY010000178.1:0-5102 GCA_964484155.1 uncultured Acidobacteriota bacterium
GGGTGAAGCGCAGCGCCACCCTGGGTGATCGGTCCGGCGAGATTCGGCGCCCTGAGGGGGCGCGACAGCCTAATCCCACAGGAAACGTTCGTCGTAAGCGACTTCGTATTCTTCCAGGAACCTGAGCAATTCTTCCTTGAAGCTCAGTCGCCGGTGGCGCCTTTCCTGGTTGGCTATGTATCGATGCACCGCCTCCAGCCGCGAAGGGCTGACTGAAAAAGCCGCGTATCCGGCCTGCCAGCGAAATTTCTTCAGCAGCCCCCCCTTGGCTTTGATCCATTTGGAGGAAGGTTCTTTGAGTCCTCGCAAGAGACCGCTCACACTGATCGTGCGGTGGAGGTTGCAGAGAATGTGTACATGATCGGCCGTCCCATTGACGATTCGCGCCGGGCATTTGAGCTGCCGGCAGGCGCCGGCAAGGTATGCATGCGCCCCGGAGCGCATGTCGGGGTCCCGCAAAAAGGAATAACGATCCTTGGTGGAAAACACAATGTGAAGCCAGACCTGTGAGATCGATTGAGGCATAGAAGCCATTTTATGCATTTGGCAGGGAACATTAACGATTCTCGTCAATCTTTGTCGCGCCCCTTCAGGGCGCTCGATGTCATCAGGCCCAGGGACCCAGGGTGGCGCTGCGCTTCACCCTGGGCTGCAGTTGTCCCGCCCCTTCGGGGCGGTTTTCTTCGTCCCGCCTGCCTAAAAACCAGGGTGGCGCTTCGCTTCACCCTGGGTTGGCGTTGTCGCGCCCTTTCAGGGCGGTTTTCTTCGTCTCGCCTGCCTAAAACCCAGGGTGGCGCTTCGCTTCACCCTGGGCTGGCATTGTCCCGCCCCTTCGGGGCGTTGGCGCGAGAGAAAAAAAGGGGAGCCCCGTCGAGGGCTCCCCTTTGAGTTTACGGTTTTTCTACTGGACTGGGACTTACCAGATCAAGCGCAGCACGACGGTCATGTTGCGCTGGTCGAAAGCCGTGTCCGAGTAGTGGCCGAACGTGGCCGGTGCGGAAAGCGACGTTCCAGGCCGGCTGAACACCGTGTTGTTGAACACGTTGAAGACCTGCAACTGAAACTGCGTCCGCACGCTTTCGGTGACATGGAAGGACTTGCCCACGGTCCAGTCGGTGTTGATCGAATGGTTGAGCCGCAGGACGTTCCGACCCAGAGTGCCGAAGTGTCCGACCAGCGGCTGAGCCAGGCCGGACCCCGTCACCAGGTTCGGGTTGCCGGCGCCGGCGCCTGGATTGGGCTGGAAGGGTACGTTCAGCGTTCCTACGAGGTCCGGACGCTGCGAGCCGCCGCCGCCCAAAAGCAAGGGATCAGCCACGCCTCCTCTGGTGCCTGCAAATATGTTCTGAGGCATTCCGGACTGGACCTGAAAGATCCCGTTAAACTGCCATCCGTGCAGGATCGCCCGCGCAAAGCCGCTGGTTCCGGAAAAGATCTGCGGCTCCAGCATAT
Source organism: uncultured Acidobacteriota bacterium (assembly GCA_964484155.1). Classification (GTDB taxonomy): domain Bacteria; phylum Acidobacteriota; class UBA6911; order RPQK01; family JAPXNP01; genus DATKAT01. Next base: position 1,453 of record CAZAEY010000178.1, read on the forward strand.
GCGACATGGTGAAACGGTGGTTGACGTCGAAGGCCGAAACGGCCCGGTTGTTCCGGTTGTCCAAAGGATTCTGTTGAGTTGCAACGTCGCCAACCAACACGCCCAGCACGTCCGAGGCGTCGTCGATCGACTTGGAGAACGTATACGACGCGTTGAAGCCGTAGCTGCCGGACATTCTCCTGGAGAGGGAAAATTGACCCGAATGGTAGTTTGAATTGGCGGAGGATTCCACCAGCGTGACGGCGTTGAAACGAGGATCGATTCGATTGGTCGACCCGGTCGGGCCTGCGTTCAAGCCCGAATTTACAGCCGCGAAAACCCCGTCCGCCTGCATTTGGGCTTCTTCGGCAAGCGTCTGCGGCGGCGTGAAGACTCCCGGCGCCAGCAGATTGATGGGACGGCTTCTCTGCAGGAAGTTGCCCTTGGTTCCGACGTAGGAGCCTCGAGCCACGAAACCAGCGCCCATCTCACGCTCCAGAGTCAGACTCCACTGATGCACCTGCGGGTTCCTTAAATCCTGCTGTACCGGAGAGAAGGCGCCGAAGTTGCTGATGAAGTCCGGGAAGCTGCCGACGGCCGCCAGGCCGGACTGCTGGAATGGCGCCGTACCCGCGATCAGCGCGTCGAAGTTGTCGGCTCCGTCAAAGGCGGCGAAGCCCGATATGGCGAGCTGGTACATAAAGGGCGGCATGAACCGCATGTTGGTGATCGGGTTCAGAAAGATGAAATCGTAGGCGACTCCGTAGCCTGCCCGGAGAACCGTTCTTCCTCTGCCCGGGTTCCATGCGAAGCCAAGCCGGGGCGCCCAGTTCCAGTTGGTCTCAAACGAGCTGCCCCCGATGTCGAATCCGCCCAGGGCGCCGATTCCGCCGCCGCCCAGCGATTCTTCCTTGCTGAGGTTCATATTGGACAGGATTCCGTTGACTTCACGGACGCCGCCAGCCATCTCCAGCCGCCCGCCGAGATTCAACGTGAGCGTCGGCGTGATCCGAAAATCATCCTGCACGAAGAAGAACTGGTTCCAGACGCGGTTGCCGCGCACCGAATTTCCAAAACGCTGGCTATATGCGAAGGGCCGCCCCTGCAGAAAATCATCCAGCGTCAGAAATGTAAAGTTCCCTCGCACGTTGGCGTCGAAGAAGCTGTTGGCGTGGATCCGGTTCAGGTCGTAACCGAACTTCAACTGGTGACGGCCTGCCGCATGCGTCAGCGTGTTGGCGTACTGGAAAGTGTTCTGAATCCGCCCCTGTGGAAGGCCCAGCCAAGTGCCGAATGCGGAGGTGCCGTCTTGAAAGGAGATTTCGGGCCCGCCGAAATCAAACAGCGGTGGAAAAGAGGGCGAGCTTCGCCCGAACGAGGCCAGAAACGTATTGACCGTTCTGGGACTCAGGGTTCGGGTGTAGGAGAACGTTCCGTTAACCGGCCGGTTGCTGACCGAAGCGCCGTTGGTGGGCAGGGCCGAAGAAATGAAGGTCAAACCGGGAGCCTGCTGCTCGACATTCTGCACTCCGAAGCGTCCGTACAGGTAATCATTTTCGGTCACGTTCAAATCGATCCGACCCGAAAACGCGCGCGTGTCCGTTCCCAGAGGCGCCGGGTTGGTGACGGTGCCGGACGGATCGGTCGGAACCCGCATCTGCTGGAGGATATTCAGAGCCGTCTGGCTGGTCGCTCCTGCCACCTGAGCCGGCGTGGGAATGGTGGCGGTGCGGGTGCCTCCCGCTCCCCGGATCGTCTGCTGCTCATATGTGCCCAGATAAAACAACTTATCGCGGACGATGGCGCCGCCTACGACCGCGCCCCAGTTGTTGTCCCGCACGAGTGAAGCGCTGCCGGTGCGATCGAAGAAGTCGCGTGAATTCAGTTTATCGTTGCGCAGGAAGTGAAACAGCCGCCCATGAAACTGGTTGGTGCCGCTTTTGGTAACGATCTGAAACTGAGCGCTGGCATTGCGGCCGAATTCCGCTCCGAAATTATTAGTAATGATGTTCACTTCCTTGATCGCGTCCAGAGGCACGGTTCCCAGGCCGGCGCCGCCGGTGGTGGAAACGTCCGTGGCGGTCGCGCTGTCCAGCGTGATGTTGTTGCCACGACCGCGGCCGCCCTGAGAATTAAAGCTTCCCAGCCCCAGGAAAGGATTCTTGGTCGCCACCGGGATGACTCCGGGCACAGACTGCGCCAAGGCCAGGGGCGAACGCGTAATCATCGGCAGTTCCGTGATCGAAGACGACTCCACAGAACTCTGCAACTGGGCGCTGGTCGTCACCAGCGGCGTGGCGGCGTCAGTGACGAGGATCTCGTCATCAATCGCTCCCAACTCCAGCGTAACCGGAATCGTGGTGGTGGCTCCGATATTGACCATTGTCAGAGTCGTATACGTCGAGAAGCCGGGCATCTCCACCCGAACTTCATAGGCGCCGATGGTGAGCTGAGCAAAACGAACGACTCCGGACATGTCCGTCACGCCCGAGCGCGCCGTACCCGTGTCCCGGTGCCGGATCCCAACGTCAGCGCCGGGGATGCTGGCCGCGGTCGGATCCTCGACCCGAACTTGCAGGTCGCCGGTCGTCTGCGCCAGTACCGACGGAAGCGCCGTCAAGAAGAGCAACAGAAAACCCAGCGTAAAAAAGGGCTTCATATTGAGTTTTTGTTCGATCATGATTAGAACTCCTAAAACTGAATTCCTAAAAAAAGCACCTAAAACCGATTTCACTTTCAATTCCTTTTAAATGTTTCACAAGCTCCCCGCTTGCAACAGCGGCGGTCGTGCGCTTGTGATTCGCAGACACGTAGTAGCAACTTTCGTTCCCAATCGTGAGAAATTGCGGAAAATACGTGATTTCAGACGGGTTAAGACGCGACGGATCGGACCGGATCAATCCAAAAATCTGGACGCAAGGGTGTTGGTGATCCAAAAATTTGAATGCAGTCGCCCCAAAGAGCCGGCTTGTCAACTTCGAATTCGATTAGAATTGCGGGGAATCCATCATGAAGAAAATTCTCATCATCGACGACGATCCCGACATCCTCAGCCTGGTTTCATTCAACCTGGAGAAAGCCGGGTATAAAACCGTCACGGCGTCGGACGGCGTGCAGGGGCTGGAGCTGACTCGCAAGCAAACGCCGGACCTGGTGGTGCTCGACGTCATGCTTCCGGAGTTCAGCGGCCTGGAAGTTCTGAAGACGCTGAAATTCGACTCGGCGCTGAAGCGAATCCCGGTCGTTCTGCTGACTGCCAGAGGAGAGGAGCTGGATCGGGTTTTGGGATTGGAGCTCGGCGCGGACGACTACGTTCCGAAGCCGTTCAGCGTGCGTGAATTGCTTCTCCGGATTCGCCGGATTCTGGAGAGAGTCGAGGACCAACGCCAGGGAGACGTCATCCTTCGCTGCGACGGAATCGCGCTGGACGAAGAGCGCTACGATGTGCGTATCGATGGAGAACCGCTTCAACTGACGACCACCGAATTCAACCTCTTGAGCTACATGCTCCGAAATCAGGGTCGCGTGCTGTCTCGGGACCGCCTCCTGGAAACGGTCTGGGGCTACAGCTATGGGGGAGCGACGCGAACGGTCGACACTCACATCCAGCGCCTTCGAGAAAAGCTGGGCCGGCACGGCCGGTGCATCGAAACAGTGCGCGGATTCGGATA
>CAZAEY010000178.1:5202-7064 GCA_964484155.1 uncultured Acidobacteriota bacterium
GGCTATAGTGCGGATTGCAGATGTCCTTTCGCTGGAAGATCCTGCTTTCCTATTTTCTGGTAGTGGCGGCCGGCGTTTCCATTCTGGCTTTCTGGTCCGAGAAATGGGCGCGAGACTCTTACCTTGACAGAGTCACGCGAGACCTGGAGGCCGAGACCCGCATGCTGGCGAGGCTGATCGAGGCCGACCCGGAGGCGAAGGAGCGCATCGCCGCGATTGCGGCCGCGACCGCGCCGTTTCGGCTCACGGTCATCCGTGCCGACGGGACGGTGGAAGCGGATTCAGAGTTTCCTGGAGAGCGGGTGGCGCTATTGGAGAATCACCTGAACCGCCCGGAGGTTCGCGGCGCCCTTCAGGACGGATTCGGTCGCCACGTCCGGTTCAGCGCCAGCGTGCGACAGGAGCTTCTTTACACCGCCGTTCGGTTCGCGGATGGATCCGGACTGGTTCGAACCGCGCTTCCTCTCGGAGAAATCGACGCAGCTCTGGCGGAGCTTCGGTCCAGCTATTTTTACCGTGCGATGGTGGTGCTTCTGATCGGCGCCCTGCTGACCTGGCGCATCACGATCCGGCTGACGTCGTCGGTCACCACTCTGGCCGAATCCGCACGGAGGATGGAGCAGGGAGAGCGAGTCGACGCCATCCCTGTTCGAACGGGCGATGAAATGGGCCTGCTGGCTCGCGGTCTCGAGCGCCTTTCCGCAACGGTCGACCGCCAGTTCCGGCGGCTGGAATCGGAGCGGAACCATCTGACGACGGTCTTGAACAGCATGACGGAAGGGGTTCTGGTCTCGGATCGAGACGGCCGGATCACGCAGGTGAACCCGGCCTTTCGAGAGATGTTTCAAATCGAAAGGGAGACGAGCGGCGCAACTCCGCTGGAAATCCTGCGCAATCAGGAAATCGACGCCATGATTCAGGGGGTGTTGAAGGACGGGGTCGAGCGGACGATCGAGGCTTCCGTCTTCGACAAAACGCTGCTGGCTCGATGCGCGCCGATCGAAATGGGCGGCGGGACGGCGGGAGCGGTCGCGGTGTTTCACGACATTTCGGAGATCCGCCGACTGGAGAGCCTTCGCAAGGATTTCGTTTCCAACGTCTCCCACGAACTGAGAACGCCTCTGACTTCGATTCGAGGCTACGCGGAGACGCTGATGGGAGAGGACCTGACTCCAACGCACCGGGAATTTGTGGAGAAGATCCTCCGGAATTCCGCGCACCTGTCGGAAATGATCGTCGAGCTGTTCAGCCTGGCCAGGTTGGAAAGCGGCGAGCAGGAACTGCAGTGGAGCGAGGTTTCCTTTCTGGGACTGATGAAGGAAATGGAGAAAGAGTTCGGAGAGGCGCTGCAGAAAAAGGAGCTTGGGTTTTCTTATAAGAATGAAATGGAAAGCGACCGTTTCTCAGCCGCGGACGCATTCATCCGCAGGGTGTTTTTCAACCTGATTGAAAATGCCGTTAAATACACCGAGCGCGGCTCCATCCAGGTGCGCATGCGCTCCGACGACGGACAATTGCATTTTTCGGTTGAAGACACCGGGATCGGGATTCCCAAGGCAGACCTGGATCGCGTCTTCGAACGATTTTATCGGGTGCATAAGGATCGCTCTCGGCAGACCGGCGGAAGCGGCATAGGACTGGCGATCGTCAAACACATCGTTCAACTGCACGGCGGCGCGGTTTGGGCCGAAAGTCGACCCGGAAAAGGGACGACGATCCATTTCACGCTCCCCAGTCGGGCCCCGACGTCTTCTTGAATCCGACCTGCGGCACGGACAGGGTAGGGTCGTTTTCGAGCTGCTGCCTCGTGCTTTGTGCTGCGGCCCGTCAGGGCCGCAAGGATTTAGCCCCGTCCGAGCCGC
>CAZAEY010000179.1:0-7045 GCA_964484155.1 uncultured Acidobacteriota bacterium
TTCCAGACCCGGGCAAGTTCCGCACAACCGCGATCCCGGCCGCGATGGCGCCGACAATGCGAAGAATTGCGACGATCATTCAGACATTTCCCGAGGAAATTGTTCGCCAAGCCAATCGCTCCACTGGCGTTGCGCGTTCGCCACGGCCGCGGCGCCTTGTTCGCCGTAGAGGTAGAAGCGAATGGACACCATAGTCTGATCGTCCATGGGCATGATAAACATGTGGGCGATCCCGGGAGCCGGCCGTTCCAGCCGCAGCAGCAGTTCCGGGTCCTCGTCGCCCATTCCCTCCAGCGCCGCCATGACCTGGGGCGCTCTCTCACGGGCGCGAAGCAATTCCGGATCATGGATCCCCACCACCGCAGTGCCCGACAGCGCAGGCGTCCCCGCAGTTGACGCGACCCGTTGGGTCTTCTCGTCGATCGTCAGCCCGCTCCTGACGGTCCGCCAGGTTTCCGGCGGCGGCGCCTTGCTGAAGCCGGCAAGGTCGAAGGCGGAGCACTCCTGCCCGGAGAAATGCGTGAGGTAAATCCGCAGCATGCGGAAGAACGACGCCCAGCCGTAGGTATGACCTTCGAACTCAGCATCCCAATCATCGGTGTCGGCAAACCAGCGGTGCACGACGCGCACTACGCAGGTTCCACCGGCGCGGGCCTCGACAATCCATTCCGTCGCGACCTTTCCCGGTCCTTCTTCGGTTTCGGCGATGTAATTGCGGGGCGGATTCCATTTCGTGATCTTCGCGACCGATTCCATACCCGGGCCGAAGTTGCTGACAGCAGCGCCGCCCTCCCGCTCGTCGCTGGTCGTGGGGACGAACCACGACGATATGCCTTTGCCCGTCGCGATCGCGCGCCAGACTTCTTCTGGCGAGCCGGGAACTTCTACTTCGGCCTCAACGAACCGCTGGCCGTCCTTATCCTTCTTGACTGGCATCTTGTGGCTCCTTCACGTCAACTTGAGTGTTTGCGTTTGGCAGCGGGTGGGCCATGAGCACAAGCCGGTGCGGGCGCCCGCCCGGGGCGGATTCATCGTGGTACTTCGCGACGAGGCGATTGATCGCCTCGGTCAGTTCATCGCTGAAGGCGGCCCGCTCCTTCGCCGACCGGAATCGGATCACCGTGTCGACGGACAGCGTCGCCAGGCGCTTGCCGGCTTGGCTCGCTCGACCAACCAGATCGGCGACCTCCCGCGTGACGCGCGCGGCCAGTGCGATCAGATAACTCGCTGACAGGCGATCCATTTTTCGTTCGAGATCAACTGCGGCGGGACCCATGGCGCTCGGCGAAACGACGTAAGCCGACGCAGTCGCCACGAGCCGCCGCTCGGTCAGCCCGCCCCAACGCTTGTTACCGGCCAGCCGGACCAAGCCGTGCGATTCGAGGGTGCGCAAGTGATAGTTCACCTTTTGCCGTGGCAATCCGATACGGTGCGCCAGTGTCGCTGCGGATGCGGGTTCACGAAGTTCCGAGAGCAACCGGTTGCGCACGGGGTCAAGCGCCGCGGTCGCCGCTGCGGGATCGTCGATGACTCGGACGTCCAACATGCCGGCAATTTACCATTGACAACTTTTCTTGTCAAGGGTGCCCGGAAGATAAATTGTCATGCGATGGCTGCAGCGCGCGAGGCCTCCATCGCCGTGCTCATCTATGTCAAAATGAGCGACCACGCCGGCAACGAGAATTTCTCCGCCGGCATCGCCGAGGAGCTGCTGAACCTGTTGTCCCGGAACCTCGAGCGCGTGGGCAGCGCGCCGGAGCAACGGGCCGCCATCGAGTTCGAAGTCGCCCTGCCGGGCGAGTCGCGCCGCTGACCGAGCTCAAGCGCCGGAACCTGTTTCGAGTCGGCGGCGCCGGACTGGGTCGGGGGAGCGGTCGAGTTGGGGCGCGCTCGGACTGCTCGGTTGGTTCCGGCGCCCTGAAGCTCGCACCATTCGCAACCCGACCAATCGCTTCCTTCGGTATGCCGCCATCACGGGATTCCGGCTTGCATCAGGTAAAGGAGCCTGCCTGTGTCGCCGACGCTTCGCTTCTTGAGAATTGTGAATTCGCGCTCAAATTCGCGCCTGAAATGATCCTCATGATAATCCTTGAAGATGTCATCTCTAAATCTCAGCATTCGCCGCACTTGGGAGTCTTCCTTGGGCACAAATTCGACGATCAGATGCCCGCCCAAACGGCGGAAAAACTTGGCCAGTTTTTGAAAGTCGAGATTCTGACCAATCGCCAGGTGATGGATCAGAGCCAGTGCCAGGACGGTGGCGTCCGGCCTGATCCGGTCGAAGATGGACTTCCTTTCACGGCCGTTCCACCCTATCGAGGGGGATGGATTTAAGAGATCCACCAGCAAAGGGAGGACGTTACCTGCCCGTTCCGCCTTTGTGATTCGATAGTTTTGGTCCACGGCTTCGGGATCCGAATCCAGGGAAAGAGTCAGTCGATTCCCCTGAGACGCCATGCGGCTGAACAATCCGATGTTGGCGCCCAGATCCCAGACAGGCTTATCCGCGGGGCATTGATCCAAGAACTTGCGCACGATCCTCTGCTTTTCATGGAAGGCTTCCGCAGAGTAGCGCGAATTCCGATAGTACTCGCTCCAGACAGTCCGGATAGGCGTCGACTGCATCCCGCTGACACTCGACCGTAAGCTGTCGAGAATCCCCAACCTGGCGCGCTCCGAGACGCTTCCGCCTTTTTCGCGGGGGATCCTGGACGATCTCTTTTCGGCCCAAGTCTCGAATCGGGCATGCAGAAAAATGTGAGACAGCAGGGAAGGCCGCAAACGCGCTCGAAGGGGAAGGAGCCGGGCCGTCAAGTCCAACGGGATTCCATCCAGATGAAGCCGTGCGAGCCGGCCGAGTCCCGCGTTTACCATCGAAGTCAGCGCCAAGGGAGCCAGAAAATGCCGGCAGAACTGCCGATATGCAGGCCAGGGTTCGCCAGGGCGAACAATTTCAAACGACAGGGTATCGATCAGAACCGGCTTTCCGCCCAAGAACTGTACGTTAAAGGCCGTGGCATCCTTCAACGACATGTCGAACCGAAGGGCGGTCTCCTGAACCCGCAAAGTCAGAAGGGCGGCGTCATGCAGTTGTGAAAAACTCCATTCGTAGGGATAGGAAATGAAAGGAACCTGCTTCGGCCTGAGGACCTTGAAAGATTTATCAGAATCGGCCTCCACGTCGTCCGTCTCGGCATGCGGGATAAGCAGTCCGTCGCTGGCCAGGCGGTCGTAAAGCCCGGAACTCATGAGTCGTTCGTAATGCGCCTTGTAAACTGAATTGACCTGCCGAAAGAGCGTACCGTCACGTTTGAAAACGTGGCCGGCGGGATCCCGAAAGGACCCGTAGTCGCGGCCTTCGGGAACGCTCATTGCTTAGACTCCTCCCTTTCTCTCCGTTTCTCTTTTGACGAACGAACGATCGAGCGAATTCTGCGCCAATAGACCTTTATCGTAAAAGCCGCCGCGGCAAGCGAAGCCACCGCAATCTGAAATAGGTAACTCCCTGTGCCGGGATCAATATAGGCGTGCGCAGAACGCTCGGAAGCCAACGCAACGGCGACCAATGCCAGGCTGATGAATCGAATGCGTCTCCATCGGTACCGACTCTTCATTTCGATGTCTCTATGGTCGATCGACTGGCCCGACGCTTTCGGAGGGTTCCCGTCGTCGGGCGTCTCGGTGGGCTTGCGCATCCACATCGGTTTCGCTCCATTCGTCTGAAGCTTCAAGAAATGACGAGCGGCTTCGACACTTCCAAGAGCTTCCATTGCAAAGAATCACGAGACTTTTCACTGCCCTCTGCCGGATCGATGAACAGCCGAATCTCGCTTCCGCCTTTCGAAAAAGCGCTGTCCGGCAATACCGCTCCGAATCGGCCTCCCGAATCCGGAAGGGCCGCTCCGCAGAGAACTCCGTCGACTGCGATCAACAGTCGCCGGATGGAAATCTTATTTTCCGAAAACCGAATGCGTCCGGAGAGGCGAGTTTTTATGAAGTTATCGCGCGGCCACCTTTGTCCCAGCAGGTTCGGGTGTTCCAATTCTACCGTCACGTTTCGGGCGCGGGCTGTTTTAAATCTGTTCAAAGGACGACCTAGAAACGGTTCTCCAAACACAGGGAAAAAGAATCCGTCCTCTTGTGCGCCGCTGCCGAAAAGCTCCAGCTTCCTTTCCAGCGAGGCCTGCAGCGGTTCCGCGTCCCTCGAGAAAACGTACCAGCCACCTTCCCTCTGAAACCCCTGCAACTCTTCTGAGGAGGAATCGGAGTAGACCCTGAATTCCCTGAACCCGGGGGAGGCGGCCGCCGGAAGCGGACGCCCGTCGGTCTCCCATGGCAGCTCTATGCCCAGGAGGCGGGCCGCTGTGGGCAGGATATCGATCGACAACGCTTCAGAGTCATCGATTCGTCCTTCTTGCTGGTCAGGGGCTTTGATGAAAAGCGGCGTAGCGACGACATCCCAGACATTGGTGGCGCTGAGGGCTCGGTAAGAGTCGCCCGGACGAAAGCTGATTCCATGATCTCCCGTGATGACGATTAGAGCGCGATCGAACAGGCCGATGCGCTCAAGCTTGTCGATCAGCTCCCCCAACAGGCGATCGACGAATCCCAACTGCAAAAGGTGCCGATAATAGACGCGAATCGCCTGCTCGTCGCTCTCCCACCGGCCCGTCTCCGGCGTAGAGGATCTCACATCATTGGTGTATCTGGTTCCGGAAGGCAGGTACTGAAACGGGCTGTGGGGAAGAAGAACGTGGGCGAAATTCAGGGAAGGAAGATCCGTTTCTCTTTGATTCGGAATTCTTTCCACAAAATCGAGCCATTCCTGCGGGCGCTCCTTTGATAGAGCCCATAGCCATCGTTGATGCATCCAGAAACCCGGATCTCCGAATCCTTTCAATGCGTGTCGGAACGGAGGCAGCACCTTTCTGGAGACCTTTTGAGGCGCGATGAGATGCAGGTAGATCAAGCCGACGTCCAATGCGAACTGGACCCGCCGAGTCGAGGTTTGCGGGGTAGATACCTCAGGCCCCGGAAAGAGACCCGAGGCGGGCTCGAGCACGTTCAGGCGATAGCGTCCTCCAAACAGGCTGAAAAGCGAGTCGGGATGATCGTCCGCCAATGGCAGCGCCCCCTCTTTCGGATAGTTGCCGGTAACGATGGCGGGCAGTGCGCGGGTGGTGTTGTCCGCCACCGAGACGGCGTTTCGATACCAGGTGGCCCGGCTGGCCATTCTTGCAAAGTTCGGATAGCGGTCGGCGTCGATGTTCCTTTCTTCGTCCATCAGCGATGTTGTCGGCAGTTCGTCGAACACGACGAACACGACGGGCGCGGATGCTTCAATCTGGCTTGAATAGTCAACTGTCTCACGTTCCGGAAAACTGCCGACGAAAGGACTTTGGGCGAGGAAGAATATGGGAAATAGAATCACCGCTGGAGAGAGAGCCGTGACAAATCCGCGAACGCGAGGGAAGCGCGCGTACGACCAAGCGAACAGCGCTCCCGCCAGCAGTGCGGCGCCCGCTCTCAGCCCGTACAACCAGTCCGGAAGCAACTTCACCGGAGGCAAGAAGATGGCGGCCGTCAGGATGGCGACTGCAACTGCAACTGCGGTCCGCCGGCTCTTCGGGCTCAGTCGACGGATCCCATTCAGGACTAGAATCGCTCCCGCCGGCCCAAGAAAGCTCACCACGAATACCAATAGCAGCAGATCCGCCGTCCCCACGCGATGAGCGATCAGAAACTCAGGATTCCGCGCCAGAATGTCATAAATGGGCTGAGCCGCGGCGAAGCTGAAAAGCGTCAGCACGTGCAGCGCTTCAACGAAACCAGTCCGATTCGCTCGCACCATAGAGACAAACGGAATTCCCATTGCTTTTACCTGCCTCGCGGAACCTTCCAGCCCAAAATCCCTTTCCACTGTCCGGGGGCCCGCTTTCGTAATCCTTGTCTTTGACTTTCAACGCTTGACAGCCCCATGCAAGACAATGGACGGGCCTTTAATCAATCGCTTTCATTCATTTTCAGACCCGAAGGGGCAAACCCAACACTGCTCGCTGAAAGCGGTGAAAGACCGACCCGCAGGAGCTCCTCCGTCGGCTCCTTCTTGCCTGAAAGTCTCTTCAATGTTTGGAATCTGGCGCAAAGGAATGACAATTTGATGGCTGACGGCTCTCGTGTTCGTTACTCCGCGGAAGCTGACGCCGAGGGCCGAAACTGCCTCGTTGATTGAAATTCCGTAAACGAATCTCGATTCGAGCTTCAGCGCTTCATCGGAGAACCGGTTGAGGTCGTCAAAGATTTCAATCTGGGGAAACGCCGGGCGGGTGCTAAAAAGAATCAAAAATACAGTTGCGATGACGGACTGCGAAAAGATCGCTTTCATTCCATCACTCAATTCCGCTTTTCTCCAGTTCTCCCCCCTTTCCTGATTTCATTTAGACGCCGAGTTTGCACTCATCGTTGGCTGTCGTGATGTTTCCTTGATTTCATCCGTCCTGAAGAGTCTTCTCGACTTTACGTCAAGGAGTGCACACTTTCCATTCAAGAACGTCGTACAGGATTGAAGCCTGCATGCGGCTTCGAATCCTCTTCCGATGGCGTTCCCTTGGACGTATGAAACAAAAGGATGCGCTAACCCTTCGTTTGTCGCATTAAATCTGGCCCATTGCAGCAATGCCGAGGTTCCAAATAGGGAGAAGCGCACCGCATTTTTTCCGCTGGATCGGGGCGGGGCCTGCCGCAGTATCAGAGTCTCGATCCAGCTCGGGATCTCTGCTGATGCGCCGCAACGCGATTCGCGTCGCCGTAGCCTGCGCGGTGGTGGCCTGGCTGCTGGTCGAGTACGCCGAGCCCTGAGCCGAGGGCCCCTACTCGGAGTTGAAAATGCATATAAATCATGCGACTATTTATGCATGAGAACGACGCTTGAACTCGATCCCGATCTCCTTGAGCGGGCCATGCGGGAGTCGGGCGCTCCGACCAAGACGGCCGCCGTGCGCCTCGGCCTCGAAGCGCTGATCGACACGGCGGCGCGGCGGCGCCT
>CAZAEY010000180.1:0-6946 GCA_964484155.1 uncultured Acidobacteriota bacterium
GGCTAGAATGTAAAGCATGACTGCAAAGGCCGAACCCGTGACCGGAACTCTGTCGCTTCAGACGGAAGGGCGCTGCTACACGCTGTTTTTCGTGAACCATGGCTGGATGGCGGCGGATATGGTGCAGTACGTCGGGGACGTTCTTCAGGCGCCGCAGCGGGAAGTGGCCATCTTGAAGCTCCTTGGGTACACGATGGAGGTCGGCTCCCAGCCGCCCGCCCGTGCGGCGGACCACTGGGTGGAGGTCGATCTGGATCAAAGAATCCTCAGAACCAACTCCGATTTCATTCGAAAGTCGGTTCAAAAAAAGCCCCCTGCGGAGGACGACCCGTACCTGTCGCTGGCGCTGCGAAACGTGTACGCCGTTCTGGACTCCCACGACTTCACCGTCGAACTGGTCGGTTAAGCGGCTGACGTGATTTTTTGACGCCAGTCAAAAAAATGTCGGAAGCCCATGTTAGAGTCTGCAGCGATATCCAGGAAGTCCTACCAATCCTCCTGGGTGCAAGGTTGAGAGAAGGGTATCGGCCTAATCCAAGCCAGCCAAACCAAACAAAGCCCGGAAACGATACCCTTCTCGATCTACCCTGCGGGCAACCGAGGGAACGGGAAACGAATCACTTGCGCGCATCAGGACCTTCAGCACGGGCTGTTGACGCCTGGCAACTGCGGAGCAATCCCGTCGCTTCGCGGACTCGGGCCCGTCGCGCTCGCCACATTCGTCACCGTATTTGTGAAATGGGGATGTTAAGCACTCAGCACCCGGCGCCTAGGAACCTCGAAACCGCTGAACCTCGAATCCAGAATCAGACGCCCGCATACAGACTTCTAGACCTGGAGCACTCCCGTTTTGAATTCGGGAAGGCGGGTGTTGCCGGAAACCGCGTCGAGGGCCACGCGGAGAGCTTCGCGGGTCTGGTGGGGTTCGATGATGCGATCCACCCACAGACGTGCCGCCGCATACCGCGGATCCAATTGTTCGCCGTAGCGGGACTGAATTTCCTCCAGTAGGGCATTGCGGACTTCGGCGTCGATCTTTTTGCCCTCTTTCTTGAGCTGTCGCACTCGCAGGTCCAGCAGCGTCTTGGCCGCTTGTTCTCCGCCCATGACCGCATATCGGCAGGTGGGCCAGGCGAAGATGAAGCGGGGATCGTAGGCTTTACCGCAAAGGGCGTAGTTGCCGGCGCCGAAACTGCCGCCGATTACGATCGTGATTTTCGGAACCACGCTGTTGGCGACCACGTTGACCAGCTTGGCCCCGGAGCGGATGATTCCGGAGATTTCGGCGTCCCGGCCCACCATAAACCCGTTGACATCCTGGAAAAAGACAAGGGGGAGCCGATTCTGGTTGCAGTCCATGACGAACCGGGCGGCTTTGTCCGCGCTTTCGGGGTAAATGACGCCGCCGACTTCAATCGATTTCCCGGGCGTACGCACGTGCGTTTTCTGGTTGGCCACTATCCCGATCGCCCGGCCTGCCACGCGGGCGTAGCCGCACACGAGAGTCTTCCCGTACTCCGCCTTGTATTCCGTAAAGCTTCCGCCGTCGACGATCGTTTCCAAAACGGTCCGAATGTCGTACTCCTTCGAAGGGTCGACGGGCATGAGTTCGTATGCTTGTTTCGGGTCGCGCGCCGGCGCCTTTTCCGGGGCGTCTCCGGCTGGGCGGACCGTTTCAGGATTCATCGCCGCCACCAGGTCGCGAACCCTGGACAGGCACGTTTCATCGTCGCTTTCCCGGAAGTCGATGGTCCCGCTCAATTGGGCGTGCAGCTTCGCGCCCCCCAGTTCGTCGCTTTCCAGGTTCTGTCCGATGGCCGCTTTGACGAGCGAGGGCCCGGCGATGTAAAGACCGCTTCCCTCGGTCATCAGAATGCGGTCGCACATGACTGGAAGGTACGCTCCTCCGGCAACGCACGGTCCCATGATGGCGGCGATCTGCGGGATCGCATCGGCCGAAATGCGGGCATTGTTGCGAAAGATCCTTCCGAAGTCGTCCTGATCCGGAAAAATTTCATCCTGCAGCGGCAGAAACACGCCGGCCGAATCGACCAAATAGATCAGGGGGAGCCGGTTTTCCATCGCGATATGCTGCGCCCGCAGCACTTTCTTGGCCGTCATCGGAAAGAAGGCGCCCGCCTTGACGGTTGCGTCGTTGGCGATCATCATGAAGATCCGGCCGTGGACCCGGCCCAACCCCGTAACGACGCCCGCCGAAGGCGCGCCTCCCCATTCCTCGTACATTCCATATGCGGCAAACAGCGCAAGCTCGAAGAAACGGTCCCCTGGATCGATCAACTGGTCGATTCGCTCGCGCGCAGTCAGCCTCCCCTTGGCATGCTGCTTATCGATCGCTTCGGCGCCGCCCCCCTGGGAGACCTCTTCCTCGCTTCTCCGGAGATCTTCCAGCAGCCCTGTCCAACTGGTTTCACTCATGTCCGCCGCCTGAAACTTCGACCCCGTCTCGCTGCAAGCGCAGAACCGCATCGATTTCCCGCAAGGTGTCGATCGTGCGCCAGGCGCCCGCCCGTCGCAGTTCCTCGGCCGAGTTCGGACCGGTCGCCACTCCGACAGTCCGCGTTCCGGCTTCTCTCCCGGCGGCGATGTCGTCGACCGTGTCACCGACCATGACTGCTCCAGCGGGTTCTATGGCCAGCATCGAAAGCGCCGTGTGCACGGGTTCGGGATCCGGTTTGGAGCGGATGACGTCCTCGATACCTACGATCGGACCAAAGTGGGGCGTCAGGTCGAAAGCGGCCAGAATCCGGCGGGTCCCCTCGCCGCTACGGGAAGTCACCACCCCAAGTGAATAGAAGGTTGAAAGCCGGGGGATCAATTCGGCCACCCCCGGAAAGAGCCGCATCAGGGAAGGGACCAACGGTCCGAAGGTTTCCCGGTAACAGGCCAGCATGTCTTCGATCCGATCGTCGGACGCCTCCGTCGCGATCCGAAACATTTCGCGTAATGGCCGGCCGATCATGCGCCGGACGCGATCCTTCGGCGCCGGCGGATAACGGAATTGCAGCAGGGTTTGGTTAAAGGAGGCGCAGATCGTCTCGGAAGAATCGATCAATGTTCCATCCAGATCGAACAGTATGGCCTGCAACTCCCGCATATGCGGTTTTAGTTTGCCTTGCTTCCGCCAGCCGGGTCAAATCGCGGCCGGAATCAGCGGCGATTCTCGCCTCAACCCGGCGAACGGGCTATAATGACGGTCGATTTTGCAGATGAGGAGCTTGCCTGACCGGATCCCCGAGAATTGAACCGCATGACGCTGGACTTTTTCGAAAAGTTTCGCCAGAACCTCGACGGAGTTGCCGACCAGATTGCGTTTGAACTTCTGAGCGAATCCGGACGCGAGACGTTCACCTACCGGCAGGTGGGGGAGGAAATCCGCTCGATCAGCCGTTACCTGCAGTCGTCCGGAATCGGTCCGGACAGCACCGTCGGCATCATCATGGAAAATCACCCGCGGTGGGGGATTGCTTTTCTAGCCGCCCAAAGCGCCGGATCGGTGCTGGTTCCCTTCGACATCCAGCATGACACCGAAACGCTGGCGGGCTTGGTGGAACACTCCGAGTGCGACTTCCTGATCTGTTCGACGGAGACTCTGCCGGCCGTCAAGGAAATCCGGGAGATCCTGGAAAAGGAGCTTCCTTTGCTTGTCGTTGGCGAATGCGGAGGCGAATATCCGGAATGGTCCCGCATCGTCCGGGAGTCGCCGGCTGAAGACGCTTCCATGCCATTGGTTTCGAGAGATCTGGACGATCCGAACCTGATCATGTATACCAGCGGAACGACCGGCAATCCGAAGGGAGTCGTGCTGTCGTTTCGGAACGTGTACCGAAACGTGGTGGAGATTCTCCGGCGCGTCGAGGTCGGCGACCAGGACAACCTCCTCGGAGTCCTCCCCCTCTACCATATTCTGGCCCTGATGGTGAACTTCGTCATCCCGCTGTATTGCGGCGCACGGGTCACCTACCTGGACGCGATCGACGCGCAGAGGATTCTGAAGGCGTTTCGCGAAGAAGGGGTTACGATCTTTGTCGTCGTCCCGCAATTCTATTACCTGGTGCACCGTCGAATTCTTCAGGAAGTCTCCAGGCAGTCGCCGTTGAAGCGGTTTCTGTTTCACCGTCTGCTTGCATTGTCTCGATTCTGCAACCGCCGCTTGGGATGGAACCCCGGAAAGCTCTTCTTCGGCAAGATCCACCGGCAGTTCGGACCTCGGTTTCGGATCTTCGGGGTAGGAGGCGCCCGCTTCGATAAAGATGTTGCGGAGACGTTTCGAGATCTCGGATTCACCATCGTTCAGGCTTACGGCATGACGGAGACCGGAGCGGTCGCCACCATGACCTCGCCCCATCGCAATCCGATCGGATCAGTCGGCTTCCCCCTACCTCACGTCGAAATAGCGATCGGCGGGAACGGCGACGAAGGGGGCGGGGAAGTGCTGATCCGAGGCGAGAACATCATGCAAGGGTATTTCAAGAATCCCGAAGCCACCAGGGAAACCATCGATTCTGAAGGATGGCTGCACAGCGGAGACCTCGGTTACCTTTCCGAAGATGGAGCGCTGTACATCACCGGCCGGAAGAAGGATGTGATCGTCCTGAGTTCCGGGAAGAACATCTATCCCGAAGAGATCGAGCAGTTCTATCAGAAGCACTGCGAATTCATCAAAGAGATCTGCGTGGTCGGGATCAGCGACGTCGGCGACCAGGAGCAGGAAAGGCTGCATGCGGTGATCGTTCCCGATTTCGAGCTCTCAAAAAAGGAGCAGGTCGTCAATGCCGGCGACATGATTCGATACATGATGGAAAGCCTGTCCCAGAAGCTGCCGCCTCACAAGAGAGTGCGCAGCTTCGACATCTGGCAGAATCCGCTTCCGCGGACGACGACCCGCAAGATCCGGCGATTTGAGATCGAACAACTGTTGAAGGACAGGCGCCAATCCGAGCCTCAGAAGGGGCCTGTAGAAGAGGATGCCGAACCAAGGAATCCCGCGGAGGCGCGCGTCTTCGAAGAAATTCGCCAGATTAAGAAAAATGCGGTCATCCGGCCCGAAAAGAATCTGGAGCTGGATATCGGCCTCGATTCTCTCGAGCGGGTCGAGTTTCTGGCCAATCTTCAGGACATCTTTCAGTTTGAAGTCACCGACGAGGAGGCATCCCGCCTTTTTACCGTTGAAAACGTCACCGAGTTGCTGCAGGAGAAGCTCTCCGAGGGCGCGGCCGAACAGCCGGGCGCCAAGAAGTCCTGGAACGAGATCCTGAACGAAGAGCTGACGGAAGAAGAGCGGGCGACAGCTAGAGACCGGCTTCGCCGAAGATCCTTTGTCGAATGGGCGTATGTCTTCCTTGCGCGGGTGGTTTGGCTGCTCTTGAAGATCTTCTTTCGCTTGAAAGTGGAGGGGAAGGAAAATCTTCCCAGACAACTCCCCTTCATGATCTGTCCGAACCACGTCAGCTTTCTGGACGCGCTGGTCGTCGTCACCCCTCTGCCTTCAGGGATCATTCAGCAGTCTTATTCGCTGGGGTATTCCGACTATTTTGGGAAAGGGATCCTGGGCTTTTTCGGTCGATTGATCAAGGTCATTCCCGTCGATTCGGACCGCCAACTGCGAAAAGCTCTGCGGATGGCGGCGGAAGGACTGCGCCGGAACCGGGTGCTGATCGTCTTCCCGGAAGGCGAGCGTTCGATCGACGGCCGATTGAAGGCGTTTCGCAAGGGTACGGCAATTCTGGCCACGCAGCTTCAGGTTCCAGCCGTTCCGGTTGGAATCTCAGGAGCCTTCCAGGCCTGGCGACGAGGTTCGAACAAGATCCGGCTTCACCCCATTACGGTTCGCTTTGGGAAACCGGTCCAACCGAAACCGGAAGAGTCGATCGAGCAGTTCAACGATCGCCTGTTCGAGTCTGTCAATGCACTGATCGAAGACTGACGGGGCTGTCTCAAAACCTGATTCAGCGGCAACGCGGCGCGTCCGGACCGCCACCACGGACTGTAAACTCAAAGCGGCGCGCAGCCGTCGCTTCGAGCGGCGTCATCGAAAGGGGGGAGCAGGAAGAAACATCAATTTTTGAATCGAACCGGAATCCCTTTCGGAGCCTCATCATTGCCTCCGGCGTGTTTTCCCTGGCCTTTGCCTCGGCCTCAGGTCAAATCGAAGTCTTTAACGATCCGGACAGGATTTCCGAAGAAGCGGTTCTCTTAGAACATCGCAACTTCCGGACAGGAAGCGTCGCAAATGGGGCCACCTCGCTTTTCGGCGTCGCATTTTATGGCGAAGGAGGCGCCCCCGTTCAGGCTTTCACGATGGTGCTCGCTGCGACATTTGGAGGCGCATTGACCGAATCGGGCGTTCGCAACGAATCAATCTCCGATACCGCCCTTGGAGGGGGGCTGATTGTTGACTTTCGCCGTCCCTTGTTCCGGCTCGGCTTTAATCTTGGCAATGGATCTGAGGGCAGTGAGATAAGGGACAGTAGTGAACTCGCCGCAGTGAGAAAGGGACAGTAGTGAACACGCCGGAGGGAAAATGGGGTTGGACCTGCATACATGTCGATGTAAGTCAGCCGGAAAAAATGAGACCCAGCCCGGCGACCGGGCTACGCGCCCGCGCGGGCGACCCCGAAACGAGTCGCCGAAGAGCCTCGACGGGAGTCGAGGGACACAAAAACGTCCCGCTCCGGAACGATCGCTTCAAGCGCCAGCGCCTCTGGAGCAGTCCCCTCCCTTCCGGTCGGGGCTCCGTTTTGACGCCGGCTTCCCGAAGGTGGGAGCGGCCTCGGGCGCGATTCTTTGCGCGACGCTCGGATGGGTTAATCCTGCCGGCCCGGGCGGGCCAGAGCTGGGCCGGTCGAGATCATTCACCGGGAATCTTCGGCGGGCGGCGGCGCGGTCCGATACTCGGCCCAGGAGTCGTCGGTCTCCCAGAGCCGGA
>CAZAEY010000181.1:0-6897 GCA_964484155.1 uncultured Acidobacteriota bacterium
CCATTCCGTACATTCGAGCTGAATTTCGTCCGGGCGTTGAGTTGCCTTCTCCCTGTTCCGAAATCCAGCCTCCCTCAAAACATCAACGGCGTTTTCAACCGCTGAATAATCCGTGTAAACACCCAGCACCGCATCATTTTTCCGGTGACATGTTGAATTCTCCTTTGTTAGGTCTTCTGATCTGTTGCTCCGGCCGAATTTAACAAGATCCGCCACAGTGACTTCAGCCCTCGCGTTGTTCGACTGGTTTCTATTTGTACTCCAAAGGGGTAAGGGGAGTCTGTTCACTACTGAACACAGATCTGGTCAATTGCTTTGCGGACCGCTCCATCCGGACGATTGCGGAATCGAAACTCACGGACGGACCGGGTTCACCGTCTCTCAAGATGGCGCAACGATTCTGGTCGTCAGGCAGGACCTAAGGGGGCGGCGACATGATGCTGGTCGAAAATTTCCGGTAGACGGCTAGCCGGCTTCACCCCTTCCGAGCGGCATGCGGCCGATCCTCTTCCCTATTCCTTTGAGACGCTGGGTGCAAATGACGATGCGAAAGCGAAAGATTGTCATCGACAGAATGATTTCATCGTCATTAAATTTGATTGAATGTTCAATCAAAGAATTTCGGCAATGTTGATTCGTTCCGTCGTCTGGGCCGGCGGAAGGGGTCAGGCAACTGCGCGCGGAACGCGGACTCGATTTTGCGGCGATGCATGCGACATGCTTCCCGAGTCTTGGCATTGTGAAAGCCGGCGTCGCGGGGTCAAGGGAGGAAGAAATCCGTGAATAAGTTGACGGCAGGAAAAGGGTTCGTCGTGTGTTTGATCGTCGGATTGGCTGCGGCGGCGGGCGCCGTGACGGAGGCCTCGGAGTCCAAGGTGGTGGATTCCTCCCGCACGCTGCCGGGCGGGGAGCGGGTTCTCGAGCAGAGCATCGTTGTGCCTGCTGATGGGTTCAGGGTTCAGGGTTCGAGCAGTCACTGTGATCAAAAGGCTTGAATCAGGAACCAGCCATTCTGGATTCTGGATTTTGACTTCTGACATCTGAATCCTGTGTCCCGAGGAGCGGCAACGCAGCAGGCGCGTCGTTTTCCGCCGCCGCATTAAAAGCAGTGTGAGAAATCCGGGCTAAGGGAAGTTCCAGCTCAGTGAGCTAGAGCAATTCCTTCGGCGCGAATAGATGCATGCCGCGCCCCGGCGGGTCCCGTCCCGAAGACCGACTAAGGAGCTCGGAAACGATCACGCCTCGTTCGAGAAGCGATTTCCCGAGTTGCGCGAGTTCATTGGTCCTGAAGCGGCTGGACGGGCACCGGCATCAAAGAAGTCAGGCGGCTGGGGGCGTAGATGACCGACGCGGCGATCTCCCGATCCGAGCTGATCGTGACGTATCCTCCAAGCAATTGCGCGCCCGACAACTCCGGCAGATGCTCGGTCAACAGGCGGCTGGCGCGATGCCCCGGCGCCAGTGCCTGCACGGAAGAGGCGATGAGCTGGCCCGATGGGTCAAACGCCTCCATGCGAACTTCCGCCGGTTCTTCGGTTGGATTGACGATCGCGACGCCCATGAAATCGCCGCCGAAGGCGACCAGATGATTGACGACGAACTCTTTCGAAAAGGAGGAGACCAGAGGAGATACTCCCAGAAAATCAAATGGGCCCTCGCCCCGATAACGCACCGTGCCCCCGATCGGCTGGCTGGATTCGATGGCGACGTAGCCTGAAAAACCGTCCTCGCCGAAGTCTCCGAACGAACCAGGGTCTCTAATGACTGCGCTTCGCCGGCACGGGATCTGCACGTTGCTGGCGCCCATCTGAACCCCGTCGTCACGGTAAAGCCGGAGATGGACCGAAGCTGGAATCTGACAGTTGCCGTCGACATTGATGAAGAAGAATTCCGTCACGAAGGAGTCGCCCACGGCGTAGTGGGGCGCCAAGAGCGCGGCGGCGCCGGCGCTTCGGTCTAGAAAGGGAACGGTGGAGAAATCCCCGCTGTTCGGCCGAATCAAGGAGATCGGGATGATGCGCTGTGCGCTCCCTCCTATTAGAAAGTCCGTGTCCTCGATGTCGGCCCCGCCTGCGATTTCTTCCAACTCCTTCCGGACGACGCCGAAAGGCGGGATCTCGAACACGGCGGCGTCGCCTCTCGGCGCGCCGGCGGCCGAAAATAGGGTCATCGCCACCTGCACCGCCTGCGGATTGGGGTTGGCGAAATGCAGCACCGTCGAGCCGTCGGGAACGATTTCCGTGAGAGCGAATTCGTTCAGCCCGAGCGCGTCCAGCGCCGACGCGCTGAGGGCCGAAAGGTCGAATTTTCCGAGCGACTGCAGAACGATGACATCAGGGGTCGAGCTGTCGACCCGGAACCAGCGTGCGGCGTCGGCGTCGTCCACGCCTTCGCCGAAGACTTCGCGCGCCAGGAAGGCGCGCCGCTGCCCGGGGGCCAGCTGGATGAGGACCGGGTTGTCATCCGTTTCTGCCGGTGAGATTTCTCCTCCGGCTCCCAGTGCCGTCAGCTGCACGTCTGCAGCTTCCAGCCCCATGTTCGTCAATGCGACGCCGGTGAACTCGTCGCCGGCGGTCAAGACGGCGGAAAATGCAGCATGACGCAGATTCTCCGGTCCTGGAAGAATGGATGAGTAATGCGCCAAACCGCCTGAACGGGGGCACGAAAACGCGCTGAAGGGATCCAAGGGGTCCGCTGCGATGCAATTCAACGGATGTCGGGGAAGTCCGCCGGTGATCGGAAACCACCTGCGGCCGCCATTCCTACTCTGATAGACTCCCGGACCGGTGGTCGCGTACAGGGTTTCGGGATCGTCACGAGCGAAGGCAAGCTGGATTGAAAAGTGACTCGCATTGTCGAAACCCGCATTGAGCGAGCGCCAGGTGCGCCCTCCATCCTCCGATCTGAAGACGCCGTTGAGATTGGTCAAGTAGAGCGCCTCCGATTCCGTGGGGTGAAATTGCAGCGACTGGCAGCCTCCGACAGGCCATGGGTGTTGCGCATTGTCGAAGTCAGTGACGGTGAGACCGCCGTCCTCGCTCTTTTTCCGAAATGTGAGTAGCAGGTCGTTCACCGAATCGAGGGCCAGACATTGAACGAAGTTCCCCTGCAGGGCACCCGCCACCCAGTTGTCTCCGCCGTCGTCGCTGCGAAAGACGCCTCCCGTTGAGCCTATGGGAAAGGTTCCAGCCCATAGCTCTTCACCCATAGCCGCGTAAAGCCTTCCAGGCCGGTTCGGGTCGACCAGCAGCGCCCGAACGTGCAGATTTTCGAGTCCTGAATTGACGGTCTCCCAGTCAACGCCGCCGTCCCGGCTGCGAAAGACTCCTTGGAACGAACCAGCGTAGAGGGTCTCGGAATCGTGCGGATCGAAGACGATGTGACGTACGTTTGCGCTCGACGGCGAGCTGGGATCCACCGGGAAGGCAAACCGCGTCCAGGTCTCCGCCCTGTCATCGGAACGAAAGACGGCACCGTCGCCCCCCGCGAAGAAAATCTCAGGCGAATTCGGGTGGACGGCGAGGCTGTACAAGGGAGCGTTTTCCAGTCCGTCGTTCGAAGCGACCCATGGTTCTCCAAACTCCTGTCTGAATACGCCGTTCGAAGTTGCGGCGAACAGCAATCCGGGTTGCTCGAAATCGGAAATCAGATCCGTCAGTCCCTGCTGCAGCTGCATTGGCGACCATGCGGCCCCCCGATCCAAAGATCGATACAGCTCCGTATCGGTCAAAGCGTAAACGGTTCCATCGGATGCAACCCTCACTCCGGTGAAAGATACATCCTCGACGCCGACTTCCGTCCAAGTGTCTCCTCGGTCCGAGCTTCGAAAGACCCCGTGAGCAAATGCGGCATAAATGACGGAAGGATCCGCCGGGTCGAATGCCAAGGTCCGCACGAACCCCGACTCCCCCAGATCTACGGGAGACCAGCTGACGGCAGCATCGGTGCTTCTGAAAATCTTACCCAGCTGGGTCCCGGCAAATAGGGTGGAGGGATCGTCAGGGGAAACTGCCATGGCCGACACGTTTCCGAGACCTTCTTCCGGCGGCGTCCAGCTGTCGCCCGCATCCTCGCTTCTCCAGATCCCGGATTGGAAGTCTCGCCGCATGTAAGCGTATACGAGTCCCGGCGCCGCAGGGTGGAGAGCAATAAAGTGAACTCCACGAACCCCCTCAACGGGTGTGATCTTCTCCCAACTGCTTCCGTCGTCCTGCGAGCGGAAAATGCCAGATCCAGTCCCTTTGAAGCTGGTTGAGGAGTCTCGCGGATCGACGGCGAAATCGTAGACGGTGCCATCCTCGCTGCGCAAGCTCCAAGGCGCCCAGTTCAAGCCGCGATCCGAACTTTTCCAGATGCCCCCTTTCAGAGGTTCTCCGATCGCGAAAAGGACCTCCGGGCTACCCGAGTCCTGAACCAGATGGCGGATCGGTCCGCCCGTCGGCCCTCCGATGAACTTCCATTGCCCTGCCCCCGCCATCAGGACCGTCGCGCTCATGGCGAACAATATCAGAAGGAAAGGCAAAATCCGGTTTCGTTGGATAAACCCTTGGCCTGTCACCCGGACAAGGTTAGGAACTCCGCCCTCGCCTGCGGAATTCGCAGTGGGTCCGAGAACCTCTGGAATCATTTTCTCTTTCGCACAAAGCCAAGAATTCATGGCATCGGTCCCGCTGAAATCTGGACGGAGCCGTGGGCAGCCCCTTCACTCCGAAGCCCAGAGCATGAGATCCCTTCTCCCGCAAGCTAGAAGTGCTAATAATCTAGCAGCACATCTCGCGGCTGTCAAACGATTTGGCAAACTGAAGGCGTCAGCTCGGACGCCGGAGGCTGAAGCAACTCTTCGCACGCAAAGGCGCACGAAGCGGGCCCATCCGGGCCGGCGGGATTTAGGCCCGTCCGCGCCTCAGGCGAGTGCGGGTCATGCTCTGTCACTCGATGACGGTGGGCGGGACGACGGAGACGAAATTCAGAGCGGAGTCGCCGAACATCTCCTGGACCATGATGGGATGGGTCGATTCCACGCGAAGGTAGCCGCCGGTTTGAATCAGCGGACTCTCGAGCAGTTCCGACAGCAATTGCGATCGACGCGCTCCGCCGGCCAGACTCAATTGCCCCTGTCCCGTTACGAATCCGTTTCGATCGCGCACGGTCAGGCTGATCTCTGCGGTTTCCGCCCCCGGATTCAGGAAGGCCAGCCCGGTGAAAGTCTCGGGGGAATTCGCCCCTGCAGGAGATTCGTCGATAGGTCCAGAGTCTTCAATCCGGCCATTTACGCCAGCTCCGTCGGCAACGGCCCCGGAACCTGTTGGAGCCCAGCCGCAGGTGCTGCAGCGTCTGCATGCCGAACGGCGGCGCATCAGGACTGGCGTGAGAGCTGCGAGTTAAGAGTCCCGGTTCGACACGCTGAGCCGGTTGTCGACTCCTGTCACCCTTTCCACGCTTCGGGCGTGTTCCTCAGCGCGCCGACTCTGACTTTCCGACTGCACGGACCCTTCCAGCGTCACTTGCCGCCCTCTCACGTCGACGCGGATATTGGTATCCTCCAAGTCGGGGTCACTTCTCAAGGCGGTGTCTACGTCCGCTCGAATTTCCAGATCGACGACTCGCTGAACAAGGTCGTCCGATTCAGTCTGGGGCTGCGTTTCCGCATCCACAATGAGCCGGTTGCGGACCAGCTTGTCGCCGGCAGCGTCTGATGCGATATCGCCCGCGAGGCGTTTGACCTCGTCCGATTGCACCCGTCCTTGGAGCGTGACCACGTCGTTGTCAGTGTCGACGTTTACAGAAAAGGCTGAGACCCGCTGGGAAAGCGCCAGAGCGGCCTTCACCCTGGCCGTGGTGGCCGCGTTCTCCGAGGCCTCCTTTACGGCTGCGGCGGCCGCTCGAACCGAGCTTGGCGAAGTAGGCCAATTTTCCGTAAACATCGCATAAACCAGCGCCCCCGCCACCAGGACTACGGCGATCGTAAGGATCGGAAAAATTCTGGACCGACTCCTGGGTGCAGGAGAAAACGTCCGGCGAGGAAATGGTTCTCTCCCGGCTCTCCCGTCGTGCTGCAACCCGTAGTAGGAATCAACCGCCTCCCTCCAATCCCTTTCATCTTGGGGCAGAGGGTGGCTCCGATCGAAGACCGGCCCCTTCTCGATCCTTTCACGTGTCGTGTGAACCACGAGACTTTTCCCATCCCGCGCTACATGCATTGCCTTCCAGGGCACGAGGAACCATTTCCCTTCGAGCCCTCCAAGACCGACGACGGCCACGGAATCCCGAGTGCCCGCCGGGTCGAAAATCAGGTCCTCGATGTGCCCGATCTGTTCCCCTTCAGGGTTTCGAACGGGCATTCCAGTTACTCTATCTATTGTCATGTACCGTGCGTTTTCCATTTTCCGGCTTCCTTTCGCAAGGACTCATGCAATCCAGATGCCAGTTCTATTGAATCTTTCCAACGACGCCGATTACAAAGTGATGTGGCGGCGTGAGAACCGCAATTGGATCGGCAGACAGCCCGGGCGGGCAAAAACAGCGAAGTTCGGAAAAGCGACCCTTCTCCCGCCGGCGAAACCGATCACAGTACCGACCGGAGATGGGAAAAATTTCCCTTTCAAAGGACTTCGATCCGTGGCCAGACTATTTGGGTCTGACTTGGAATTCTAGCCCGGATCTTGCACGCGGGACCGTCGCGAGGCGTCGGAGAGCGGCGTGGATGTAAAGCGCGCAGCTATCCGACGCCGCAGCAGGATCTGGCACGGAGATCCTGCTGCGTGCCAAATCTCGGCTAGTCGCCCTTTCCGGTCGGCACCGAGTCGCGCCCGGCCAAGGGGTAGCGAACGATCTGCTGAGAACATATTCGGCACCGGGTGGTCCGGTCTGTACGAAGTCCCCGCCGAGGGCGGTAGG
>CAZAEY010000182.1:0-6816 GCA_964484155.1 uncultured Acidobacteriota bacterium
GAACCCAGAACCCGTCTTACAATCGCCCGACGTGTTCGACGATCTGCACTGGGACGGGAATGAAGGTAGCCGCAAAAATGATCCAGGCCAGAACGGCCAAGCCGATGCGGGAAGGCCCCACACCCGCCCGGTCATCGATAGGAACGGGATGTCTGAATCCTAAAAAGACCAGAATCAAAGCGAAAAGCAGGTATCCCAGCATTGGCCAGGCGTAGATGCTAAGGGCGACCAAAGCTGCGAAGGTCATCCCCGAAGCGATCCGATGGCCCCGGGCGCCTGCAAGGGCGTAAGCCATGTGCCCTCCGTCCAGCTGGCCGAGGGGAAGCAGGTTCAAGCTGGTCGCCAACATTCCGAACCAGGCTGCCCAGCCCACCGGATGCAGACTGATACTTCCATTTCCATCGAAAAGGAGCGCGGTGGCCCATTGAAACAACAGCGGCTCTCCGAACTGCCAAAATACGCCGGGCGCCGAATCGAGCACAAATTCTCGAGAGTTGGAAACTCCATAGACCAATGCGGGAATGATAAATACGAATCCGGCCAGCGGTCCTGCAACTCCGACGTCAAACAGTTCCTTGCGGGTGCGAAACGGACTTTTGATTCGAATGACAGCGCCGAACGTTCCAAACGGATTAAAGGGCGGAGGCGCGGGAATCACATAGGGGAGGGTGGCCCGAATTCGATAGTATTTGCAGGTCAGGTAATGGCCCATCTCGTGGGCCAGCAAGATGACGAGAATGGTGAAGCAGAATGGCAGGCCATGAAGAAGCTGCAGCGGACTGCTCAGGACTCCACTTAGCCCCCGCATGAATTCCTCCGGGTTGGCGCTGGTAAATTCCAGGTGAAAGAAAAATCCTGCGAGAAGGGTAGTCAGGCAAGTCAAAAAGAATAGCGCGGTCGGAACGACTAGCCGTTCCGGAGGATTCGGCGCCGAAATTCTCGGCGGTCGTCCGTTCCGGACTGGAAAGAACTCGGTCTCAGGCTGACTCAAACCTGAAGAAGCCTTTCACTCGAATTTTTGCGGGCCGGGCGCCGAGGGCCGGCCGGATCCCTCGAATATGGACCGCGACTGAAGCTCCGCGATGCGTCGATTTGGGAGTCGGGCGGAGCGGGCGAAAGCCGTCAGCGCGGAAAGGAAACGGCTTTCGGTTCAGGAATCGACTAGTCGTCAAACCGAATTTCCTTGCCGGGCTTGAACCGAACGGTCTTGCCAGGCGGGATCGGAACCTCTCGACCCGTTTTAGGATTGCGCCCGATTCCACTCTTGCGCGGTTTGACCACGAAGACGCCGAATCCCCTCAACTCAATTCTCTCCCCGCGCTGCATCGCAGACTTCAAAGCGGCCAAGACTGCGCTGACGCCCCGTTCAGCCGTGACTTTCGTGATCTTGAGCCTGTCCGCAACCCGGGCGACAATGTCCTGTTTAACCACCTTTTATCATCAATCCTTCCAGAAGCGATTTAAACGCTCTGTTTTCCGAAAATGCCCTCTCAAACTGCGCAGCATTGGAGAACTAGAGCACTAAGTCACTTAAAATACTTTATTTCCCGTCTTAATGGCTGTCAAGCAATAGCGCGGAGCGCTGCGGAGAGGGAAACGGCAGAGCCCCGCCCGGCGCCAAGCGCTGGTCCCAGAGCGAACTCCGAAACCCTCCCGCGCGCCTTTGGTCCAGAATTTCGCCAGGATTTCCTTCAGGAAATCGCCTTCCGCGCCCTTCCTTTTCGATTGCAGTATGGACAAAGAAACTCCATGCTTCCATCCGAAAACTCCGAGGAGATGACGAAACAGTCATCGTAAGGGCACCGGATGGGTCGATCGTCTCTGACCCTTTCGACAAAATATTTCAGATGAAGCGCCTGCCAGTCGGAAGAAGCGGGAGGCGGCCGCCAACTGAAGCCGTTGGCGCAACCTGGACAGTCAACCCAAATCAGGACCGATTCGTCTGCATAATCCAGGCGGATGTCGAACTCTTCTCCGCAGTGCCCGCAAACGGGCAGATCTTCCGGACTGGCGCCGGAAAAGAATTCCCGAACGATCTCGCTCTTCTCGTCGCGTGAGAATCCAGGCATCAGTCTTCAGTCTCCTGAATCAAGGAACGGAGCAATCGGAGGTTTTCGATGTCATATTCCAGGTTCTCCCCCTTTGGAGTTTCCAGTATCTTTGGAATTTTCGAGAAACGGCGCTCGTTGAGGATCCACTCGAACCCTTCACTTCCGATGGCGCCTTTTCCGATATGCTCGTGACGGTCTACGCGGCTTCCTAGCGGCTTCTTGCTGTCGTTGAAATGAAACAGGGCCAGCTTTTGCAACCCGACAATGCGATCCAGCTCCTCAAAAACCTGTCGGCAGCTTTCCCCCGAGCGGACGTCGTAGCCCGCGGCGAACACGTGGCAGGTGTCGACGCACAGATCCACCCTCTCCGGATTCCGGCAGGCCGACACGATATCCCGCAGGTGTTCGAAGCGATGCCCGAGCGATGTCCCCTGCCCCGCCGTAGTTTCCAGAGCGATTCTGGGAAAATCAGCGTCGCACTCTTCGTGAATGCGATCGATGGCCTCGGCGACCCTGCGGATCCCTGCGGACTTGCCGCTCCCTACATGGGCGCCGGGATGCGTCACTAAATGACTCAACTGAAGGCGTTCAGAACGGCGGAGCTCGTCGAGCATCGCGCTCACGGATCGTTTCCACAGGGGCTCCTGCGGGCTTGCCAGGTTAATCAGGTAAGAGCTGTGAGCGACGACTGCACGAAGACGCGCCTTTTTTCGCTCGGTTCGAAAGGCGTGAACTTCCTCTTCCTGCAATTCGGGGGCGCTCCACTGATTGGAATTCTTGACGAAAATCTGCAGAACTTTGCATCCAGCGTCTACGGCTCTTCGAACCGCAAGCTGCTTCCCCCCGGCAATGGACATATGCGCCCCCAGCAGGGCCTGATCGGCGCGCAAGCGGCGACCGGTGCCCGGCCGCTTGCCCGTTCGATCAGGACTCGCTGCTGCATCCATGAGTCCGAGTTTAGCAGAGCGAATCCGCTGGGCCCTCCGAAGCCGCTCGCCACCATGCAGCTGCCAACTGAACTGCCCTTGGAAAAGGGGCTGCGAGTCTCGAGAAGTTCCAGGCCCCGGAAAAGCCGGGACTGGTTCGGCGCCGGCCTCGTGCAGCTTTCACGGGGCCCCGCAGAGCGTTTCGAATTGGCACGGCGTCCCGCGCAAATGTATAGTTTCGTGGGCGAAGCTCGCCTCTGAAAACGGGAGAACAGTATGAGCATCGAAGAAATCGCCAGCTTCTGTGAGTTCCGCGACTGCGAAGTATCCTTCGGAGATCCCGACGTAGGTTTCGTTCGGGTCAATGGTTCGGGGGTTGTCAAACGGTTCAACAACTATCGCCGCTTTTTGGCGCATAATGAATTGTCCGGACTTCCGAAGCCGCGCACGGTGCTTTTGGAGGCGACAGTGTTTCGCATTCAGCGCGATAAGGAGCAGATTCGGGAATTGAACCGCGAGGAGTTCGAACGGGAATTGGAAGACTTTCAGCACAGGGTCGGAATTCTATAGCCTTGCCGGATTCTTCCTTCGGGATCCCTCCCTATCCCACGTCGAACAGTCTGTAACGCCTGCGCCAGTCCCTTGCCAGGTCGTCGATCCGCCCATGGACGCCTTCCTCGATTAGCCGCGACAGATAGGCTCCCGCATCGCGACGGGCCAGCTCCAGCAGCTTTCGATCGCGCACCAGATGGGCGAAGACGAACTCCGGAACGCCTGACTGGCGGGTCCCCACAAACTGCCCGGGCCCCCGAATCTCCAGATCCTTTTCCGCAATCTTGAACCCATCGTTGGTTCGCCGCATGATTTCCAGGCGCTCGTAAGCTTCCCGGGATCGCGCACGCTCCACAATCAGAATGCAGAGCCCTCCTTGATTTCCGCGGCCGATTCGCCCGCGCAGCTGATGCAGCTGAGAGAGTCCAAATCGCTCCGCATGCTCGATTACCATTACCGTGGCGCCGGGCACGTCGATTCCGACCTCGATCACGGTAGTGGCCACCAGGAGTTGCAGGCGCTCTTCCTTAAACTCCTGCATCACAGCATCCTTCTCCTGCGCGCTCATCCGGCCGTGCAGCAATCCGACGCGATGAGCCGGAAACTCCCGCTGCAGCACTTCGGCCATTTCGCTGGCCGCGCGCAGATCGACCTTTTCAGATTCCTCGATCAGCGGGTACACAACATACGCCTGCCTTCCGGCCGCCAGCTCGCGGCCGAGCGCCTCATACACCTCGGCGCGATTCCTGTCGGACTTGATGACGGTGCGCACCGGCTTGCGTCCGGGAGGAAGCTCGTCGATGATCGAAACGTCCAGGTCGCCGTAGACGGTCAACGCCAGACTCCTCGGAATAGGAGTCGCTGTCATCACCAGCGTGTCGGGTTCATTGGCCTTTTCCATCAGACGGGAGCGCTGCAGCACTCCGAAGCGGTGCTGCTCGTCGATGACGGCCAACCCGAGTTCTTGAAACTTCACGGGACTCTCCAGCAATGCGTGCGTCCCCACGATCAAGTCGATCTCGCCCGCCTCCAAACGGCCCAGGATTTCCTTACGGTCCCTTCCACGAACGCTTCCAGTCAGCAAGGCGACCCGGTAGGGAACTGCCCGCAGGTAACGGGATACGGTGGCGTAATGCTGCTCGGCCAGAATCTCCGTCGGCGCCATTAGAGCCGTCTGGTACCCATTTTCAATGACGACCGCCGCCGCTTGCAGGGCCACAATCGTTTTTCCGGACCCGACGTCCCCCTGCAAAAGGCGGCTCATGGGACGAGGCTTCTTGAGATCCTCTACGATTTCCCTGAGCACCCGCTTCTGGGCCTCTGTGGGATGAAAAGGCAGAATCTGCTTGAGGCGATCTCGAACCTGTTTACCTGTAACGATTTTTCGCCCCTTGGACTTTTCCCCTCTCTCCTGCCGGACGATATGCAGCCCGAGTTGGAACCGAAAGAACTCCTCATAAGCGAATCGCCGATGGGCCGGGCTCGTTCTCTCCTCCAGCTGCTGAATCAGTTCCCCCCGCACGCTGTCCGCTGCCGGTGCCTCGGGAAAATGAATCTGCCGCAACGCCGTCGACTGTTCCGGAAAGCCGTACGCCCGTCGCAACTTCTCCGGGAGTGGATCGACCGTTTCTTCCAGGCCCGCCAGCAGCCCGAAAACGATTCCCCGGATGATGCGCGGCGTCACGACGCCAACCTTTCGATAGATGGGAACGATCCTTCCGGTGTGCAGGCGCAGCTCCGATTCTCCTTCGATCAGCTCAAACTCCGGATTCAGAAACTGCAACCCGCCGGAATAGGAATCGTATTGAGGTGCGCCAAATAGAATCACGCGGGTGTCTCTGCGGAAAACTTTTTCCAGATAAGGCTGGTTGAAAAACTTGACGGGAATCGCGCCGGTTGCGTCCCGGACCATCAACTCGAAGATGGTGAAGTTGCGCCGCGCGGTCGCCCGATTCTGCGCGAGCAATACGATCGCTTCGATCACGGTCTCTTCCCCCGCGCGCAACGAATCGATCGTGCGGATCCGCGTGCGGTCCTCATATCGAAAGGGGAAGTAGTGGAGGAGATCTTCAGCCCGATGTATCCCTGCAGCTTCCAAAACCTTGGCCCGTCGCGGGCCGACCCTCTTGACATACTGCACCGGCGTGTCAAGCTTGTACCCCATCGTTGCGATCATAGTCGGAGTTTGGGGCTTGCGCAAAAAACCGGAAGAGCGAGCCTCCGTGCCCGCGCTGGAAACGACTCCCATTTCAAGATCCTCCTGAGCGAAGAGGGCATGCGCCCGCTTGATCTTCACCTTTTCTTCACTAACTGCAGATTAGCACGCCCGCCTGTCTTTTCCAGCCGCTGTGATATATTGACTCCCGTGCCGAATCGAACCCCCGCGCTGCTCTTGCTGCTGTTGCTGACGCCGGCCTGTGGAAAAACTGTGGAAAAACAGGCCCGGGACCAGATCCGGACAGCCGCCGGCGCCAGCCTCGATCGAGATCACGTCGAAATCCTTGAAGTGCGCGAGCACGACGGCTTCGCCGTCGCCGAGGTCGTCATACGTACAGCCGTGAAGCTGCGGAAAGAAAACGACCGGTGGGTCATGGATGAAGTGCGTCTCGGCGACCGGCGCTGGGAAAAGGTGGATCGCATCCTGGAGAGCCTGCAACTTTCGCGTCAAGAGGAAACGCAAAGGAGGCTGGAGGAAGTCGGCGACGCCCTGCTGAGCTATCGAAACGAACACGGCCGCCTGCCCGAAGTTTCGGACTGGTCGGAGCTGATCGACGCGCTGACGCCGCGGTACCTGAAGGATGTATTTCGCATCGACGCCTGGTGGACGCCCCCGTCGTTTCACGTCACCGACGAAGGCCGCTTCGTGCTTCGGTCCGCCGGCCCTGACTCGAGAATGGGCACCGCCGACGACATCGTCGTCTCGGAAGCGCACCCTGATTAGAAGCGGAACGGGGTTTCGGGTACTTCGTCCCGTGTTCGAAGAGTCGAGGAAAGCGATTCAGTCAATCGAAACCGACGGAGCGTCGAATGTCGAAGCGACGAGCCCGAGATTCGTGCCGCGTGCTGCGTGCTTCGTGCTGCGTTTGGAGGGCGCTTCGCAGGCTTCGTGACGTTTCGCCCCAGCTCAACGCGACCGAAGCGGCCGCGTCGCTCCGCCTGCCGGCGCTCTGTTTCATCCAGCTTTCAGGATACCCCCGCCGGTACAGAAAATTCCACTGCAAAAAACTTGACTTTCGCAAAGAAAACTCCAGAAACAAAATTGGCACGCAGCACGCAGCACGCAGCAC
>CAZAEY010000183.1:0-6733 GCA_964484155.1 uncultured Acidobacteriota bacterium
AGAATTCCCCTTCCGTCATGACCGGGAATGTCGTGAGCGTCGGGATTTCGGAAGGGAATTCAATCCCGGGCGTCTTCTTTTGCCAGAGAGTGACGGCGGCCAGCGGCCGGTCGCTTTCAACGACGACGAGTCCGCGCATTTCGCGCGTGATCGCCTCGTCGACGGACGGAAAGAGTTGGAATACGAATCGGGCCAGAAACTGCCCGGGCCGGAGTTCCAGTTCGCGCTCGCCCAGCAGATTGAAGTCGTTGTCAAAGAGTTTGAAGAGCACCACGGCTTTTTCTTCGGTCGAGTTGACCAACGCCAGTCCGGTATCGGCCGATCCCACGGAGTCGACGAAGATGCTGAAGCGCTCTCGAGGAACGACCGTTTCAAATGCCGCCTCATAGAGGAGAATTTCCGACTGGCTCGTCTCTTCAGAATAGATCGCCAGCGCACCGATTCCCAGGGAGGAACTTTGCACCCTGGCGTAGCCGACCTTCAAACTGCCTTCTCCGGCGGTTCTCAGGAAACGGAACTGACCGGGGAGAAGAAGGAAGGGCGGCACCCGATCCACATTGCCTACGCCTTCAATATCCAATTTGAGGGGCTCTCCTTCCGCATCGAAGAAGTCTAAGCCGACGGTTGCGAACGAGGTTCCCGCATTTACAGCCACAAAGGTGGTGCGAACGGCGGATTGGCCGAAGACCCCGTCTCCGAGAAAAGGAACGAACGTGCTTCTGGCTAAATTGTGGGCGGTGACCAGCGGAAACGGCACCAGCGTCGCGACCTCCTGCGGAAACTCTTTCGCGGGGCTGTCGCGCTGCCGCAGGGTCAGCGCCGCCACCGGCTCTTGAGCCGAAACCTCGATGGATCCGCGCATCTGGCCAGCCTGGATCGCGACGTCCGGAAAGATCTCGCGCACGAACATCGCCGTATGCTCGCCGCGTTCCATTTCCAGAACCCGTTCGGAGAGCTTGTTTCGGTCGGAGTCGAAGAGCGTGAAGGTGACCTCGTTGACTTTTTCGGGTTGGCCCAGGGAATCTCCAACGTTTACGACGGCCAACCCAGTATCCTGATCTCCCAGCGAGTCGAGCAGAAACCGGAAAGAGGTCAGGGTCCGCGTCGCCGGCACGCCGGCCTCGTAGAGCGTGATCCCCTGAAAGACCAGGTCCTTTCGCGTAAAAACGGCGGTACCGGTCACCGAGTCGGGCGCTGTCACGCGGGCGTATCCATCCAACAATTGCCCCGTCCCGTCGCTCTTGACGAAGAAGGTTTCTCCTTTTCGGATCCATGGCTGGAGGCTGTCAACCGGACCGTCTCCGAAGTCGAATGCGACCGGCTGGCCGTCGCGTCCGAAGAACTCAACAAGCGCTTCCGCGTCAGCCCCCTGGTTGGTCAGAGTCAGGGAGGTCTGGAACTGGATCCTTCCGGAACGGCCGTTTCCGACTTCGGCAAAGAAAAACCTGTTGAGCGGGCGAATTCGGGCGACAAAGCCGTCTTCGCCGCTGCCGGTGGCTGCAAACAGACGGCTGGAATTCGGTGCGAAACTTAGAGTTCGGATGTCTCGACTGGCAAGACCATTGACTTTTCTCTGCCAGGAGATGTTGGCGCCATTTCCGACGAAATTCGTTCCGACGATTACGCCTTCAGTCGCCGTGCCTACAAAGATCGTCCCGTCATTGGCGGGGTCTACGGCCAGGCTGGTGATGAGGCTGCCCAGCGGGTCGTTTAACGAAAACTCCACCCGAAGCGCCCGCCATTCATTTCCCCTGTCGGAAGTCTTCGCAACATAGTGGCCAGGGAACATTCCGCCCGGGAATTCTCCGCTGGCGTAGACGACGGCCGGATTCGACGGCGATATGGCCAGGCCGCGCACGATTCCGACTTCCTTAAAAGAGGTTTCCACCCATGTCTGGCCCCCGTTGTCGCTGCGGAAGACCGCTCCCTGAGTTCCGATGTAGAGATTCTGCGGATTTCCAGGCTCGACGACGATTGAGAAGACGTTCTTGGCGGCAGCCGAATCGGGCAGACTGCTGCTGATGGCACGCCAGGTTTCGCCGGCGTTGGTGCTGGTGAACGGACCTTGCGAAGTCGCCAGGAACAGATTGTTGAAGTTGTTCCCGTCGGCTTTAATGGCGCGAACTCCGGAAGCCGGCACATTCTCGAGACCTTCGGTCTTCTGCTCCCAGTGGTCGCCGCCGTCGGTCGTCTTAAAGATTCCCGATGTAGTGACGGCCACGATTACGTTCGTATTTTGCGGGTTGGCGGCCGCCGAAACCACGACGCGATCTTCCAGGCCGATGACCTGCCAACTCGCTCCGTTGTTGGCCGACATCCAAAGTCCGTCGCTCGAGGTGCAGGCGTAAAGACTCCCGGGGGCAACGGTCACAGCCCGCACGTCACGGCCCGGAAGGCCGTTTGCCGATGAAGCCCAGTTGGCGCCCTTGTCGGTCGTGGAAAAAACGCCTCGCCCTCCGAAATTCGGCTGGAACGCATCGACCGCTGGCAGGTCGATGGAGTCCGTTATTCCCCCCACGATCAGCGTCCCGTCACTGCCGCGGGCCAGCCCGTCGATAATATCCAGGCTGTCTCCGCCCAAATAGGTGCTAAACAGAAGCTGAGCGCCGGAAGGGCTGACTTTTGCCAGAAAGCCCTGCACTCCGCCGTTGCGAGAGCTCATCGGATTGACGAGGGGGAGGTTTGTAGAGTTCGTCCCGCCTGATACATACAGTCCCCCTTGATCGTCTAGAGCGATTCCGCGCACCGACTCGGCTCCGCCGCCGCCGAAATACGATGCGTAGAGGATTTCAGATCCGTCGCCGGCAAGCTTTGCGACGTATATGTCGCCTCCACCGGCCGAAACCGGTTGAAACGCGTTTCGAACCGGCAGGTCGGTGCTTGAAGAATCTCCGGCTATGTAGATCGCCCCCTCGGAGTCGACGGCCAGGCCGCTAAGCAGATCGCTCTGATTTCCTCCGAAGAAGGTGGAAAAAACCAGGCTCCGGTCCTGCAGGTTAATGCGAGCGACAAACGCGTCGTTGCCAGCCCTTTTCGTTTCCTGCAGGGCGTCGACGATAGGAAAGTCGGCCGAGATCGTGTCGCCGGCGACGATCAGATCGCCGGAAGGGTGGGCTGTCAAGCGGGCGACTTCATCCCGGCCGCTTCCGCCCAGATAAGTGGAGAATTCCAGCGCTCCCGTGGTGCTGGAAAAAACCGATACGAAACCGTCGGTGCCGCCGCCTCTTTCACCTTGAATCGCATCCTGAATCGGAAAATTCGTGGAGTTGGTTGCGCCTCCCACCGTGACGCGGCCATTGGAGAGCAGCGCGATGGAGTGTCCCGCATCGGTCCCGCTCCCACCCAGAAGTCGGGAGAACGCAATTTGAGAACCGGATGGGTTCAGTTTCACCAGAAAGGCGTCAAACTCTCCCCCGGCATATGGTTCCGACGGCCCCTGCTGCGGAAAATCGGGTGACTGGGTGCGACCCGTCAGGTAGACGCTGCCGTCGCCGCCGATCGCCAGGCCCAGCACCTCGTCATCTTTGCTACCGCCCAGCAGCGTGGAATAGAGGATCGTTTTACCGTTCGGCGCCAGCTTTGTGACAAAGACGTCGAAACCGCCCTGCAACTGGCGCTGAAACGCGGAAGCTGTGGTGGGAAAGTCGCCCGAGCGAGTGATTCCCGCCACATAGATGTTTCCAGATCCATCCATGGCCACTCTCCGAACGCTGTCGGCCGCGGCCCCTCCCAGGTAAGTGGATGTAATCAGCTGCGGCTGAGCGCAAAGGGTCCCGCAGAACAAGATTGTTGCGGCAAGCCCCGCCAACGGGATTCGAAATCCCCATTCCTTCATTAGGTATCCTCACTTTGGCCGTCCCGGAATCGACAGTTCGGAGGCTCTCTGCTATTCTCATGCCTCGTTCCGCCCGTCTGCCCGGTACTTTGCACTCCGAAAGCTTGCACGATCCGTTCCAGCTGATTGACTTCGGGCGGTTGACTGGGACAAGCGTGGGCCGACTGCGATTGCGCATTCATTGGGACAGGGGCCAGCAGACGTTGAAGTTACAGAAACTGTGTAAGGTGTTACACAGCATCACGTGGAATCGAATTGGGCCCGGGAAGCGCTGCCGGAATCGTCGGATCGCCTTACAGAACCGATGTCAAGTTTTGTTCGAGACCGCGCAGGCTGGCGAATCCCGTGAAACTTTTCAGGTCTCTAAAGATCGATCAAATCAATCCAAAGCACGCCCGAAAAGCCGCCCCGCGGGCATGGAGAAAGGCAAAGGCACGTTTATTGCTTTCAAGAATGTGCCGACAAGGGGATATTCGGTGAAAGTGCATCTTGTGATCGGGGACTTCCGGCGTCGGGAGCGAAGCGCGGAAGCGGGGCAACGGAAATCCGTTCGAAGAAAAGGCGGCCAGGCGATCCCGGCCGAAGACGTGAATCGATTTCATGACCGCGGATTTGCACCAGGGCGTTATAACGGAATTGAGGCGGATTCTTTCACGGATCGAGATTCTGCAGGGAAGTCAAGAGCACGTTCTCGAATCGGGACAGGCGCTTCATCCCCTGGAACAAGTGGCTTCAGCGCTTCAAGGATCCTTTCTGCAGATTCATGACCGGGTGCTGTTTTTCGACTCCAAAGGCATCGCCCGAGGGCTGATCCAGCTCCTTGAGGTCTGCAGGAGTCCGGCCGTTCTGGAGCAGGTTTCGCCTTCCGACCTCGAATTTATCCAACTCCGCGCCGAGGACGCTCTGACCGCATTGCAGTCGTCCTTAGATCCCATGATTGAGGCTGGACTCTCCACTGCGAATCCTTCGGAAAGCAAGCCCGAAAAAGGGCCCGTCCAGCCGGCGCCCAAGCTCGTAGAAGAGCCCAACCCTCCGGAATCGGATGCGGAAACCCCTCCTTCGAATTCCGGCATGGAAAAGGTGAAACTCCTGCTGGCAACCCGCCGCCAGGAGGCTGCAGACCGGCTCGCTCGGCTCCTTTCAAGATGTCGGGCGCCAAAAATGGATGTGATCTCCGTCTCCACGCATTCGGAATTGGAAGTGCGCCTGATGGAATCAGGGTGCGATTTGCTGGTGCTGGACTTCGAATTTGGAGCCTCTTTGGATAAATTGCTGGCGGAAATTCGACAAAGAACGCCGGAAATGCCGGTCATCCTGCTCGGTACCGAGGAGCAGAAGGAGGTGCTGAGACGGTATCTCGACGGATCGGCCCAGGACTTTCTTTACTGGCATCATCAAGACCCCCATCTGTGGGAGCGTGCGATCCGTTACGGGATCCAGTTGAAAAAGGCCGAGGCTGATGCCAATTACGACGAATTGACAGGGCTTCCCAACCGCCGATTGCTGTTTGAACAGTTGCGAAGCGCTCTGGCGCAAGCGGACAGGCGTCCGAAGGACGATCAGACCGTGGCCGTGCTCTTTCTGGACCTGGACAAATTCAAGCCGATCAACGATCGATTTGGCCACGCCGCAGGCGATAAGGTCCTCAGAACTGTCGCGGAAAAACTCAAGGATGCGATTCGACAGAGCGATTCGGCCTGTCGCATCGGAGGCGATGAGTTCGTCATTCTGCTCAACAACGTGGGCAGCGAATTGAACATAGCGCGAATCGCTTCCAAAATTCTGGAAAATATTTCCCATCCGATCCTGATCGAAGATCAGCGAATCGAGATGACGGCAAGCCTTGGAATCAGTCTTTATCCCACTGATGGGAAAGACGCCGAAACTCTGATCGCTCGCGCCGACGCCGCTATGTACCAGGCCAAAAACTGGGGCAAGAGCGATTATCAATTCTTCAAGCCGGAAATCAATTTCGGCATTCTCAAGGAGGCCGCATTCTCTCGAGACATTCGGCGGGCGCTGGACCGCAAGGAATTCGTTCTTCTCTATCAACCGCAATTGGATATGAATTCCGGACGAATTACAGCCGTCGAAGCGCTTCTCCGATGGAACCATCCGGATTTCGGCCTCATCAAACCGGCTCTTTTTCTTCCGTTCGCAGAGCAGACGGAGCACCTGCACGAGATCGAGCATTGGGTTCTGCAGGAAGCGCTGCAGAACGCGGACAAATGGCTTCCTCCCGAACTGCGATCGCAAATCGCGCTTGCGGTGAATTTCTCCTGCTCCCGATTGCGCGACCGGCGGATGAATAGCCTGCTGCTGGAGAGCCTTTCAGCAGTGACGAAATCCGGATTCGCCACGCTGATTGTGGAAATCCGGGAAATCTGCCTGAAGGCTTCCAATGGGCTCATCGACAGCCTGAAAGAACTGTTTCCGCACGCATCCCTGCAGCTCTGTTTGGACGATTTCGGATCGGATCAGAGTTCGATCCAACTGCTGCGGGATCTTCCGCTGCATTCGGTCAAAATCGATCAATCTCTGGTCAGTTCGATGGAAAACGAGGCCGGTCATGCCAGCCTCGTTCGGGGATTGATTGGACTTCTACACAGTCTGAATCTGGAAGCAGTCGCCGAAGGCGTCGAAAACAGCCGCCAGCTATACTACCTCCGCCAAAGCCAGTGCGACCGGCTGCAAGGCTTCTATCTCGGAGAGCCCATGCCGCCGGAAGCCTTGAAACGGTTTCTCGAAAAAGGCGCGCACTATCTGCTGTGAAGTTTCCCGCTGGAGCCGGGCTCTTTGATACTGTTCGCCAGAAGCGATGCGCGGAGCCTCGTCAGTGATGACGAGGGCGATGTGCCGGCTCGCGCCGGCGCTTCGGGCGAAGCTGCCCGGCCACGC
>CAZAEY010000184.1:0-6727 GCA_964484155.1 uncultured Acidobacteriota bacterium
TCTGGGTTCTGGGTTCTGGGTTCTGGGTTCTGGGTTCTGGGTTCTGGGTTCTATTCTGCGGGGGAATAAACATTTCGCAAAAGTCAAGGCCTGGGCGGAGATTTTTTTGCGGCGGGTACTGAGAATGCTTCGCTTCCGCGAGCGCCTTTTCCGGTCCGCCTTTCAGCGATTACGCTGGTACCTGCGGACCGCGGTGGAGTGGGCTGCGTAATCGACGGAGAAGTGATGGCTGCCGTCGTTTCGAGAAACGAAGAACAGGAAGTCGGAAGCCGCCGGAAACAGGGCGGCCTCGATCGAAGCCTCGCCGGGATTGGCGATAGGGCCCGGCGGCAGACCGGGATGCACGTACGTGTTGTAGGGAGAATCCATCTGCAAGTGGCTGCGGCGGATCGTGCCGTCAAACTCCTGAACCTGCTTGACTGCATAGACCACCGTGGGGTCGCATTGCAGCAGCATGCCGCGGCGAAGGCGATTGTGAAAGACCGAAGAGACCAGGTTCCTCTCTGGCCTGAGCCCCGTCTCCTTTTCGATCAGCGACGCCAGCGTCACCGTTTCCCGTACCGAGAGCCCCAATTCAGAAGCCCGCTGCCGCCGCTCCGAGGTCCATGCCCGCCGAAACCTGCCCACCATCATTTCAACGATCTCCTCAGGACGGCTTTTGTAGGTCAGGAAGTAGGTTTCAGGGAACAGATAGCCTTCCAGGTCAATGGCCTCCGGATCCAGTTCGCGGATCAAGGTCAGGTCTTCGGTCGCCTCCGCCCACTCTTCTTCGGTCCCAAAGCCCGCCCGGACAAAAACTTCGGCAATCTCCCGTAGGTCGAGCCCTTCCGGAACGGTGACTCGATGAAAAAAAACGTCGCCGCTGCGCAGTTTCTCCACCGCCTCCGCGATCGAGATCGGCGAATCGAATTTATACTGGCCGGCCTGCAGAGGACGGCCGGGATCCACCAGACGGGCGTGCAGGCGAAAGAGAAATGCAGATGCGACGACGCCTTCCCTCTGCAGTTGACGGGCGATGCCTTCGACGCTGCTTCCGCGAGCGATGATCAACAGCTTCTCGCCCTCGAAACCCTGATGCGGCCTCTGCAACTCACCATAGAGCCAGAGTGCGGCCAGAGCCGAGCCGACCGCGCCAACGATCAGCAGGACTGCAAGCCCCATGGCCGCCCTGCGAAGCCAGGACCCCGCCGGCTTCTCCGCCGTAGGGGCCAGTTTGTTTTCTTCCACCATTGTCGAGTCTTTATTGTAGCGGGGTCGAGCGTTTCAAGTTCGAGGTTCCGGGGTCCGCGTCAGAAGATCGGGGAAAGGCACTCAGGCAAACGGGCCCGCAGGGGCCCGGAGCCGGGAGCCGGGAGCCGGGGGCCGGGAGTCAGGAGTCAGGAGTCAGAACTTGGAACCTCGGAACCCCGGAACTTAAGACAGTTTTTCAGATTGCTCTTCCAGGTGCCACTGCAGGATCAGTGCGGCAGCGAACTCATCCCGTTTCTTACGTCGCTGTTCGGGTGGAACCTTCAGCTCGGCCATCTTCTTTTCCGCCTCTTTAGAGGAGAGGCGCTCGTCCTGCCAGTGGATTTCCACCGATCTGCGGCGGCGGATCTCTTCGACGAGGGGGCGAATTACGCTCATGACCGGGCTCTCCTGCCCGCTGAGAAAGCGCGGCTCCCCGACGATTAGGCGCTCGACGCGATGCTCATCGAGTAATCCGCAGATCGATTCGGCGTCCTCATTCAGGCCGGCGCGGGTCAGGGTTGTCAAAGGCCGCGCGGTCATCTTCATCGGATCGGTAATAGCGATGCCGACGGATTTCGAACCCACATCAATGGCCATCCATCGGCTCCATTTCCTCCGAAATCCGCTATTCATGGGAAGTTCCTCTTGTTTCGCAGGCAACGCTCCACTATAATCTTAAAGCCTGAGCCAAGGATTCTGGTGAGACGTTTCCGCCGGGTGCTGCCGCCTCTTGAACTCTGGAAGCTGGTTTGCATCTAGAATGTAGGAGAGTTGGGACGGACCCCGACGATTTGATCTGGAATCCTTACAGGTGAACCGTATATGTTTGGAAAAGTCAGAATTGCCGTCCTATCGCTGTCTACCTTGATCATTCTTTATGGACTGGTCGGCGGCTACATGGACCCGGTGTCGGCGCGGGACGAGGCCTATCGGGATCTTTCCGTATTTACCGATGTGATCAACAAGGTGCGCACCGAATACGTTGAGACGCCGGACATGGAAAAGACGCTCAGGGGAGCGCTACATGGGATGATCGAGGCTTTGGACGGGTACTCCAGCTTCGTGGAGGCTGAGACGTATCGGACACTTGCGTCGCGCGAGTCGGACGTGGCCTCTCCCGGACTGATTCTTTCGAAGCGCTACGGGTATGTTTACGTCGTTTCGGTGCGGCCCGAAGGGAGCGCGGCCCGCGAAGGTTTGCGGACCGGAGATCTTCTGGAGTCGATTGAAAGCAACGTGACCACGCAGATGAGTTTGTGGGAAGCCCGAAATCTGATGAAAGGCGAGCCGGGGTCGGAAGTGCGGGTCCGGGTAATTCGATTTCGACGCAGCGAGCCTCAGGAGCTGACCCTTCAACGGACCGTCCTGGCTGCCCAGGACGTTTCGGCCCGCATGCTGGACGACGGGATCGGCCTGCTTCGCATCCCCGAACTGCGGGAAGGGGTAACGGAGTCGGTGCGCGCGAAGCTGAAGATGCTGAATTCGGCGGGACTGAACGGCCTCCTGCTGGACGTTCGCGGAACCGCTTCCGGAGACTTCGAGGAGGCGGTCCGGATGGCGGAGCTTTTCCTGGAGGAGGGGGCGGTGGTCGGGTCCAGCAGAGATCGCATGGGCCGACAGGAGGAATTTGTCGCCAAAGGACCTTCTCTGTTGACAGGTATTCCTGTTATTGTATTGATTGATGGGGGCTCCAGCGGCCCGGCCGAAATGCTGGCAGCCGCCGTGAAGGAGAACGGCGTCGCCGAAGTTGTAGGAGAACGTAGCAATGGGCATGGGTCGCTGCAGAATCGGTTTGATCTGAGCGACGGATCGGTCTTGTTTCTATCCACCCGCATGTTTCACCGGCCGGGGGGAGCGCCGATTCAGGGCGGCGAGCTGAGAACTTCCGGAATTGAGCCGGACCTTCGAGTTCCGGCGCCCGAATTTGTCACGAATTTCTATTTCGAAAACACTAGCGACGAGGACGAGGGGGAACTGGCCGAAGAATTTTACCTGAAGCTGGATCGGGCGATTGAGAAGGAGCAGCTGGGTGCTGCCGTTGAACGCTTGCAACAGCGCATTCAGGAGAAGACGCTTAAGGAAGCAGCGTAGGGTGCGGGGTGGGTGAAACCACCTGAAACATTCACTAATCACATGTAAGGAGATGCGATGAACAAGGGTGAATTGGTTGATGCCATTGCAAAGGATGCGGACATTTCGAAGACGCAGGCTCAGTCTGCCGTGGATTCTTTCGTTGAGAATATCAAAAAAGCTCTCAGGAAGGGCAAGAAGGTGACGTTGGTTGGTTTCGGAACCTTCTCCACATCCAAGCGGAAGGCTCGGACCGGCCGCAATCCCCGGACAGGAAAGCCGATCAAGATTCCGGCCAAGAAAGTTGCAAAGTTCTCCGCTGGCAAGTCTCTCAAAGACTCGATCAACTAGATTGCCGAATGGGCGAATCAGATCAGGGCCGGATGCGTCGGGCGCAGCCTGTTTGCACCTGGCCCTTCGCCTTTGCGATGTTTTCCTTTGTGATACTCTGACCCGACCGATGATGGAATCGACCTCCGGTTCGAGTCAGAACTGTACGTAGGTGCGTAGCTCAGGGGGAGAGCGCTTCCTTGACGCGGAAGAGGTCAGCGGTTCAAATCCGCTCGCACCTACCATCTTCCCAGTTCGGCCGAATCTCTCCGGCCGCGTTCCAGCCCTCAGCCGATTCCTCGTTGGCGTTCGACGGCGCCTCGATCGATGGAACCAATTCCTGGCCGTCCCGTCGGAAGTGGCATTGCGGCTTCAGGGCGCGGACAATGGCAAATGCGCATCGGACGGGGCTGGGTTGGAAAACCATTGGGGGTGATGTTTGGAGCGAGCGTTTGAAGGGTTGCTACCCGATTCGGAGCCTGCGGAAGCGGAAGGCGGACGGGTCGGTCGGAATGA
Organism: uncultured Acidobacteriota bacterium; assembly: GCA_964484155.1. Classification (GTDB taxonomy): domain Bacteria; phylum Acidobacteriota; class UBA6911; order RPQK01; family JAPXNP01; genus DATKAT01. The sequence continues at coordinate 4,147 of CAZAEY010000184.1, forward strand.
GACGAGCGGAATGAAGGCGATTGGCCGAGACGGCAAGGTGTTTGAAGTAAGTGACGGGGAGCAGGCGTTGGAAATTCTGCGCCATTCGACCTCCCACTTGCTGGCCCTGGCGGTCCGGGACTTATACCCAGAGGTGCGTCTCGGCATCGGTCCTCCCACCAGCGAAGGCTTTTACTACGACTTCCAGGCTCCGCATCGGTTTTCAGAGGAGGATCTGGAAGAAATTGAAAGGAAAATGACCGAGCTTCAAGGGGAGAACTACGAATTCGTTCCCTCGATCGTCGAGAAGGATGAAGCTCTGGAATTCTTTAGGTCTCAGGGGGAGACGCTGAAAGCCGAGCTGATAGAAGACCGCGCAGACCAGGTCTTGTCCTGTTTTCTGCTGCGAGATTTCAAGGATTTCTGTCTGGGGCCCCATGTCCTGTCGACGGCGCGATTGGGCGCTTTCAAACTCCTTTCCGTCGCGGGATCGTACTGGAAAGGGGACGAAAAGAGGGAACAGTTGCAGCGAATCTACGGGACGGCGTTCTTTTCAAAGGAAGAGCTGGACGCCCACCTGGATCGATTGGAGGAGGCCAAAAAGAGAGATCATCGAAGGCTGGGGCAGGAACTGGGGCTCTTTTCGATTCAGGAGCATGTGGCCCCGGGACTGGTGTTCTGGCATCCGAAAGGCGCGCGGACCCGGGCCGTTATCGAGGAATTTCTAAGTCGCGAGCTGCGGCTGCACGGGTACGAGTTCGTCAATACTCCCCACATCGCAAAGCAGGACCTGTGGAAGCGTTCCGGACACTACGATTACTTTCGTCAAAATATGTACACGCTGTCGGTCGACGAAGACGAATACGTCCTGAAGCCGATGAATTGTCCGGGCCACATTCTTATTTATCAATCGGAAATGAGGAGTTACCGGGACTTGCCCATTCGGCTGGCTGAATTCGGGACGGTCTATCGGTACGAAAAGTCCGGAACCCTTCACGGCATGCTCCGAGTGCGGGGGTTCACCCAGGACGACGCCCACATCTTTTGCCGTCCCGATCAGGTTTTCGATGAGGTCGTTCAGACGCTGGATCTCGCCGAACACGTCCTGCACAGCTTCGGATTCGACCAGTACCGCGTGACGTTGTCGATTTGGGATCCGAAAAAAAGGGAGGACTACGCCGGCCTTCCGGAAGATTGGAAACGCGCCGAATCCGTGCTGGTCGAAGTCCTGGAGCAAAAGGGCTGGGATTACGACCGCGCCGAAGGGGAGGCCGCCTTTTACGGGCCCAAGATCGACGTGCAGTTGATCGACGCCATTGGACGCCCCTGGCAGCTTAGCACCTTCCAGTTCGACTTCAGCCTTCCTCAGCGGTTCGACGTCACTTACATCGGCTCCGATTCCAAACCGCATCACGTGGTGATGGTGCATCGCGCGTTGCTTGGATCGTTGGAGCGCTTCATGGGAATCTTGATCGAGCACTATGGCGGGGCCTTCCCGGTCTGGCTGGCGCCGGTTCAGGCTGTTGTGCTCCCGGTCAGCGACAAGCACCTCGAATATGCGGAAAGCGTCCAGACGCGCCTGGCGGTCTGCGGGCTGCGCGTAGAGACCGATCTGCGCAACGAAAAACTGGGCTATAAGATTCGCGATCATCAGGTGAAGAAGGTCCCTTTCATGCTCGTCGTCGGCGAGCGCGAGGCCGAAAGCGGCTCCATCTCGGTGAGAAGCCGCAGCGAAGGAGACCTGGGCGCCTGCTCAGTGGAAGATTTTTGTGAGAAGATTCAGAAATTGGTTGATACAAGGGCCGTAAAGCCTTAACTTTTCCCTAAACTGACCGGTGTTCCGAATCCGCCGGGAATTGTACGGCAAAGCAGTTTATTTTTCTAAGGAGGTGCGCTTATCGCAAGAACACGCGTCAACCACGAGATCAGAGTTCGTGAAATCCGAGTGATCGACGAAAACGGAAATCAACTGGGGATCATGTCGCCCGACCAGGCGCGCCCTCTGGCTATTGAACGGGGCTTGGATCTTGTGGAAGTGGCCCCCACCGCTTCTCCTCCTGTCTGTCGTATCATGGACTACGGCAAGTACCGTTACGAACAGAGCAAGAAGGCGCAGGAAGCGAAGAAGCACCAGAAGACGACGCAAATAAAGGAAGTCAAATTCCGTCCCAAAATCGACGACCACGATTATGACTTCAAGAAAAAGCACGCGATCCGCTTTCTTACCGAACAGAACAAGGTCAAGGCGACCATCATGTTCCGGGGCCGCGAAGTGACCCATCCGGAATTGGGGGCTGTGATCCTGAATCGTCTTCGCGAAGATCTGGCTGAACTGGCGGAGGTCGAGAAGCTACCCAAGCTGGAGGGCTACAACATGACGATGATTCTGGTCCCCAAGCGCAGTCAGTAGCGTGCTTGGTGCGATTTGCAGGGACCCGGGTTTTGCCCTTTTGTCAAGGCCTCACCGTAGGATTTTTCTGCCGCACCCTTGCGGGCGCTCGCGGTTGGGGGCGTGGACATCAACCCAGCCCTCACGGACTGGGCTAAAGACTTCCGGCCTTCCGGCCTAAAACGAGCACTCAGCACCCAGCACGCGGAACAG
>CAZAEY010000185.1:0-6621 GCA_964484155.1 uncultured Acidobacteriota bacterium
AACCCAGAACCCAGAACCCAGAACCCAGAACCCAGAACCCAGAACCCAGAACCCTTCCTGCCATGCGCGCGGCAGCCGGATTGGGTTAAACTCTTAAGGATGACGCTTCGACTCGCCGGTACTCTTTGGCTGCTCAGCCTGTGCCTGAACGTGGTCGCATCAGCTCAGAATCGAAACATCCCTCCGCCGTTGCGAGTATTCATCCCATTCGAAGCGTCCTGGGGGATGATGCAGGAAGTCCTGCAGGAACGGGAGCTCCCGGTCGCGCTGGAAAACCGCGGGCAGGGATACATCGTGTCTGAGTTTCGAGAGTTCATTTCGGGACCGCTGACGGACAGTCATATTCGAAAGATCGGCGAATACCAGAGGCTTCCCGACGGAAGCTATCTCCGCGTCCAGTACCAGTACGAGATTCTGATCGAACTGATTTCGGAAAGGGACACGATCGTAACGGCCAACGCCAACATCATGGCCCTGACTAGAAGCTTTCTGGGAGAACAGAAGTGGGTGGCAGTGCAATCCAATGGATCGCTTGAAGAGGGCCTCCTGACCGATTTCGGAAAGAAAGTATTTGGGGAGTCGTTCCAGTTGGACCAGCCGAAAAAAGGTTTCTGGCAGCGGGATCCGACCTATCTGCCCGACATGTCCGAAAGGATTCCCCGCATCGCGGGTCCTGAAAGGCCATGATGCCGCAGTCGGTCGTCATTCTCGATCAGGCGCTGCGTTTGTCACTCTGGACGTTTATCGCGGCCTTTCTCATTCTGCTTTTGTTCGCAGCCTGGAGAATTCGAAAAATGAGGCGGCGACTGGCGGATGGACTGAAGACCGAGGAGCCCGACTCGGCGCTGCTGCAACGGTTCCAGGTCAACGAGTGGAGGGCGATCGGAAAAGCGCTGGCCGCTTCCTGCGTCGTCGCCTCGTTGACTTTTGTCATAGCCTGCTTCGTGCCGCTGCCCTCGTTTCACAACTTCGCGTCCGGAACGATCTGGGAAAGAACTCCTTTACGGGTGACTTCCATCCATTACGAGCGTTTTTATGAGGGATTTTCCCTCGACGTAGAACTCTGGAATCAAACCGGCGAGGATCTGCCCGGCGTCGAGGCCGTCGTCACGGTCCGCGGCGACGGAGGCGAAGTGCTGGATCGAGTGAGCGGAGGCGTCACGCCGAATCCCTTGCCGGCGGGTCAACCGGGCTCCTTTCGCATCCGCTATGCGGAAAAGTCTCCGTTTATTCGCGGCTATCAGCTTTCATTTCTAGATCAAGAGGGGGAACCCCTTCCCCATGTAACCGGCTTTGATTCGCGGAAATAGCGTGAAAAACCGCATGCGAAAGCGTTCGCTCGTTCGGCTGCTTCCCTATCTGAAAAGACGCCGCCAGGCCCTCTTAATCGGAACGGCCACAGTTTTACTGACCACCGCGGCTGCGGCTCTCTCTCCCTGGATTCTCAAGGAAGCCGTCGACTTTCTCGTGCAGGGGAACATCTCTGAAAGGGCCCTGGTCTTCTTCGCCTTCCTGATTGTCGTGGTGACGGCGGTCGAGGGCGTCTTCCGATACTGGATGAGAAAGATCCTGATTGGGATGTCCCGTCAGATTGAGTTCGACTTGAGGAACGATCTGTTCGGGCACCTGGAGAGAATGTCGGCCCGGTTTTTTCAGACCTATCCGACGGGCGATCTGATGTCCAGGGCCACCAACGACCTTTCGGCCGTGCGGGCCGTGCTCGGCCCGGGAATCATGTATTTCATCAATACGTGCTTTACGGTCGCCATCACGGTTCCCCTGCTGATCTACCTGAGTCCGAGCCTGGCTCTGCTGACGCTGATCCCCCTGGCGGGCGTCTCCGTCAGCGTCAAGTACTTCGGCAGAAAGATTCACGAACGCTTCGAAAAGATTCAGGAGCAGTTTTCCTGGATCACGACCCTGGCGCAGGAGAATCTGTCCGGAATCCGCGTCGTAAAGGCCTACAATCAGGAAAAAGCTTTTATCGAGCGGTTTCGGAAAGCCAACGATGAGTTTATTGAAAGGAACCTCTCCCTGGTCAGAATCTGGGGAACGTTTCAGCCGCTGCTTCAGTTTCTCTTAGGCCTTTCGCTTGTCGCGCTGCTCTGGTACGGCGGGCGGCAGGTGATCCAAGGGACCATCAGTCTGGGCGATTTCGTCGCTTTTCTCGGCTATCTGGCGATGCTGACCTGGCCAACAATCGCCCTGGGTTACGTGATCAACATTTTTGAGCGCGGCGCGGCTTCAATGGCTAGACTGAACGCACTATTCGACTGCGCCCCGGAAGTCGACGATCGCTTCGCCGGCCCTGATTCCAATTCGCAGGGCGACATCCGCGTGCGCGGCCTGAACTTTTCCTACAATGGCGTGCCCGTCCTGCAAGACATTGACTTCGACGTCCCGGCGGGATCCACGCTGGCCGTCGTCGGCCGCACCGGCAGCGGGAAATCGACCCTGGTCAATCTACTGTGCCGCCTCTATCCTGTGGAAAGAAACCGCATTTTCATCGGCGGCCGGGAAATTCATGAGATTCCGCTCCGCTCCCTGCGAAGCCTGATCGGATACGCCCCGCAGGAAGCCTTTCTCTTTTCCGACACGATCCGGCAGAACATTGCATTCGGCAAACCGGACGCCTCCATCGAACGCATCAGCGCAGCGGCCGTCACCAGCAATATCTTCGATGACATTCAGGATTTTCCCAAAGAGTTCGAGACCTTTGTGGGGGAAAGAGGGATCACGCTGTCCGGGGGCCAGAAGCAGCGGGTCGCCATCAGTCGGGCTCTGCTGGTGGAGCCGAGCATCCTGATCCTTGACGACTCCCTTTCGGCCGTGGACACGCAGACTGAGGAGCTGATTCTGCAGAAGCTTTCTTCGGAACTGGAGCGGCGCACTGCCTTACTGATTTCCCACAGGGTCTCGACGATACGAAACGCCGACCAGATCATCGTTCTGGATCGGGGCAGAATCGTAGAGCGAGGAACTCACGATCAACTTCTGCAGCAGGCGGGCTACTACGCCGACCTCTATCAAAAGCAGCTGCTTCAGGAGGAGCTGGACCTGCAATGAAGAATTTTCATGAAGAGGAATTCCTGGGCAAGGCGTACGACGGCCGGCTGGCGCGCCGTCTGCTGACCTACCTGCGGCCTTACCGATGGCCGGTCAGCCTCTCGGTATTCCTTTTGATCATCGTTTCCGCGCTGCGACTTGTCGGCCCGCTACTGGTCGTCATCGCTATCGACAGGTACATCCACGCAGGCGATTTGGACGGATTGCTGTGGATTGCGATCCTGTTTCTGTCCGTCCTGCTGTTCCAGTTTCTGGTCTCTTACGCTCAAACCTACCTGACCAACTGGACGGGGCAAAAGATCATGTACGATTTAAGAACCGAGATCTTCGCCCATCTTCAGAAGCTCCACGTCGGATTCTTCGACCGCACCCCCGTCGGCCGTCTGATCACCCGCCTGACAAACGACGTGGATGCTCTCAACGAGTTGTTCACCTCAGGGGTGGTCAGCATTTTCGGAGACTTCGTTTCACTGGCCGGAATCGTCATCGCGCTGCTGTACCTGGACTGGAGACTGGCGCTGATCACTTTTTCGGTCATCCCGCTGCTGTTTATCGCCACCATGGTCTTCAAGGCCAAGGTGCGCGGATCGTACAGACGCGTGCGCACCGCTCTGGCGCGGATGAATTCCTTTCTTCAGGAAAACATAGTGGGGATGTCGGTCGTGCAGATCTTTACGCAGGAAGATCGCCAGTACGAAAGGTTTCAGAGGCGCAATCAGGACCATTTGGACGCCAACCTGGACTCCATTCTGTATTACGCGGTCTATTATCCAGTGATCAATTTGATCGGGGCCCTTTCGATCGCTTTGATCGTCTGGTACGGCGGGCTCAGACATCTGGACGGCACACTGACTCTGGGAGTGCTGGTCGCCTTTATCCAGTACTCGGAGCGGTTTTACAAGCCGATCAGCGACTTGAGCGAGAAATTCAATATCCTGCAGAGCGCCATGGCCAGCTCAGAGCGGATCTTCAAACTTCTCGACACGGCGCCGCAGATCCTTCAGGACGCCTCGCCCGTCCGTCTGCCCTCGATTCAGGGCGCGGTTGAGTTCCGGGGAGTCGATTTTGCCTATGATCCCTCCACTCCGGTTTTGAAAAAGATCAACCTGAAGATCGCGGCCGGCGAAAAGGTCGCGGTGGTGGGAGCCACAGGAGCTGGAAAAACCACCCTGATCAACTTGCTGTGCCGATTTTACGACACCGTCGGCGGGAGCGTCCGCATCGACGGGATCGACGTCCGCAGGATGGATCTGGAACAATTGCGGCAGGCCGTGGCCGTGGTGCTGCAGGATGTCTTTCTCTTTAGCGGTACCATTGAGGAAAATATCCGATTATGGCGACGGCCCATCACTGCGGATTCCGTCAAGGAAGCGGCAAAACAGGTTCACGCTGACCGGTTCATTGAGGACTTGCCCGCAGGCTACGCCGCCCGGGTAGCGGAACGCGGCAGTTCCCTGTCGGTGGGCCAACGGCAGCTCTTGGCGTTTGCCCGCGCACTGGCGCACGATCCGAAGATTCTCATTCTGGACGAAGCGACTTCCTCGGTGGATACGGAAACCGAGATGCTGATCCAGGACGCGCTGCAGCGGCTGCTGGCCGATCGCACAGCCATCGTCATCGCTCACCGGCTCTCCACGATTCAAAACTGCGACCGAATCGTAGTCCTGCACAAAGGGGAAATTCACGAAGAGGGCGCCCATCAGGAACTTCTGCGACAAAAAGGAATCTACTACCGCCTGTACCAGTTGCAGTACAAGGAGCAACTCCTGCCCGGAAGAGATGCGGCCGCCGCTCACGCTAGCGGGCGCCCCTCCCCGTAAAGACTGCGGGTATGGTCTTGAGCATAATCTCCAAATCGAGCCACAGCGACCAATTGTCGATGTAGTGGAGATCCATATCCATCCAGCGCTGGAAATCGATGTCGCTTCGACCGGAAACCTGCCACAGACAAGTGATTCCCGGCCGGACGCTTAAACGCCGGCGCTGATAGGTCCGGTAGTGTTCGACCTCCTCGGGCAAGGGAGCGCGAGGGCCGACCACACTCATTTCCCCTTTGAGGACGTTCCATAGTTGAGGGAGCTCGTCGATGCTGAATTTCCGCAAATACCGACCCAACTGGGTGACCCTCGGATCGTTTCTCATCTTGAATACCGGTCCGTCCATTTCATTCAAATGCCGGATCTCCCAAAGGCGGTCCTCGGCGCCGTCGATCATGGTTCGAAATTTGATCAGCTCGAATTCCCGCCCGTACAGGCCGCAGCGGACCTGGCGGTAGAAGATCGGCCCCGGGCTGGTGAATTTGACGGCCGCGGCCGCCGCTGCCAGAAGGGGAGAGAGAACGATCAGCCCGATCAAAGCTATGAAGAAGTCCAGAATCCGCTTCGCAATCGTCGCCAGGTTGTGGTCGGGGACCGTAGAAAACGTCACCAGCGGCAGATTGTCCAGAAACTCGAGCGAGATTCTGGAGGTCGAAGCGGGAAACATTTCGGCGACGACCCGGGTCTTGATTCCGAGAGACTCGCACAGCCGAGCCAGATACTCAAAGCTGGCGAAGTCCCGCTTGTGGATGTCCGTAAATATGATCTCGTCGGCCGGCGAACGCTCCTGAATCAGCAGCGGCAGGTCGGAAACAGAGCCGACCACCGGAAGTCCGTGGGCCTCCTCCTTCGGATCGTCGTCGTGATGGACGTAGCCAACCACGTGGATCCCCCACATTTTCGAATCCTCCAGAGTGCGGCCGATCTCCCGAGCACGAGAGTCGGTTCCCACGATCAAAATGCGAATTCGGCTGTACTCGTTCAGGTTTCGAGTCAGAAGCACCCAGCGCACACCCAACCGGTTGACGATCAGACCGACCGCCGCCAGGGCAAGAAACCCGAAAAAGACCGGGCGGCTGATTTCCAACATCAGGCTGTAGTTGACGAACCCGATCAGGATGCCCATCAACACCACGAAATTCAAAACCCGGACCGTCTGACCGTTCAAGGGTCTCGAAAGCAGGGTCGAATAACCCTGAGTCGCCATCAACATCAAGATCCAGACCGGAGACAATAAAACCAGGTAGGAAAGATAGGCCGAAAAGGGAAGCATCTCCGCATGAAAAAACTGACTCAACTCCAGCGGGGAGAACCGCACCAGATAAAAACGCGCGTAATAGGCAAAGTAAAGAGCCGCCAATGCGACCGCCAGGTCCGCTGCAAACAGGATCCGCGCATACAGCCGATGGTGATGACGAAACATTGATGGGAGATTGTATCAAGATCTTCGTTCCGCGTTCTTCGTTCTGCGCTCTCGAAAGCTGATGCATTGGCGGGATATCTTGCAACGGTCTAGCCTGGAGGCTTCTTACGCTTTTGCACGCATCGGATCGGATATGCAATCCTCCAGGGAAAACTCCCGTCCAGCACTTGACAAACACAAACATGCCAGATCCTTAACAACAGAACGCAGAACGCAGAACGCAGAACCCTTAAAGATAAACGATCTGATGCGCCGGGCAGAAGGGCTGGACGGAGGCCTGCAGGCGCTGCAGCAGATCCGGACCATCCTCCATCA
>CAZAEY010000186.1:0-6568 GCA_964484155.1 uncultured Acidobacteriota bacterium
ATCATCCGCGAAGCCGTCCTGGTTCATAGAGATCCGGAATTCATCCCACTGGATGAGATTTCGCAGGAGGTTCTTGGCTCATAGCCCGGATATTTCACACGGGTCCTACTGCGGCGCCGGAAAGCGCCGCGCCAATCGCATCGGTTCGCCGAACCCAGCAAAAACCGCCTCGACGACCTGCGCCGAGTCGTCGCGCACGAACTCGATTTCGCCGGGATTTTCGACAAAGTAAAAGGAGTCTTCCGAATCGGCCCGAATCGTGCGGCCGATCCAGCCTGCAAAAGGCGCGTCGGCGAAAAGGGCGCCGTCCTGCAAGCGGATTCTCAAGAACGGGCGCGTCGGGTCGGCGGCGCCTGCTGCGAAATAGTCTCCGACGAAAGCCCGCAGCGCCTCGGGGTCCAGCTTTACCGCTTCTCGCACCTCGGGCCGAAAGCGGGGAAATCCGTACTCGCGCGCAATGGCTCGCAGGATCTCCCTGGCCAGGTCGACGCCGGCGTCGCCGTTGGTCATCAAAACGGCGCCGCTGCCTGATTTGGCGTGAATCGCCATGGTGGCCCGAAAGCCGGCGTTGGCGCCGCCGTGTTCGAACCACATGTCATCGTCCTCGCCGTGCAGGGCGAAGCCGAGTCCGTAATGGCCGGCGTTGCGGGTCAGCATTTTTCGGGCGATAGCCGCTGAGATCGCGTCGTTGGAGTTTCCGTTGAACGCAGAGGCAACGGCGATCGCGAAGCGGGCCAGATCCGAAGGCGTCGTCCAGAGCCCCGCCGCCGCCTGCTCCGGGTGCGTGCGGTGTCTACCTGGGATCGGCGCTCCGTCGATTCCATGGCCCGTCGCCGCCTCGCTCAGACGCTCGGCCGGCAGCGGCTGTTCGAACGTGCTGCGACTCATGCCCAAAGGCGCCAGCATGAGATCTCTCATCAGGTCTGCAAAAGGGCGGCCGGTCGCATCCGACATCAGCAGCTGGACGACGGAAGTGCCGCCTCCGGAGTAGCGCCAGGCGCTTCCGGGGATGGCGTCGACGAGGACGGCCGCCGTGTTTGCGGGCGGCGCGCCGTCGAGCAGCTGCACCAGCGAGGGGGTCGGCGCGCCTGGGGCGTAGCCTGGAAATCCATGCACCGTGGTTCCGGCCGAATGACTCAGCAGGCGTCGGAGCGTGACCTTTTCTTTCTCGGTGAAACCGTTTTCCGGCACCTTCCAGGACCGCAGCGTCGAGTTGACGTCCAAGTCCAGCTCGAGAACGCCCTCTTCAACGAGCCGAAGCGCTCCTGCGGCCGCCACCGGCTTGCTGATAGAGGCCGCCTGAAACAGCGTTTCCGGCCCCGCCGGCGCTCCGCCCGCTTCGACTTCACCCCACGCCTTCGCCCATGCGATCCGGCCCCCGTCGATAACGGCCACGCTGACCGCCGGCGTCCGATAAAACTGCAATCGCTCTTCGACCGCCAGGGGAGGCTCTTGCGGAGCGACGCGATACGTGAGCAGACCCGTCTCCACGCGACGAATTCGCTCGGCGGCATCGGGGGCGGAGGTGCTGGAAGCGACGCATCCGAATCCAGCCATCGTCAGCCCCAGAAGCAGTGCCGAAATCGCCGAACATGACGCCATGCTTTCAAGAAATTGTCGAGCGGTGCTTCGTCGGCGCATGCAGATCATTTTACTCATGCTGCGCAACAAATGGGACCGGGTCTGAAAAATTGCAATTCGGCCATTCTGGCGCCATTAGCCGGCGCTCCATGTGATGCATCCGGCAAATTCCACCGAAATGCAATTTTCCAGACCCGGTCCCGTTTGTTGCGTTTTTGATCTGCGGTCACGGCTCGCGCAGGGCGAAGCAGGAGGCTGTCTTGACGATCGCCCAGAGTTCGGATCCTGCGCCGATGCGAAGCTCCGCGATCGCGCCGCGCGTAACATGGCTCGTCAACGCCACGCCGCTGCAGTCCATGCGCACCGCAAAGACGGCGCCGCATGGCTCGACCGATAACGCCTTTCCCGGAATGACGTTTCGAGCGGACAATCCATGCGGACGCTCCGTGGCGATCAACACGTCGTCGGCGCGCAGCCCCACTGAAATCTCCTCGCCGACGCGCGCGTCGTATAGCGGGATCTCCAGAAAAAAGCCGTCGCGGAAGCATTTGAGGACGCCATCCGAGGGCAGAACTTCGCGAACTTTCAGGCGCAGCAGGTTTTCGACGCCCACCAGTCCGGCTACGCGTTCGCGGGGAGGCCGGCCCAGGATCTCCAGCGGAGGCCCGGATGCAATGACCCGACCGTTGTCCAGCACGCAGATCCGATCGCCCAGAGTCAGCGCTTCCTCTCGATCGTGAGTGACCAGCACGACCGGGATGTTGGCGTTGTGAAGAAGGCTGCCGATTTCTCCCCGCACCCGGCGACGAGTTTCCAGATCCAGGGCCGCAAATGGTTCGTCGAGCAGGAGGATACGAGGATCCGCCACCAGAGCCCGGGCGATCGCCACGCGTTGCTGCTGCCCTCCGGACAACTCGGTCGGGTGGCGGTCGGCAAGGTCTGACAGCCCCAGACGCCGAAGCTGCTCGAAGGCCCGATGATCGGCCTGCGGACGGCGCCAGAGCGGAAACCGGACGTTTTCGAGGGCGGTCAGGTGCGGGAAGAGCGCGTAATCCTGAAACAGATAGCCGACGCGCCGGCGTCTCGTCGGGATGTCGATGTCCTGGCCGCGTCCGTCCTTGCGAAACAGCGTTTCGCCGTCCAGCCGAATTTCGCCGCTATTGGGATGGATCAAACCTGCGATGGCGTGAAGGGCGGTTGATTTTCCGGCGCCGGAAGGTCCGAACAACACGAGGATGCCGCTTTCGATCTCGAGCCTGGCGCGGAGGTGAAATGTTCCCAGCTGCACTTCAAAGTTGGCGAAGAGATCCCTCCCGGCGACGGTCACGACGCAGCTCCCTGGACTCGGCCGGCGCCACGGCCCCGATAGCGGTTCAATTCCTGGCGGCGAACCCACCACACCCCTACAAACGCCAGCCACGTCAGCAGAAGGACCAGCTGATTCGCCAGGGCGTAATCCTGAACCAGGACTGCGTCGTAGACGGCGAGCGGCAGAGTCTGCGTGCGGCCGGGAATGCTTCCGGCCACCATCAAAGTCGCACCGAACTCCCCCATGGCTCTGGCCGCGCCCAGCACCAGCCCTGCCAGAACGCCTCGCTTGGCCAACGGCAGCGTCACGCGGAAGAAGACCCCCAGCTCGGAGGAACCGAGCGTGCGGGCTGCGTTTTCCAGCGAGGGGCTGACTGCGGCGACTGCGGCCCGAGTCGACTGGACCATGAGGGGGAGACCCACGACGGCCGAGGCGACGGCCGCCGCAGGCCAGGTGAATAAAATGTCCAGGCCGAGCCATTCCCGGAACGGACCGCCGCTTCCAAGGACCGCTAGGAGAAAGTATCCGACTACGCTCGGAGGAAGAACCAGCGGCAGGAGGACGACCGTTTCGACAAAGATTCTGCCCGGAAACTCCACTCGGGCCAGAAAGGCTCCAATTGCGAGCCCAGCGATCGAAAGAATCGCAGTGGCCAGCGCAGTCACCTGCAAAGACAAGCGCAGCGGGTCCCAGAGCGAATCGATCACCGGCGCTCCTCCGGAATCGCGAATCCGAACCGTTGCATTACTGGGCGGCCGATCGGGCCGTTGACGAACTCGACAAAGCCCCTCGCTTCAGCACTGTGACGAGTCGACGCGACTACGCCCAGCGCTTGATCGATCGGGTCATACAGCTCCTCCGGCACCGGGAGATAGCGGCCTTCCGGAGTTGCGATGGCCAGAGAAAGGGCGATCACTCCGATCTCTACGTTTCCCGTCTGCGCGAATTGCAGCGCCTGATTGACGTTTTCAGCCAGCACGAGCTTCGATTGCAATCGCTCCCAAAGCCCGGCTCGCAACAATGCCTCACGCGCCGCCAGCCCGTAGGGGGCGTGAGCCGGGTTGGCAATCGAGATGCGGCGCACTTCGGGAGCGAGCAGATCCTCGACGCCTTCGATGCGAATCGGACTCTCCTCTCGGCGCCACAATACGATGAACCCCCTGCCGTAAAGAGCCACGGTGTCCGACGCGATCAGTCCCCGAACCGCCAGCTGGTCAACGAATTCAACGTTGGCGGAAGCGAAGACATCCACCGGCGCTCCCTGCGATATTTGTTGAGCCAGATGGCCGGATGAGCCGAAATTGAACCTTGCCCGCGTCCCGGTCTCCCGCTCAAAGGCCTCACCCAGCTCGGCGAACGCAAAGCGCAGGTCGGAGGCGGCCGACACCACAATCTCCGTTCGGTTGCGGTCCAAGTTACGGACGGAATTCTCAAACGAACAGCTGTTCGCAATCGAAATCAATGCAACTGCAAGCAGGACCACACAAGCTGTCAAAAGAATCCTCTTTATTGCCATTCCTCCTTTGGATAGAAGAAGCTGGGTATACAGATCGTCCCAACCGGAGCCATTTTCCCACTTCTAATGAATCGAAGCCATCGACTCGGCTGTGAATGGAGCTTCGAATGGGACTCCTGGCCACAACGGCCGCGTCCGTATTCGAGCTGACCAGCGGGAGCCGGGCCGAACGGCAGAAGGAGAAAGTGGAGGCTCGGCCCAGACGGCCGGTTTCGGTCTTGTTGTTTTCCGGAAATTCAGTCGACCGCGGCAGGCGGGACGACGGCGACGAAATTCAGTGCGGGGTCGCCAAACATCACTTGCGCGATAATGGGTTCTGTCGATTCCACGACAAGATAGCCGCCGACCTGCAACAAAGGTTCTTCGAACAGCTCCGAGAGCAATCTGGAAAGGCGGGCGCCGCCTGCAAGCGTCAAGTGAGCCTGTCCCGTAATGTCACCGCTTTCATCGTGGACTCGAAGGCTGATTTCGGCGCTTTCCTGACCGGGGTTCATCAGCGCCAGCCCGGTAAAAAATTCAGGAGCGCTGGCGATGAATCCGAAAACCGCTTGGCGATACGCCCTGTCCTGAAAGGGAAAAAGGGTCGCGAAGGAGAGTTGATCCGCCCCTCCGAATATCACGTCTGCCAGCGAAGGCGCGATGCGTAGATCCAGCTCCATGGAGCCGACCGTCAACGCTGCGTCCGTTTCGTTCAGCTTCAGAAAATCGCCGACGTCCAGTTCGATCGAACGGCCCGGCCACATTCCGATCTCATCGGAGCTGGAGAGCTGCTCTCCGCTGTCCCGGAGAGCTGATAGGGCGGCGGTTCCCCAGAAATCGTGACGGTTGACAAGTTTGACATCAGTAAAAACGGTCAGGCCCGGCCCCGCCTCTCCGCTGGCCAACTGCGGAGATGCCGCCGTCAGAGACGCTCCCGGAGGACGGCCGCTCATTCCGGCGGTCGCGTCAGGAAATCGCAGGAGCTGGTGCCCGACGACTCCACGCCCGTCTGAGTCGACTTGGATGTCTGCCGAAAGAATCGGCTCGTCAATCCCGAAAATCTCTTTGACGCTTTCAAACAGCATTTGACGAGGCCCCAGAATCCGCGTCGCTTCCGGAGCAAGGAGGGCGTCGGGTTGTTCGAATTGCTGATTCGGCGGAGGCCCGAAGAGTCTGAGCGTGACCTGCAGGGATTCATCGTGACTGGGATTGACCAGACTGACGATGCTTTCGGCCGGGCGTCCTCTGAAGGCGGCAGGCCCCTGATAGACTCGCGTGAAGTGCAGTTGGGCGAACGCCTCAATGAACGCTATTTCGCCGTCCATTTCCCGCAGGCGGAAGTCTCCGGCCAAAAAAACCGGCGCCAGCTGCGGATTGTCGGTCGTCAACAGCACCCACGCGGGTTCCCCTGGAACCCCATCAAAGATCTCTCTCCCCAAAAGCGAGAGCTGCCGGCCTGCCTCCAGGTGGAATCCCGACGGGTTCCGCGGCAGTTGCAGGAGACTCCCGTCAGAGCCGAAGGCGGCGAATTCGATGTCGGCCGGAAGTTCGGAATAATTCGAAACGGCGAATCCAGTAAACCGTTCCGAATCGCTTTTAAAATAAGGAAAGAAGAATTCAAAAAGCGCCGCCGTCCGATGCAGGACTTCATCGCTGAACACGCTGAATAGATCGTCGGGAGCATCGTCTCTTCGCGTCACGGTGCGGATGGTCAGGAAGTGATCCGAGTCGAGCTCCAGTCCCTGCATTCGAACCGAAGTCTGCGAAATCGGAACCTCGATTCCTGTAAAGACCGGCGCCGTCCCCGCTTCGCCCGACCGGACGAAGATCTGGTAAGCGTCTCCCGCAGTCGAGTTGCCCGCCATGCTGACGGGTCGATTCCAGACCAGATCCACGATGCCCGCATTAACCTGTGAGACCTGAACGATTTGGGGAGGCAGCGTCTGCGTGCGCAGCCACGAGCCGAGCGGGTCGCCGTGCGCGTTGTTGAGGAACTGCAGCATTGCATTGTCCGCCACGATGAGGGCGTTGTGCCTCAGATTCAAATGCGTCAGCTCTGTCAGTTGCAAAATCTCGGCGGGAATTTTTCCCTGTAGGAAATTCGTCGAAAGTTCCAGCCTCGAAAGCGACCCCAACTGCGACAGCTTGGGGGGCAGGCCGCCCCCGATCCAGTTCGAGTTGAG
>CAZAEY010000187.1:0-6514 GCA_964484155.1 uncultured Acidobacteriota bacterium
ATTGAGCTGCGGCGGCCAAAGCAATGCCGATGAAAACGATCACCACTCTTTCATCCATAGAATCTTCGCGGGTGGTTATGCAACCGTTTTTGGGCAATTTTTTCGAGGGAGGGCATTCGCCATCGCCCTTCATTTGGCCCAGGTTCAGTTGCCGGAGGCCCGTCCAGACCTTCGCCACGCTCCCTTAGCAGCAAGCGCGGAGGGCGCCTGGCAACTGACGATCGCCGGCGCCTCGCGCATCAGCTCGTCATTTTCGAGAGCCGCCACCATGAAGAGAGCGAAATCCACGCGGCGGGTGATGTTGCTCGCCAGAACGGGGTCGCCGACATGCCTGCTCCATTCGGGCAGGCCCTGACTTTCCCCTTCTTCGAGGTCGCTCCCGCGCACGACTGTCCAACGGCTGCCGCTTTCAAATACCCGGCGGCACGCCTCCACCTGGTCGTCGAGGTCCGCAATGCGAAGCAGTCGCGCGACCCATCCACCAACCTTTACGATTGCCTTGAAGGCCGGAGAATATACATCCTGGCCGTCCCGCGTGATGTGCCAGCCGCAGGAAAAAATCAGGCGGGCGTCCGGGCGGGCATGGTCGAGCACCGCTTGCGCGGTTCCAGACGAGTACTGGTGAACTCCCCAAGGCACCAGCACTGTGAGTACGCCGTCACATCCTTTCAGCGCCTTCTTTATGACCCGACCGTCATTCGTCGCTCCCGGAACGACAGTGATACGCCCCTTAAACTTATTGAGTTTGGACACGCTTCGCTCGCGGCAAACGCCAACCACCTCGTATCCTCGATCGAGCGCATGCCGCACCATGTACTGCCCGAGCTTCCCGGATGCGCCTACAATGCAAATCTTTTTCATGTTCCTTTCCCTATTCCATTCGCGCCAGCAGCTGAGGCGCCGCCAGCGGTTTCATTTCGACACGCCGAATCGTCGGCGACGCCGTAGGCCTTCTAGACGATCCCCTGCATCGTCTGCGTCCGCTCCGTGGCCGGTTCCGGATTCGTCGGCGATCCTCGCAGCTACGACCGAACTGGGCGGCCCATCGCTCCGTGGCCGCCTTTTCTCTCCTTGACCGGAGTAGCCTTACGCTGTAAGATCAGCATACCTTGAAAGGTTACTGGGCGCAACCCTGGCCCGCGTCGCAGGGCGGAACCCCAGCGGAGGAGTCCCGATGGCGAGACAGATAGATTTGACTACGGATCCCCACATGCCCCTGAGCAGGCGGCGGGTGCTGCGGACCGCCGTCGCCCTCGCCGACGAGCGAGGCATCGAGTCGGTCACGATGCGAAAGCTGGCCCGGGAGCTCGGGGTCGAGGCTATGTCGCTGTACCACCACGTGGCCAACAAGGAAGACATCCTCGACGGCATGGTCGACGCCGTATTCGGCGAAATCGATGTTTCGTCCAGCGACGACTGGAAAACGACCATGCGCCGGCGGGCCATTTCAGTTCGCCGCGCGCTTTCACGCCATCCTTGGGCGATCGGGCTGATGGACTCGAGGACCGCGCCCGGGCCGGCCACGTTGCGACACCACGACGCCGTCATCGGCATCCTCCGGGCTGCGGGATTCAATATCGAGACGGCCGCTCACGCCTTTTCCGTCTTGGACAGCTACATCTATGGATTCGCCTTGCAGGAGAGGAGTCTCCCGTTTGACAGCTCGAAGGAGCTTGCCGAGGTTGCGAAAACGATCCTGCAGCGCCTCCCCGCCGACGAATACCCCCATCTTGCTGAGATGACTTCCGAGTACGTCCTCCAGCGTGGCTACGACTTTGGAAGCGAGTTTGAGTACGGGCTCGATCTGATCCTCGATGGCCTGGAGAGACTTCGTCGCAGGGGCTGCTAGGAGCGGAGCGGCGAGGGTCGAATCGCCAGCAGTTATTGCGCCGCCGCCGCAACGCAATGCTCCGGAGGACTGCGAGGGACTTCGCGTTCCGAGACTTTCCTCCTTATCGATCCATCCAAGCTGACGTGAGTTTCGTGCATCATCCATTCAGAAAGGCAATTCGAATCAAAGGAACCCACCATGAATGACGCCACCGTACTGCCGATCCTGGCTGCAGTGTTCGGAATCGCCGCCGTGTTCGTTGCGACCGCAAGAACTTTTGCGATCCGAAGGCGCAACAGCAAGTCCCCTTCCCTTCTCCTCAGCCGCTCCGAGCCAGATAACAAGCAAACGAAGGAAGAGTACCCGGGAACTTGTCTGCGGGCCTCCGATACCTTCACAATTGGCCAAGAGGAGCCCGCCACCGAAGACAAATTTCGACGTCCGGAGGCAAGAAGATGAAGGGTCAGACCGGGGACGGCTGCCAGCAGAATCGCATACCAGAACCGCGGCCGGGGCGAACGATGCGCGCTTTTCACAGCGATTCATTCAGAAAATCCCACATGTTTTAGTAATACCAAACCTAACGTAAATGTCTTTGAAAAAATCCGACTGGAAGCAGGTCGAGTCGGATGCGGTAGGCCGGCGCCTGTTTGCGGCTGGACAATTTCTGAAGGGTTCGTCGGTATGAAGCAAGGTCGCCGGAAGCGTCGCCCCCAGCGGCGCTTTCGAATTCAGCGAGCTTGGTCCTCGACGGAACGGCCTCGCGCAGATTTCTCAGCCGCACTCTGCTGAGTTTTCTCGCCGAAGGAAGGACGGATCACGACCTTTAATTCCCGCGATTTCCGCGGGCTGTGATCGGCAAGCCGGACGCGGAATTTGGTGCGGTCCCCGCGGTAATAGTCGATGGCGTACTCCACTGGACGCCCGCGGGCAAAGCCAGTGCGCTCGATGTAAAGGCCGGGCGCCCCCTTCGGGAGTCCGAAGATCTTCGCCTCCTGTTCGCCAAGGGTCACGCCTTCGAATGTCTGCACCGCTTCGACGGGCTTCAGTCCGTACTCGGAATCCATAATGTCGTAGACGGACCGTTTTTCGATGTCGTGTCCGAGGAATCCCGGAAACAGTTTTTCGGGAAGGTAGGTTCCCGCGATGACGAGAGGCTCTCGATTTCCCATCCGCAACCGACGCAGGAAGATGACCGGATCCCCGATTTTCAACTGAAGGGCCGAAAGCAGGGGTGAATCGACCGCAGAGACTTGGCGGATCTCGGCCACCAGCAGCTTCGAACTGGGTTGGACTCCATGGTAGGCCATAAATTCGCTGAAACCGAAGAGACGATCCAGATCCTGATCGACCGACGGGGGCGCTACAAAATAGCCGACGGCCCGGCGGGAGTGGATCAACCCTTCCTGAGTGAGCTTTGCCAGGGCCTGGCGAACCGTCGCTCGTGCTACCTGATACATCTCCATCATTTCCTTTTCGGAGGGGAGTTTTTCATGCGCCTCCAGGCGACCGGAAAGAATCTCCTGGCGAATTGCGGAAGCGATTTGAATGTACAGAGGCAAATCGCGGTGATCTTCCTGAGCCGGTATTTGCATAGCCTCGCTATACTACCAAACGATCCCAGCGTTTAACCACCTGCAAACTTTCTCTCCTTCTTGCAGCGGACTCTTGGAATCCGCATTTTCCGTGCTACCCTTTGTCCATGCGGCCTATCATGACCATCGACCAGAGGCGGTTTCAGGAAAAAACAAGTTGGGTTCTTGCAAAGGGCGCTTTGCTCGGCGTTGTGGCCGCAATTGCCTGCAGCGATGCGCCAGCGCCCCAACCGAAGGAGGCTGAGGGGAAAGATTCCGTGGCTCATCGCGGCGCTTCGGCCTATTCCCCCGAAAACACGCTCGAGGCTTACCGGCTGGCCATTGAACAGGGCGCCGATTACGTCGAGCAGGATCTGCAGATTACCAGCGACGGCGTCCTGGTCTGCCTGCATGACATCACACTGGAGAGGACGACCGATGTAAACGAGGCTTTTCCAGACCGCTATCAAGAAGTTCAGCAAGACGGCGAATCGGTTCGACGCTGGTTCGTATTCGACTTTACGCTGGAAGAGATCCAGAGACTGGATGCCGGATCCTGGTTTGACGAAAGCTTCGCCGGAGCGCGAATTCCCACGCTGGGCGAGGCGATTCGAGAAATCCGAGGGAAGGCGGGCATATACCCCGAACTGAAGCATCCGGAGGAATACGCCGCAAGGGGTTTCAACATGGAGAAGCTCTTCTTGGAGGAGCTGGAGCGGCACGGACTGGACCGACGCGACGCCGACCCGCAGACGCCTGTCATTGTGCAGTCCTTCAGCGAGGCGAGCCTGCGCAAACTGGCCTTTGATCTGGAATCCGACCTGCCTTTGGTCCTGCTACTCGGCCGTCGCGACCCGGAAATCCTTTCGCCCGAGGGCCTTCAAGAGTTGAAGCGTTACGCGTTCGGAATCGGGCCGAACAAGCAGATCCTGCTGGAAGAGCCGCGGATCGTTCAGTGGGCCCACGAGGCCGGTCTGACGGTCACGCCTTACACGTTTCGATCGACGCTGGTAAACCCGGGATTTGAAACGGTGACGGATGAGATGGCGCATTTTCTCTACACCTTGAGAGTGGACGCCCTCTTTACCGACAATCCGGACTTGTTTCCCCGCTCACCCTAGGAGCCAATCCGAGGAGATGCGGCGTTTCAGGCTCTGCCGGCGCCGCCCGAGAGCGCCGGCGTTTCGGCGACGTCTTGATCTTGGCGGCTGCGCCGCGGGGCCTCCGCGCTACTCTCTTCCAGCTCGTCGCGAAACGTCTGTGTGCGCTCGATTTCATCCAAATAGGCCTGGATTTCCTCCTCCTGCCGGCTCTCGGACCATTGCAGCTCCCGGGCCATCCATCGCGCCGCGTCGCGGGCGGCCCTGCGCCCTTGGTCGGGCGAAAACCCAAGTCGGGTGCGCCGCAGGAAGAAATCGGAAAGCCGGAGACAGAATTCGGAACGGACCGCAAAAACCGCTTGGGCCGCAATGTCCGGATATTCAAGGGCCAGCCGTTCGCCCAGCTCTGGCTCCGCTTCAGCTAAGGCGAGGATTTCGCGGCTCCGGCTCCCGTAAATCGATCGCAAATGTTCCCTCAGTCGTCCTGGGAAGGCGCCGTCGGTTTCGCCCTCCGCAGTCTCGCCGGCGCCAGGCAGCGGAGTGGCTGCCGTTCGGCTCGCGGCCGAAACGTTCAGCTTGGCGGAGATCAAATCCGTAACTTCCTCTGCGATGGCCCGGTAGCCGGTGATCTTTCCGCCTTGGACGGCGATCAAACCCGGCAGCCCCAGCGCTTCGCCGTCGACGACCCGGTGCATGCGCGTCACAGAAGATTCTCCCCCTTCCCGCATCACCAAGGCCCTGACGCCGGCGTTGGTAAAGTAGATATCGTCGGCCCGCAAATCGGGGAGAAATTCCTGCGCCGACTGCAGCAGGTAGCGAACGTCCTGTCCAGTGGCCCTTGCGTCTGAGGGATCGTTGGAAAACTCGGTGTCCGTCGTTCCCACCCAACTGTATCCAAGCCAGGGGATCACGAAAAAGAGACGCTGGTCGATTTTCGAAAAGAACACCATCGCTCGATCGTTCTTCTTCCGACAGGCCAGATGAACGCCCTTCGTGGTGCGAATCCGGGGGCGACCGGAATGGCCCATCTGTCCCAGGACGCGATCCAACCAGGGCCCTGCGACATTGACGATCAGCCGGCCCCGGACCTCCAATTCCTCCCCTGACGCCAGATCGCGGACCGAAACCCCTTCCAGCCTTCCGCCCGAGCGCAGCGGCCCTGTCGCTTCGACATAGTTCATCATGCAGGCGCCCCGGCTGCGCGCGTCTAAAACGTTCTCGAGGCACAATCGTTCCGGAAGGTCGATCTGAGCGTCGTGATAACAGGCCGCTCCCTGCAACCCGCCCCTTTTCAATTGCGGTTCGGCTTGCTGGAGCTGAGAAGCCGTCCAAAACGAATGGCGCGGCAAGGATTTGTCGTAGCTGAGCAGGTCGTACAGGATCATCCCGGATCGAATCTTAAGCCGGTGCAACAGGCTCTGCTCGTAAAACGGCAGCAGAAACTCCAGCGGTTTGACCAGGTGCGGCGCAATCCGCAGCAGAATTTCCCGTTCCCGCAGATCCAGGCGGACCAAGCGGAAGTCGAGCATTTCCAAGTAGCGAAGACCGCCATGAATCAGGCGGGTGGATCCGGACGTGGTCCCGCTGCCGAAATCATTCTTCTCCAGCAGGCAAACCTTTAATCCCCGCAACGCGGCGTCGCGAGCCACGCCGGCGCCGACGATTCCGCCTCCAATGACGATAACGTCGAAAAATCGGCCCTTGATCGATTCCGCTCTCCGCATTCTGCATATTCTCCAGAGTTGCAAAGCTATCGCTCGACCTGTCAGCAGCTTCACAGCCGGTCGCCGACTGCTCGAGCGAATACACTCCGCGAACAGCCTTTTCAATTCGGCTCGTTCGCATTAAACATGAAGACTGGCGCGCCAGTCTGTCCAAGAGCGTACGCGACTAATTGTCTACTTGTCTAGACAATCAGACAGCACATAATGGCGAAGTTGGCTGCAGGCCGGCTTTCA
Source organism: uncultured Acidobacteriota bacterium (assembly GCA_964484155.1). Lineage (GTDB taxonomy): Bacteria > Acidobacteriota > UBA6911 > RPQK01 > JAPXNP01 > DATKAT01. The sequence continues at coordinate 6,464 of CAZAEY010000187.1, forward strand.
AGGTGACGCCCAATCTGACCTTGAATCTGGGTGTCCGCTACGAGTACGGCA
>CAZAEY010000188.1:0-6443 GCA_964484155.1 uncultured Acidobacteriota bacterium
GGCGCCGTCGGCGCCCGTCGCTCCGCCATCCGGCGCTCCGTTTCACCCGTCTTCCGGGATAGCCTCGCCGGTACAAAAAATTTTCGCCGACAGGACTTTACTTTTACAAAAACCCACACAAACAAAATTGGCGCGCAGCACGAAGCACGCGATAAAATGGCGCCGCCATGGCGAGGACGATCGAACCGGCAATTCCGGATCCCATCATCCGAGAGATCGGCAAACGCCCTCCATCGGCTTTGGCGATTCCTCTGGTTTCGCTCGATTCGGAAGGGTTCCCCCACGTTGCGATGCTGTCCTACTTTGAGACGGTCTATTGGGAGCAGACGCTCCATTTTTTCATTCGTCGTGGATCGGGCACGTCCCGAAATTTGAGCCTTCGGCCGCAATGCGCGCTGATTTTTGCGGACGTTGAGCATCTTTATTATTTGAAGGGGCGCGTCTCACTCAAGGCGACGATTTCCGATCAGGCGGTGTTCCAGTTCAACTTGGCAGCGGCCTTGGAGGACTCTTCCGGATCAAACGAAGGCAAGGCCTGGATTCTTAGTGGAATCCGTTTCGAGCGCGATTTCAGGATCGACGGTGAGAGGCTGGCATTGCGCGACCTGGTGGAGACCGCTCTGCGGGGAATTTCATGAAGCCCAGCTACATGAAGTTGGGGCTGACGCTCGCCGCGGGTGTCGTGGCCATCTCCTTCGGCTCCATTCTGGTTCGATTCAGCCAAGAGGCCCCTTTTCTGACCATCGCGCTTTACCGAATGGTCTGGGCGTCGGTATTGATGCTTCCATTCTACAGCTGGCGCAGGATGCGAAAAGGATGGCCGGAATTGGAGCCATGGACGCCCCTGGCCGGAATCTTTCTGGCCCTGCATTTCGCCTTCTGGATCGCTTCATTGGAATTTACTTCGGTTGCAGTGTCCGTGCTGCTGGTGAATACGTCTCCCGTTCTGGTGGCCGCCGTTTCCCATTTTGGTCTTCGAGAAAAAATGAACTGGCCGGGCTGGCTGGGGCTGATGATGGCCTTCTGCGGCTCCGGGTTGCTGGTCTGGAGCGACCTCCGGCTGCTGGGCAGTTGGAAAGGGGCGTTGCTGGCGCTGGCGGGCGCTTGGATGCTGGGGCTTTATCTGCTGGTGGGCAGAACCGTCCGCCGCCGCCGATCGTTGATCGAGTACGCGTTTCCGGTGTACCTGGCAGCGGCGTTGACGCTGTTGGGACTGGCAGTTCTATGGGGCGGGAAACTGACCGGATTTTCCTGGTCGACCCATGGAAGCCTGCTTCTGCTGGGACTCGTTCCCCAATGCATCGGGCATACCTCGTACAACTGGGCCCTTCGATATCTTTCTGCGGTCCTGGTCTCAGTCCTGGTGCTGGCCGAGCCTCTTCTTGCGACGCTCCTGGCTTGGTGGCTTCTGGCTGAAGCAGTGGCGCCCGCAATCGTTCCCGGAGGAGCGCTGGTGCTGTCAGGAATTTTGCTGGTCACGATCCAGCACTCCGGATTCCGTGGCAAGAGCGGGGTGCCGGCGTGAAAGTCAAAGCGTCCGTCGGAATCTTGTCTCGCAAGGGGAGGGTTTGGATTCAGCGTCGTCCGGAGACTGGCCATCTCGGCGGTTACTGGGAGTTTCCCGGCGGCAAGCTCGAACCGGGCGAGTCTCCCGAATCGGCGCTGATTCGAGAGATTCGGGAGGAGCTGAAACTGGAACTTTGCCCCAGCCGCATCCAATTTCTCAAGTCGATCGAGTTCTCTTATCCGGACAGAACAGTTCTCCTTCATTTCTTTCTCTGCCCACTGGATGCCGATCTGCCGCTTTCCCCGAGAGGCCTCTGGGTGGCGGCCGCCGATCTTCCCGCGCGCAGGATGCCCGAAGCCAACCAGTCGATCGTGGAATGGATCGCTCGTGTCCTGATTCACGAGGTCGCGCCACACAAAGGGCGGTGATGCGCCCGGCTGTAGACGAACTTTTGACTCAGGACGCTCGCCTTCACCAACAACCGGCTCATTGTGTCAGCAGGACGGCGCCGAGCAAAAGCAACAAGACAAAAAGCAGGATGGTCAGGTAATACAGCGCCCAGGGCGCCTCATCCGAGTCCTCTTCCTCTTGCCAATCCCGCCCCTTCATTTTCAGTCTCATCCGTTCTTCGTCCAGCGGCCCCTCCAGTGCGGGAAGACTGCCGGAAATCTGCTCCAGATCGATCAAACGAGGCAGGTACCAGAAAAAGACGAAGACGGCCAGGATGAAGGCCGTCATCACTCCGATTCCCCGGCTTGTGTAGAAGATGATGTACAGAAGGGCGCAGGCTACGAGTACGAGAAAGAGAAACTGAAAGTAACGCCAGGGGACCGTAGTCTTGAAATCCGTCCCGCAGCGGGGACAGGTGATCTTCCTTTGCAAAAAAGGCTCATGCCAGAGTTTGGCCTTGCAAACCGGGCATCTCCTTTTCATTGCAACTGCCTGCAGAACGCATATTCCCGATCGACCTCCAGATCGATGATAGCCGCGGCAGCAGCCGACGCAACCTTTCGCCGCAGCGACACCACGTTCCCTCTGCCGTCCGGATGGAGGCGATTGGTCAACAGGATGACGAAAGTTTCCGTACAGGGGTCGATCCAGACCGAAGTTCCGGTATAGCCAGTATGTCCGAAGGAGCCGACCGGAAACAGGTCCCCGCGATTCGTGCTGAAGCGGGTGAAAATGTCGAATCCTATGCCCCTCCAGTCGTGGTTTCCCAGCGGGGACTGACGAGTCGTCATCTGCAACACCCCCAGCGGAGACAGGATCCGGCCGTCCTCGTAACGCCCTCTATTTAGAATCATCTGCGCCCAGCGGGCCGTATCGTCGACTGTGGAAAACAGGCCGGCGTGCCCCGCCACTCCGCCCATGCGTGCCGCGGTCGGGTCGTGAACCTGGCCGCGCAGCAGCACCCCGTCGCGTCGGTCCGCCGGAGCGACGCGTTCGATCCAGTCTTCAGGAGGTTTGAATGCCGTGCGGCGCATTCCAAGCGGCTCAAAAATCTCCTGTCGTGAAAACTCGTCAATCGTCTGCCCGGCGACCCGTCGAATCACCTCGCTGAGCAACTGGAAGTTGATGTCGCTGTAGACAAACCGCGCATCGGGAGGAGCCGTCGGTCTCTCCAATGTCCCCAACTCAATCGCTTTCTCATATCCACTCCAATCCGTTCCCAGGTCCAGGCTCGGGCGCAGACCTGAAAAATGAGTGATCAACTGCCGAAGCGTAATCGAACCCTTGTCCAGACTGTCGAATTCAGGGATGTAGTCGGCGACTCGATCGGAAAGCGCCACTTGGCCGCGTTCCACAAGAATCATCGTCGCAGTCGCCGTCGCCATGACTTTGGTCAGAGATGCCATGTCGAAAATCGTGTCCAGCGTCATCGGTTCCACTTGGGGCGTCAGCGCCCGATTTCCGAAAGCCTTCCGATACACCACTCGACCCTTTCGCGAAACGATGGCGACAGCGCCGGGAGCTTCGCGATTTCTGATGGCATCCCGCAGCACCTGATCCAATACCAGCAGTCTCTCCGAAGACATTCCAACGGATTCGGGATATGCAAGCGTCAATTCCTGAACTTCAGACGCCAGAAGCGCGGGCGAAATCAAAAATGCGGCCAGATATACGCAGATCGCGGCCCTGAGCCGGTGGCACAGCGCGGGGAATTCTCTCGCTCGTTTCATCGGACTAATTCACAACCTCCACTTTGGCCAGCGCCAAACCGTCCGGTTCATGACCGCCGTCCAGACGGCGCACCACTTTCCATTCAGTCAAATCGATCTCGGCAATCAAATCCGCATTGGCGTTGGACACGTAAGCGAACAATCCGTCGTCAGACACTGCGATTCCAATGGGAACCGGACTCAGCCGAAACTGGAGAAAGCGCTCTTCGTCCGGCTGAACCTCGAAGTCCATCGGAATCCGCGCCACCTCCTTTCGCTCGCGAACGGAAAACACCGCAACATCGCCCGACCTTGCGTTGGACACCAGAACATACTCTCCATCAGGCGTAAATTTCAGCCGCAGGGGAAAGCTTTCGCTGACTATTTTTTCCACGGCTTCCAGCGCCTCCACATCGATGATGGAAATGGTGTCCTCTGCCCGATTGGTCACCCAGACGTCCGCTGCGTCCGGCGAGACCGCAATCCCTTCCGCGCCGGCTCCCGTGGGGATCACCTTGAGCAATCGCCCCTCCGAAACATCCAGAGCGGAAACGGATCCGCCACCGATGTTGGAAACATACGCCCGGGACTCTTCAGGGCTCAAAGCCACCATGTGCGAAAACTGCTGACCGGTCGGAATGACTTTCTCGATTTTTTCAGTCTCGATGTTGACGATCAAGGCGGCCTGATCCTCCTCGGCGGTCACGATGACGCGCTCACCGTCCTGAAAAAACTGAATTCCGTGCGGACGGCGATATCGCTCCAGATCAATGGTCCGAGCCGCGCGCTTTCGTCTCAGATCGACCACCGTCAGGCTCGAACCCGGATTCTCCCGCGTCCCATAGTTAGCTGTTACCAGAAGCGCCTTCCTCGAGTGAGCGGCCGCTTCGTGCGGACCAACCCCCGTCACCACCGTGGCAAGTTTCTCGCCGCTGATCCGATCCAGGATCGTGACCGTGTTCTCGGACTTGTTCAAGACGACGAGCTGATCCTCCACGCGAACCTCCGCCATATCGCCGCACGCGATAAACAGCAGCAAGACGACGCTCACTCCCGCGAGCCGGACCCGATCAACAACCGCCAAGCTTGGATGATGCATTTTCACTTCGCTAGATCAGGGTCATAGTTCGTAGTTCAAAGTTCATAGTTCAGAGGGCGCGTCGGCCCTTACTGAACGCAGAACCCCGAACCCGGGAACCCGGGAACCAAGCACCAAGCACCAAAGGCTTTCCGCTCGAATCCTGAAACTCCTTTAACATACCCTCCATGACTTCGATGGACCAGTTTATTTCAAAATGTCGCGAACTTGCGGATTTAAAGAGCGCACTGGCCGCCCTGGCCTGGGACCAGGAAACCATGATGCCTCCTTTGGGCGCCGCTTTTCGAGCTCGGCAGATGGCAACGCTGTCCAGCCTTTACCACACTAAACTGATCGATTCGGAATGGGAAGAGATTCTGGCGGAGTTGTCCGGCCAGGACCTGCCTCCATGGCAAGCCGCCAGCATCAAGGAGTTGGCAAAGCAACGGAGAAAAGCCAAGAGAGTTCCCGATGCGCTGGTTCGAGATCTTGCCGAGACGACTTCGCTCGCCTACGAGCATTGGGTCCAGGCCCGGCAGCGCTCCGATTTCGGTCGCTTCCAACCGTGGCTGGAAAAGGTGGTCGATCTGAAGCGCCGAGAGGCGGGGTTCTTGCAGGACGGCGACACTTTGTATGAGGCCCTGTTGGATGAGTATGAACCGGAGATGACGGAAGCGACGCTGGATTCGTTGTTTGGCGTTCTGCGGCCGGCCCTGACCGATTTGCTTCGGGGGATCCTAGAGAGCGACATGACCGGAAGAATTCCCAGGCTGAAAGGGGACTTCCCGCTGGCCGTCCAGGAAATGGCGGCGAAGGAAGTGCTGACCGATATGGGTTTTGACTGGGAAGCAGGCCGGCTGGATCGTTCCCCTCATCCGTTCTGCACGGGATTGACTCCCCGGGACGTTCGGATCACGACCCGCTACAATCCATCGGATTTCACCGCCTCGTTCTTCGGCTGCGTTCACGAGGGAGGCCATGCGCTTTACGAGCAGGGCCTGGATCCTGAACGATACGGCCTGCCCGCCTGCGACGCCATTTCACTGGGAGTGCACGAATCACAATCCCGCCTTTGGGAGAATCAGATCGCGCGAGGCGTCGATTTCTGGACAGGCTGGCTTCCCCGGTTGCAAGAGCTGTTTCCTGATCCCCTGCATGGCTGGTCTCTGCAGAACTTCCTGCTGACTGTCAACCGGGTGGAAGCCTCCCCGATCCGGGTTGAAGCGGACGAAGTCACTTACGGTCTGCACATCATTTTACGCTACGAACTGGAACGGCAACTGATCGAAGGCTCGGTTGAAGTCGCGGATCTGCCCCGCGAATGGAACGACCGGATGGAGGAGTATTTGGGAATCCGCCCTGAAAACGACGCCGAAGGCGTGCTGCAAGACACTCACTGGTCCCACGGGCTGATCGGATACTTCCCCACCTACCTGCTTGGAAACCTGTATGCGGCGCAGTTGATCCGAACCGCATTCAACCAGATCGACGGCCTGACAGTCTCCATCCAGAAACGAAACTTTTTGCCCCTTCGAAGCTGGCTTCAGGAAAAGATTCATTCGCTGGGGAGAACCAAAACGGCGGAGCAAATGATCCAGGATGTGTGCGGAGAACCCCTCCAGGCCGAACCTTTCCTGGACTATTTGACCGAAAAGTTCACTGGGCTGTACGAGCTGTAAGGGGTTCGGAGGAGCCGTTT
>CAZAEY010000189.1:0-3875 GCA_964484155.1 uncultured Acidobacteriota bacterium
GTCACGAAACCGACGAAGCGCCCTCGGAACGCAGAAAACGGAACGAATTCGCGAAACGCTAAGCTTCCTGCGGATAAACGATGACGCGACGGAACGGCGCCTTGCCCGAGCTCTCCGAGAGGAGACCGTGCTCCTGAATCAATTCGTGCTGCAGGCGCCGGATGTAGGAATTCTGCGGGGAAAGTTCAATGGGAGCGAGGTTTCTCTGAACCTGCACGATCCCGCCTTCCGCCTCTTGAAGAGCCGAATCCACGTGTCCGTAGAAACTGGATCGCGCGGGCGACTCGACTCCAAAGAGATTTTGCAGAAAGGTCTTGATCTGGCCCATGGTATTGCTTTTGACGGTGTAAAACTCGACGCCCTTGTCCAGAGCTTCCTGCAGTCTCTTGGGCTGACGTTTGCGCTGGGCCTTCAGGCTCAGGATCACGTCGGCGTTGACCGGTTGATCGGCCAGCCGGGCCGTCACTCCTAGTTCGCGGATCGCTTTCTCCAGACGGGTTTTACTGACTCCGATCGGATAGATTCTGGCCAGACGGCGTCGGGGACGGGACGGCCGGCGAGTAGTGGAAGGCGCCTCCTCGCGAGGATCGCTGCGGCGGGTCTTCCTTGCGACAGGCGGCGGGTCAGGGACCGGAGATTTTTCGATTTCGACGTGGCCGTCGGCCCCGCGAGTCCTCACTTCGGGCCGAAGGGGGGCGCCGGTCAGAAATCGATCCACAACTCGTCCGATGTCGGGGTAGACGGCCAGCCGGTTGCGAGTCTGGATTTCCACCAGAATATCGAACGTCGGACGGGCCTTCCGCTCCAGAACGGTTTTTTGAGTCCCCCGACGGCGAGCCTCTTCATCGGAAAGCGTCACCGCCTGGACGCCTCCAATCAGATCGGACAGCGTCGGATTGATGATCAAATTGTCCAAGGTGATTCCATGCGCCGTCGCCACCAACTGCACGCCTCGTTCCGCAATGGTTCGAGCGGCCGCGGCTTCCTGTTCGGTCCCGATTTCGTCGATGACGATTACTTCAGGCATGTGATTTTCCACGGCCTCAATCATGATCTTGTGCTGAAGCTCCGGTGTGGGGACCTGCATCCTCCGGGCGTGTCCGATGGCTGGGTGGGGGACGTCTCCGTCTCCGGCAATCTCGTTGGAAGTGTCCACGACGACCACTCTTTTCCCCAATTCGTCGGCCAGCACTCGCGCGGCTTCGCGCAGCAGAGTCGTCTTGCCGACTCCCGGCGGCCCCAATAGCAGAAGACTTTTTCCGGACTCGATGACGTCGCGAATGATATCGACGGTTCCGGTGATTGCGCGTCCCACCCGGCAGGTCAACCCGATGACTTCATGACGGCGGTTCCGGATCGCACTGATCCGATGGAGGGTCCGTTCGATTCCGGCGCGATTGTCTCCAGTGAAATCGCCGACCCGATTGACGACTTTCTCCAGATCCTCCCGAGTGACTTCCAACTCATCAAGGTAAACCACTCCGCTGAAAAAGCGGGCTTCCGGCGGTCGGCCCAGATCCAGTACGATCTCGATCAAGTCCTTGGGGTCCGGCCCCTTTTCCTTCAGTCCGCTGCGAATGCGCGACGGAAGGACTCCCAGCAGCAGTCCAAGGTCGTCGATGATCTCCTTTTTTCGACGCGTCGGCGAAACTGTCTTTGTTGATCTGGTCGGGGTTGCCATTTACTGATGCGCTCCGATTCGGATACGTGAAGTCATGCGCGGCAGTCAGGAAGCGGGAGTCATCATTGCAAAAGCGAATACGTCACATAGTCTACCCGTGTCGCGAGCCGTGGTTCAACTGGGAATCCGCGAGCCGCGTTTCCCGCGAGCCAGGCCCTCACGCGCAAACGACGCGGCGAAGACCGGGGAGTTCCGCAAGCCTTCCCCATTGTCAGGTACAATTCGGTCTTTCGCAATCCAGGAATTAGCGTGAAATGAGCGAGCGATTCATCGAGGTCAATGGCGTCAGCAAGCGATTTGGAACCCACCTGGCGGTCGACCGGATCTCCTTTCATGTGGATCGCGGAGAATCGTTGGCGCTGCTTGGACCCAACGGCGCCGGAAAGACGACGACCGTTCGAATGCTGGCTTGCCTTCTGAGACCGAGCGAAGGCTCGATTCGCGTTTTCGACCGGCCGCTGGACCGGGAAAGCGAGCGCCAGGAGGTTCGCAAACGAATCGGATTGTTGACGGAGTCTCCCGGACTCTACGATCGCGCGACGGCATGGTACAACCTCCTCTACTTCGCACGCCTTTACGGGCTGGAGCATCCGGAGAAGGCCGTCGAGAAGTATTTGAGAAGACTGGAATTGTGGGACAGGCGAAACGATATGACCGCCGCCTATTCGAAGGGAATGAAGCAGCGGCTGGCGATCGCCCGTGCCCTTTTGCACGAACCGGACATCATTTTTCTGGACGAGCCGACCAGCGGGCTGGATCCGGCTGCCGCTAAATCGGTGCGCGATTTTTTGCAGGCGCTCAAAGAGAAGGGAAGAACCTTGCTGATGACGACGCATAATCTGCTCGAAGCGGAGAGGTTGGCGGATCGCATCGCCGTCGTCCAGACTCGCCTTCTGGCGCTGGACAGTCCGGTCAACCTCCGCCGGCAGCTTTTCGGGCACCGAATCCGGGTCCAGACCGCCGGCGTTTCCGAAGTCCAACTTCGGAGACTCGAAAACTTTGATTTCATTCGGAACATCACGCTGAAAGAACAGACCCTTTGGCTCGAATTAGTCGAACCTGAAAAGAACAACTCCCGTGTGATCTCCGCACTGATCGAAGGCGGATCCCGGGTGATTTGGGTGGAAGAGGACCGCGCGTCGCTCGAAGACATCTATCTCCAATTGATCCGGGATTCGGCAGTGAACGGGGTCAACGGGCCGGAACATGGAAACGGGAGTCGACGCGCCGGGCACGGCTCGACGGAAGGAACGCCATGACACGAACCGAAGTCGTCGTCCGAAAGGAAATCAAGGAGATTCTGAGCAATCGCGGACTTGTCTATTCCTTCCTGGGGCTGATCTTGTTTTTCGTTCTGCTCCCTGTTGCGCTGGCGGCCGTAATCCAGTCCAGCCCGGCTAAAGGCGAATCTGATGCCAAGTTGAATGAATCGATCAGGCAATTGATGCGGTTGATTCCCGAACTCGAAGATGCTCCAGACCAGGTCCGCTCCACGGTTCTGGTAGTGCGCCATTTTTCGATTATCTTTCTGGTATTGCCCGTAATCGGAGCCCTGGGATCCTCCACTTCCTCCATCGTGGGAGAAAAGCAGAGCCGAAGCATTGAACCGGTCCTGGTGACGCCCGTAACCAGCGCGGAACTGCTGTTCGGCAAGAGTCTGGGAACCGTGGTGATGGCCGTATTAGGGACCTACCTGGGGTTCGCCCTCTATGTGATTCTGATCTGGGCGGTGGCCGGACCCGATGTCGTTCGCTACGGATTCGACCTGACGAGTCTGTTGATGGTGGGGTTGCTGACCCCCCTGATCGCCATCCTGGGTCTTGGCGCCGGAGTCATCATCTCCAGCCGGGTCAAGGACTCCCGGACCGCCCAGCAAGTCGGCGGACTCATCGTCCTCCCCATCGTTTTCCTCATCGCCGGCCAGATATCGGGGCTCTTTCTACTGGGCCCTGGATTCGTTCTGGTCGCCGCAATCGTCCTGATCTTTTTGGATGTCGCCTTGATGCGCTTGGGAATGCGCGTCTTCGACCGCGAACGCATCATTTCCGATTGGCGGTAGTTCGCCGATTTGACCGCCGATTTGACCGGGTCTGGAAAATGGAATTTCGGGCCCGGCCCGGACGCCATCTGAGCAGTACACTTATTCAGCCTCGGGCCCGAAATTCCATTTTCCAGACCCGGTCAAATCGGTCCA
>CAZAEY010000189.1:3975-6358 GCA_964484155.1 uncultured Acidobacteriota bacterium
CTTATTCAGCCTCGGGCCCGAAATTCCATTTTCCAGACCCGGTCAAATCGGTCCAATCGCCATTCATTCCGCTTGCTCTCCGACGCCCCCCCGGACTGCGCCGCGGAAGGATGCCGGATCGATAGGCGGATGGCGATACAGGCGCCGCTCGATCCGTTGGAAAAACCGCCAGAGCTCAGCGGGGTCGACCAGATTCCTGCGCATCTCGCCGACGTCTCCCACATCCTGCGCGTGACCTCGCTCGATCTTCGCGAGCGCCTGGGCGTAATCTTCCGATGCCCGGGTCTGGAAAATAGAATTTCTGGGCCAATCCCGCCGCCAGGACGCTGGAACATTCAGGCGAGAAACTTTACAGCCGATGATGGTCCTGACCGGGAAGGGAGTCCCACTGCATGCTTTGGTGGAAGCACGCGGCGGCGGTAGAAATGAGTCCAGCCTGAGCTTGCACGGGAAACCGTTCGATTACGAGCCCTTTCTGCTCCCATCCTGCTTCCAGAGAATTCGGCTAGACGATGGCATGGTTCGTGATTCAGGCAACCAGTCCGTGAAATCAAACGCTCACAAGCCGACGTCGTCGCCGTTTTTGTCCGCTCGCGCCACAGGTGACATAATGCTCGAATGCGGGACGCCTTGCGATGAGGTTTTCGGATGAATACGTCGAGAACGTGCTGGCAGTCAACTTTCAGGATGCCCGGAGGCTGTTTTCTCGATTTCTGATGGACATCCACCTGGCCCATATGGTGATGCTGGTTGAAGCGAAAATTCTGGCTCCCGCCGAGGGGAAACAACTGTCCGGGGCATTGCTGAAAATCGAGCAGGCAACGACTGCCGAAGCAGCGTTCGACGGCAGTTTCGAGGATTTCTTCTTTTACGTCGAACGGCTGCTGGAGGAGGAATGCGGCCCGAACGTTGCCGGGCGGCTACACACCGCCAGAAGCCGAAACGACATCGACGTGACCCTGTATCGAATGCGCTGGCGGGAAGAGACTTTGGAAGCGGCCCGGGCCGCCTTGCAGTTGCGGGAGATTCTGCTTCGTCATGCGGAGGCCGAGTCGGACACCGTCATGCCCGCCTACACGCACACGCAGCCGGCGCAGCCGATCACGCTCGGACATTACTTTTCCGGCTTCGCGGAACATCTCGAGAGAGACCACCAACGGCTGATGCAGGCGCTGATCAGGATGAACCTCTCGCCGCTGGGTTCCTGCGCGGTGGCGGGCACCGGGTTTCCCATCGATCGTTTTCGAACCAGCGAACTACTGGCCTTTGACGGGCCGACGGATAACACCTATTCCAGTATCGCCGCCGTCGACTATCTGCTGGAGCCGCTGGGGGCGCTCATGACGCTGATGGTGGAGCTGGGCAGATTCGTTCAGGATCTGCTGAAGTGGTCGACTCAGGAGTTCGACTTTCTTCGGTTGAGCGATGGCTTCGTGCAATGCAGCAGCATGATGCCTCAGAAGAGGAATCCCGTGGCCCTGGAGCACTGCCGCGCCCTGGCGAGTCTCAGCTTTTCGCAGGCCTCTGCGGTTTTTCATAGTTTGCACAACACGCCCTACGGAGATGTCGTCGATGTAGAAGACGACGTTCAGCCGCTGGTTGGCCGTGCCTTTCGAGACGCTTTGCGGGTTTTGCGGCTGCTGGCGGCGGCACTGGAGACCGCCGAGTTTCAGCGCGAGAAGATGCGCGCGGCAGCGGTCCGGGGCGATACGACCATGACGGAGTTGGCGGATGCTCTGGTCCGACGGACCGACGCTTCCTTTCGCCAGGCCCACCGTACGACCGCCCTGTTTCAGGAAGTCCGCCAGAAGCATCCGGAGTTCACGCTCTCGGAAGCCGTGGATCAGGCGGCCGCCCAGGTCCTCGGACGACCGCTCGGCTGGTCTTTGGAATTTCTCGAAGAGGTCCTGTCTCCTGAAAACTTCGTCCGTCTGCGCGGTCACTTCGGCGGGCCCGCTCCTGAGAGCCTCCGGGAGGCGATCGCCCGCTCTGGGGCGAACCTGCGTCGTCACGAGACGGAACTGCAGAGTCTGCGGCAGCGCTTCGACGAATTTCCTCAGTCATTGAGAGTTCTCGCCGACAGTCTGAAATAAGGGGCGCAGCCAGGGCGGCCGGAACGGCATTGGCCGCAAAGCCGTGGGGTTGCGGCGCCTCCACGATCCGACCCCGGGAATCGGGCGACGCTCTGCGCATGCGGTGAAAATCTTCGCTCTGCGCTTTCACACAGTTTTGTATCGACAACGTCGGCGATTCAGTCGCAGCGCGCGCCAGATGCGCCCCGCCCGGATTCCCGGGCTGGGATCGCCAGCGGACGGCCCAGACCCACCGCTGCCGCGGTGGGCTGGTAATCGTCGCCCCCGAAGCGAGATTCAGGGGCTTCCGC
>CAZAEY010000190.1:0-3690 GCA_964484155.1 uncultured Acidobacteriota bacterium
AAGGGTGCTGCAGCCGTTCCGCCGAGAATTATCAGGATTGCGAAAAGGAGCAACGCCGCGAAAATCGGCGTAAGCCACCACTTGCGGGTCGCAACGAGAAACGCGATGATTTCGCGGACCGCGCTCCTTCGAGTCGCCGGGGCATTTTGCAAAAAGTCGTTCATCCTCGAATCCTCCGTTCATAACCTCGGGAGCGAAGCAATGTTCGCCAATCCCGCCACTCTTCGATGGTCGCTGGCTGGGGGCGCCGACCATTCCCGTCAGCTGCAACTAAAACTGTCGAAAACACGACTCTTCGTCCTGTTGTTCATTTGCCGGAACCCAATAAGTCTCCAGGGAATCTTCAAATCGGCGTGTCAGGGAGTCCCTTCCGGTCAAGCGGAGGGCCAGTCCGATCGGCGTCAGTATTCCAAAATAGATCACACCCAGGATCACTCGCGAGACCAACCACCCGATCGGCGCGGTCAGATATGTCATCGCGATGAACAGATGCTTGTGGATCACTGGGAAAGCCAGGCCCAGAAGCCCTGCGGCCAAAGCTGCGCTCTTCAGCCAGAACAGGACGCCTACCGTGGTTCCTCGGTAGACGTCCATGCCCATAAGGAAGGCGAACAGCCCGATCCAGATGCCGCCGAATGAGCGAACCTTTCCAATCGAGAGACCGTTCGACTTCAGAGCGTCAATCGGGTTCAAATGAGCTCCTGTACTGTTCGGCGTCGATCTCTCGCGCCTTTTGTTCTTTTCTCAAGAGCAGAAATGGGCCGATCGCAACTGCGTCCATGTTCGTTCCTAGAAAGCAGCGGTACGCATCCTGCGGCGTGCAAACGATCGGCTCTCCTCGAATATTGAAGCTGGTGTTGATCAGAACCGAGCACCCGGTCAGCTTTTCGAATTCGCAGAGAAGGTTGTGAAACAGCGGGTTGCGATCTCGGTCGACGGTCTGGACTCGAGCGGAATAATCGACGTGCGTGACTGCCGGAATCTCTGAGCGGGTGAGCTTGAGTCTGTCGAGGCCCGTCAGTTCTCTTTCTTCGCCGTTTAACGACAGGCGCCGTGCGTCCCGAACAGGCGTGACGAAGAGCATGTAGGGGCTATCCTGTCCGGTTTCTAAATCGAACCATTCGCTCGCCTGTTCGGCGGCGACTGCGGGGGCGAACGGCCGGAACGACTCGCGGAACTTGATTTTCAAATTCATCTTCTTTTGCATCTCCGGGTTCCTCGCGTCTCCCAGGATGCTGCGGGCGCCAAGCGCACGCGGGCCAAACTCCATTCTGCCTTGCATCCAACCGACCACTGCTCCTTCAGCCAGCAGGCAGGCGGTTTCCCGACACAAGTCATCCTGGGATTTCAGCTTGCGGAACACGGCGCCCTGTGCCTTGAGAAACTCCTCGATCTGAGATGCCTCGAACTCCGGCCCCAGGAAGCTGCCCCGCTGGCAATCTGATGTCGAAGCCTCCCGAGGCTGCTTCATCAACTGATGCCAGACGTACAGGGCCGCTCCCAGCGCGCCGCCGGCGTCTCCAGCAGCCGGCTGTATCCAGATTCTTTCAAAGGGCCCCTCGCGGAGAATTCGTCCGTTGCCGACGCAATTCAATGCAACGCCGCCGGCGAGGCACAGATTCTTCAGTCGCGTCTCCTTGTGAACATGTCTCGACATCCTCAGCATGATCTCTTCTGTGACCGTCTGTACGGAAGCAGCCAGGTCCATGTCCATCTGAGTCAGGGCCGCTTCCGGTCGCCGCGGTTCGCGACCGAACAGCCGGTGAAATTTCCGCGAAGTCATCGTCAGTCCCTGGCAGTAATTGAAATAATCCATGTTCATCCGGAAGGACCCGTCCTCTTTTAGGTCCAAAATCCTTTCCAGGATAAGATCCGCGTAGACCGGCGCCCCGTACGGCGCCAGGCCCATCAGCTTGTATTCACCCGAGTTGACTCGGAATCCACAGTAATAGGTGAAGGCGGAGTACAAGAGCCCGACTGAGTGGGGGAAGGTGAGCTGATGCGTCAACTTCAGCCGGTTTCCGGAGCCTGCGCCGCAGGCGGCCGTGGCCCATTCTCCGACCCCGTCAATCGTCAAGATGGCGGCCTCTTCGAATGGCGAGGGGAAGAAGGCGCTGGCCGCATGGGATTCATGATGCAAGGTGAAGACCAGCCGCCGGTTGGCCTTGCGGCCGAGCGCCCGATCGATTTCTCGCGGCACGAACAGTTTTTCGCCCATCCAAAGGGGCATCGCGCGCACGAACGAGCGAAATCCCGATGGCGCGTACGCCAAATAGGTTTCCAGCAGGCGATCGAACTTCAACAGCGGCTTGTCATAAAAACTGACTACATCGAGATCTTCCGGCCGAAGGTTTGCCTGGAGAAGGCAGTATTCCACCGCTTTTCTTGGAAATTCGTGGTCGTGCTTTTTACGGGTGAATCGCTCCTCCTGGGCGGCTGCAACAATGTTGCCGTCGACCAGCAGGGCTGCCGCAGAGTCGTGGTAGAAAGCGGAAATTCCGAGAATTGCGGTCATGGGGCTCCAATCGAAGCCGATTTCAGTAAATTCCCTGAGTGGCTGTTCGCGTAATCGTCTGCGGGATGATTCCCATCAGACCGTATCCGATCGTTTTGAATTTGCTTCCGGGTATGAAGATGATGTCGTTGGGCTGGATGACCGGATCGGTTCTTCTCCCGCGTAGGATCGCATTGAAGTCCACGGCGAGCTCCTGCCGCTCTCCGTTCTCGCTGTAACGTACCAGAATGCCATCGCTCATTTTGGCCGTCTTCGCAGGTCCACCCGCTTTGGCCACAGCTTGCGTCAGGAGCAGTTCAGTGTCATCTTCGTCAATCGGAAGTTCGAAGACGCCCGGACGGGTTACGTCGCCAACGACATAGTAGAACTCGACTCTCCGCGGCGGAACGTGGATGATGTCGCCGCCTCTGACGGGTACGTTTAGAGAGAGATCCCCCTGCTTGAGGATTGCCTCGAGGTCGATTCGCAGAACGTTACCGTCCTGGCTCAGCGGGACACTGGGAGCACCATCATTCGAAGACGCCGCTTCCGTCGTGTTCCCAAGACCCGCCGGTCGCTGCAGCAAAGCGAATTTCGACGCTCTCTGCGAGTCGACTCCGCCGGCCATTGTGAGCACGTCGATCAAGGAGATCTGATGGGTGATCATGTATTGTCCCGGCGTTCCGACCGCGCCTAAGACGTAAACCGGCTGGGAGCGATACTCCTTGATGAAAACCGACACGAGCGGTTCGTTCACCAGATCCCTGTCCGTCAGAAGCTCCGCGATCTTCCTTTCCAGTTCTTCGCCGGTTATTTCCTCCGTCGAGACCTTTCCTAGGAAAGGCATCGTTATCGCGTTGGACTCGCTGATTCGATAGCTGCGACTGAAGTCGTCGACTCCGAACACGGTGATCTCGATGAGGTCTCCGGGGCCCAATCGATAGGCCCCCGTTGAATCTTGCGCGCCGAGAAAGCTCATTTCCTGAAGTCGCTCGTTCCACTCGCTTTGAGCGATGGGTTCCTGTGCAGTCAAGTTCGTTGAAAAAAGTGCGAGAAACAACTGAAGTAAAATGATGCGATACATCGTTCTCCTCCTGAGCCGGCCGACGAGAAACTCCCGACTGCTAAGATGGATTTTGATTGCTGGGTTGTTTGATCTAGTGTGAATTGGATGCATAGGGTGTTGTTAATGGGGG
>CAZAEY010000190.1:3790-6355 GCA_964484155.1 uncultured Acidobacteriota bacterium
CCGCTACTGCAACCGATCCGGCGGAAAGGCCGCGAACTTCAAGCCGGGAATCGGCTGGCGGTCCAAATGAACCAGGCGGAACTGACTCGAAATCGCGCCGCCGGGAGCTTCAACCTTGACCAGGATCCGATTCCAACCTTGGCGCAAGCGTCCGAACCCTCGCTGGGCGTCGGGTGTGAACTGGCGTCGATGCCTTCCGTGATAGTCGATCACCAGAGCTTCGCCAATCCAGGCCTGCACCCCCCCGATATCTCCGGCCAGCAAGTAGACGTCCATTTCCTCCGGCGCCCATACGTGTTGAAGGGCGTAGGCGATGCGGTCCGGCATTCGTCCGCGGCCTGCGGAGAATTCCCGCTGGAGATGAACGAGACGCCCTGGAGCGAATCGCGTCGTTCTCCAGGTCACCTTTCCTTCGAGGCCGCGATAGTCAGCGGTCGGATTCGTTTCCAATTCGGGCGGATAGCGAACCGTCTGAATCTCGCTGTCGGACTCGTTTGAAAACGGTCCGATGACGGCGACCGGCGTTTGATCCTGCTCTCTGAGGATCGCGCTGACGTTGCGAAGGTTTCTCGGCGCGATGGCATCGGCCGAGTACATCAACGAGCCGTAGGAAATCCAACGAGCTTGTTCAAAGCCCGCCACTTTGCCTGCGAAATCTCCTTCAATCGCGCCAAATGTGCGATTCTCCCTGCTTCTCGCTCCTCGTTCGCTAGTTCCAAAGCCCCACCCGCGCCAGATCGGCTCCAACACCAGACCTTCGGCTTGCAGGAACTGCGTGGCGGTCAGCACGTCTTCGAACCCCCTTCGTTGAAGACCGATCACGTACGGGCTCGGAGGAGCGTCGCCGTCGACCAGGCGCACATGGGTCACGGGAACCATGCTGCGCAAAAAGGAGTAGCCCAGCGCTACCGCCGAAGACCTGCGAGCTTGATAATTCGACATGTCGACTGCCTTCTGCAGATCTTCATAGCTTTCGCCAAGTAGGAACGATCTCAAACGCGCCAGACTTGGGAAGATGTGGGGCGAGTCGCGTCTGAACCAATTCTCGTAAACCTCGAAACGATGAAGGTCCGACCGTTTCGTTCGGACGGCGTCCGCATACCAGTCAAGCTCCCGCCGCACATCTTCGCGCAGATGGTCCCGGTAAAATCGTCCCACATCCGGATCGTGAAAACGGACCCAGCGATTGGTGCTCTGGTGGTCGTGCTGCGGCACGTCCTGATAGCCCCAGGCGGGACCGTCCACGTTCCAGCCCATCGTGCTCTGCGAGACGTGTGTGGGGAACACCTCAGACGACATGGCTCCGTAGACGTTGTGCGGCTGATGCGCCAGAAAGTATTCGCCTCCTCGTTGCTTTACATAGTGATGCACCAATTGACGCGCAAACATGTATGCGCCAAACAAGTACTCGTCGTAGTCTCGAACTTGCCACGCCAGGCGCGCATAGCTGGAGCTGGACGGCGCCTCGTCTCCCATCTCGGCGATCGCCACTCGTCCAAAAGTCGTCCAGAACGTCTCTTCGGGAGTGATGAAAAATCGCTGGATTAAGTCCCATCGATCTCGAATCAACCCCCAGTCCCCGGAGAATTGGCCGAAAGCCCAGATGGTCTGCAGGGAATTCGCCATGAACTTCCCGGCGTCCCCCCAGTGGCCGCCCGACGAAATCCCCCGCCCTTCAATCACGTACTTTCCATGGTAGGGGGTGTGGGGCTGGAGGACGTTCCGATCCATATATCCGGCCATGCTCTGGGTGGCACGCCGCTTCAGATCGAAGTCAACAAAAGCTAGACCGCGCCCGTACCAGACATCCCCCACGACATTCCAGCATAGATTGCCTTCTCCCGGATGGTCGAAAACGTAGCTTCCCCCCGACTGAAATTTCTCTTTCATGCCTCTGACGATCAGGCCCAGCGCCTCCATTTGGGCGGAGTCGAATTCCTTGGGCGGCGTCAATTGCTCCAGTTCGTTCGTGTACTGAAGCACCGCCATTTTGACTTCCACCCTATCGACCTCCAAGGCGCCGACAAATGGTCCGAAGGCGGTGAAGTAATCCGGATCGTGAATGGGAACGGAGATCTCCATCGGGAAGCCTGGAATTTTCCAGGCCAGACCCAAAGTGGGCGATAAGGTCGCGAATCGCACTGGCTTCGTGTTCCATGCGTCCTCAACTGTCAACCAGCGATAGTCTTGGCGAAACGTGATCTCGTCTGTTCGAAGATCGATGCTGAAGCTTTCCTGAAACCCGACCGGAAAGGCTTTGGCGACGGAGGCCCACCACTCGGCTCTCGCGATGACCTCGTCCGGGACTTTGTCTCTCCAGGTCCATGGCTTTATATTCTTTGAGGGGAGTCCATGGGCCGCCGCGAAATCATTTCCCTGTTGCGGCGGCTTGTCATAGCCGTAAAAAGGCATGCTGAACACGAGGCCGGTGTCCCGCTCCGGAAACTCGATTCGGAGTCCATCTCGCGTCAAAGAGATTTCGGTCGGCTTCTTTTCCAGCGAAAGAAACCATGGCGTGTCAAAGAGTTCCCATCCCTTGGAGCCTTGAAATGATACCAGGATCCA
>CAZAEY010000191.1:0-6325 GCA_964484155.1 uncultured Acidobacteriota bacterium
GCTCCGACAATCGCGCTGCCTCGATCAGCGGGAGGCATGGGGGACGCTTCTTGCCGCAGATCAACAACAATCGATTCGAAATTCAGAAGAGGAATCCTGAACCTCAAATCTGGAATTTTGAATTTTGAACCGCGCCGCGCGCGCATCGCGCGGCGCGTCTGAGCCCTGGACTATAATCGGTCGCAAGGCATGATCGCTCAGTTGAAGGGGATTCTGACGTTTAAATCCGCAAACCGGGTCGTCGTCGACGTAAACGGCGTGGGGTATGAGGTACACATTCCCGTTTCGACTTACTACGAACTGGGAGAGGCCGGAGGCGATGTGTTTCTGCAGATTCACACGCATGTAACCGAAAGCAGTCTGAGCCTGTTCGGATTCTTCACGTCCAAGGAAAGGCAGTTGTTTCTGCAGCTGATTCAGGTATCAGGAATCGGGCCCCGGCTGGCGATAACGATTCTCTCCGGACTGCCCTTGCAAGATTTGATTCATGCGATTTCGGCGGGTGACACGGGAAGGCTGGCGACGATTCCCGGCATCGGGAAGAAGACGGCCCAGCGAATCGCATTGGAGCTCGGGGATAAGGTGCGGGCGTTGTTTCCGGAGGCGGAGGCTGCCGGGGGGGCTTTGCCGGCGGCCGGCCCGGCATACTCCGACGTCGTGTCGGCGCTGGTCAACCTGGGATATCCTCGAAGCCTGGCGGAGGGAGCAGCGGGTAAAGCACTGAGGGCGGTGGGAGGGGATCAATTCGACCGGCTTCTGAAGCGTTCGCTCAGCGAGTTGGCAGGTTAGGAAATCATGACTGACGAGAGAATGATGAATCCCACTCCCCTGGAGGAGGACTCCGGCTATGAAAGCAGCCTGCGGCCGCGGACGCTGGCCGAATACGTGGGGCAGCACAAGGTCAAGGAAAACCTGAAGATCGCCATTGAAGCCGCCGCCCGGCGGCGGGAGGCTCTCGATCACATCCTGCTCTTCGGACCTCCGGGACTCGGCAAGACGACGCTGGCCCAGGTCATTGCAAATGAGATGAACGTGAATTTCCGGTCGACTGCGGGGCCAGTCATTGAGAAGCGGGGGGATCTGGCCGCAATCCTGACGAATCTGGCCGAAGGGGACGTGCTTTTTATCGATGAGATCCATCGGCTGCACCCGTCCATCGAAGAGATCCTCTATCCGGCCATGGAGGATTTCCAGATCGATATCATTATCGGCGAAGGTCCTGGGGCCCGATCCATTAAGATCGACATCCCGCAGTTCACCCTGATCGGCGCCACCACCCGCACCGGCCTCTTGACCTCTCCGCTGCGGGCCCGCTTCGGCATCATCGAACGGCTCGATTTTTATGATGTCGAGAGCCTGACCCGGATCGTGACCCGTTCCGCCGGAATTCTGGGAGTTGAGATCGAGCCCCAAGGCGCCCTGGAAGTCGCGCGGCGCAGCCGGGGCACTCCGCGAATATCGAATCGACTCCTGAAGCGCGTCCGTGACTACGCGCAGGTCCGGGGCGACGGCACGGTGAGCCTGGAAAGCGCCTCCCGAGGATTGGAAATGATGCATGTCGATCGCTTCGGGTTTGACGAAATCGACAGAAAACTAATTCTGACGATCATCGAGAAGTTCGGCGGGGGACCGGTGGGACTGGGAACGATTTCGGCGGCGCTGAGCGAGGAAAAGGACGCCATCGAAGACATCTACGAGCCGTACCTGATTCAGATCGGCTTCCTGAGTCGCACGCCGCGGGGGCGGGTGGCCACCCCGCTGGCCTACGAACATTTCGGACTCGATCCCCGCAACCGCACGCAGAAGAATCTGTTTCAGTGAACCGGGGGCCCCGGTCATGCGGACGTTCCGAGTTCGGCGTTCTGCGTTCTGCGTGCTGCGTGCTGCGTTCTGCGTTCCGCGTGCCGAGCTCCGAGTTTCAGATTTCGGAATTCTGAATTCTGACTCCTGACTCCTGACTCCTGACTCCTGACTCCTGACTCCTGACTCCTGACTCCCGACTCCCATCTTCAATAGCCGCCTCCGGCGACTCCATTGAACCGATCCGCATCCAGCACGTATCATTATCAGGATGGATACTCTTCCGCCTGCGGTTCGAGCGACCGCCAGATTGCGAGAACTTCTAGCATCGGTCGAAAAGGTGATTCGAGGCAAGCCGGAGGTCGTTCGACTTGCGGTCATCACACTGCTGGCCAAAGGGCATTTGCTGATCGAAGACGTCCCCGGAGTCGGCAAGACCACTCTCGCCTACGCTCTGGCCCGGTCTTTTGACTGCAGCTTCCACCGGATTCAGTTCACCAGCGACCTGCTCCCTTCCGATCTGACCGGCGTTTCAGTCTACAATCAGGTGCGCAATCAGTTCGAATTTCGAAAGGGCCCGCTGTTCGCCAACGTCATTCTGGCGGACGAGATCAATCGCACGACCCCCAAGACTCAAAGCGCCCTGCTGGAAGCCATGAGCGAGGGGAAGGTGACGGTTGAGGATCAGACCTATTCGCTGAATCAGCCATTTATCGTGATCGCCACCCAGAATCCGATCGAGCATCACGGGACCTATCCGCTCCCCGAGTCGCAGCTGGACCGGTTCCTGATGCGCGTTCGGATGGGATATCCGAGCGAGGATCATGAGAAGGAAATCCTGCGCAGCGGAGTCCATTACGGGTCGGCTGATCTGCTGCGGCCCGTTATTTCCGGAGAGGTCATTCTGGAAGCGCAAAAGGAGGCGGCGGCGATCCGCGTCGATGAGTCGCTGCTGGACTACTTGATGACCCTGGTCAGGAAGACTCGAGAATCGGAGCTCCTGGACCTGGGCGTAAGTCCGCGCGGAGCGATTGCCCTGCATCGAGCCGCGCAGGCGCGCGCTTATCTGGACGAAAGGGATTATTGCGTCCCCGATGACATCAAGGCTCTGGCAATTCCCGTCTTCTCCCATCGCGTCATCGTGAGTTCGAAATTCGCTTCGCCGCTCAACCGGAGCGAAGAGGCCGAGAGCATCATCCAGGATCTGATGGACGAGGTGGAGGTTCCGATTTGAAGCTGTCGGCGATTCGACCGGATCGGCAGAGCGTCAAGGAATTCCTGTGGGCCACACTTTTTCTGGGATCGGCCCTCACGCTGGCCGTCTTCAGCTCCATTGCCCGCGCCCACGGACAGTATTCAGCTGCGGCGTTTCTGGCCGCCATCGCCATTTTGCTGGCCGTCATCGTAACCGTCACCGTAATCCCGAAACTCCTGTTTCGCGCACGGATCGATCTGTGGGAGCGATTCCGATACTTCCGTCTGACCAAGCGCGGCGCCTTTTTCCTGCTTCTCGTTCTGATGATCGGCCTGGCCACGATCAACACCGGCAACAATCTTCTGATCTTGATCCTTTCCTTTCTGCTGGCCTCGCTGATGGTGTCCGGAATGGTCTCCAACCTGATGCTCCACGGGTTGCAAGTGCGTCTGCAGTTGCCGTCGGCCATTCACGCCGGACAACGCGCCGTTTTCCACCTGAGCGTTGAAAATCTCAAGAAGCGCATTCCATCGGCCGGCCTGGTTCTCCGGGGAGCGCAGGTTCAAGGGCAGACTGCGCCCGACTCCACCGATTTTTTCAATCAGCAGAAACGGTTCGCCTACATTCGCGGGGGGGAGTCGGTGATGCTGCGTCTGGAGACCTCGTTTTTCAGGCGCGGACTGTACGCAGTGGAGGGGTTCGAAGTCCGAACGCGGCTCCCGTTCGGGTTTTTCAGCCGCGGAAGGAAGCTTTCAGTCGACGGCACCATCGCGGTGTATCCCCGCCTCTATTCGATCAGAGAGTTGGGCGCGCGCTTTCCATCCCTGCAGGGATTGGAACAGATGAACCGCAAAGGGCACGGAACCGGTTTGTATAACATCCGCGAGTATCAGGCCGGTGATGACGGGCGATTTGTGCACTGGAAATCAACCGGCAAACTCTCCCGTCTCATGGTCAAGGAATTCGTTCAGGAAGAGGAATGGCCGCTGCAGCTGATTCTGGTTCCCGGGCTGCCGGATAGCAAGAGCCGAAATCTGGAGCGCTTTGAGTCGGCCGTGTCCGTCGTCGCCTCCCTGATTCACCACCATTGCACCCGAGGCATGGCAGTGGAGTTGATCGCGCCCGAAGGGGAATGGCTTCTGGCGGCCGAGTCGGAAGCCTACGATCAGGCCATGCGCTACCTTGCCGCTCTGCAGCCCGGCGATGCAAGAAAAGTTCCATTGCATCGGGCTGGTCCCCGCGCCATCGTCTTTGCGGCAGGACCGCCTGCAGGCCGGACCACGGCGGTCTGGATCGATTTCTTGAGATTATGAGCTACCGGATCGCCTTCGAGTTGGTCAGCTATCTTCTCCTGTGCAGCGGCCTGTTGGCCGCCGTCGCTTCAGGAGGCGTGGAGCCCTTTGCGGCGGCTCTTTTCGTTTGTCTCCTGGCGGTCAGTTGGCGCTTTCATCTGCCTCCGATTTCCAACTGGAAGCAGACTTTCATGGTGCTGGGATTTCTGCTGATCTTTCTCGCCGACGTCGCGATCCTGGGCGATTTCATCCGCGCCACGGTTCGCCTGCTGCTTCTCCTCGGACTGTATAAGCTGCTTTTCCGCAGGCTTCCGAGCGATTTTCTGCTGGTCTACCTGGTCTCCTTCGCCCTGCTCTTGATCGCCTCCACCTACACGATTTCGGTCGTTTTCTTCGGAACCCTCGTCATCTACCTCTTCCTGGCCATCCTGGCTTTCCTCCTCTTTGAGAATCAGTCTGCTTATCAGGAAAATCCGAAGTCGGATTTCCCGCTGATGGGATATTTGAGCCTGAGCGCCGTGATGACGGGTCTGATCATCCTGCTCTCGGTTCCCATTTTCCTGGCCATTCCGCGCTTTTCGATGGGCTTTCTTTCGCCTCAATTCAGTCAGGACTCGACCGTCACCGGGTTCTCGACGGAAGTCCGATTGGGGGAGATGGGAAGAATTCTGCACAATTCCGACATAGTATTTCGCGTCAAGATTGACCGTCCCGCAGAAGAAGTGCCTGAGGAGATCATGTGGAGGGGAGTGGCGCTGGACCATTACGACGGGCGCGTCTGGTCAAACACCCGCAAGGCCTCCATGGCTGAGGTCCATCAGGACCAATCGGGCCGGTTCGTTACCAATCGAATGCGGCGCAGCAACGAATCTCTGATCGTGCAGTCGTTCTCGGTCGAGCCTTTCGCCCAGGTCATCCTGGGCGCCCCGGAAGTCGTGCAGGTTTCCGGGCTGACTCTGGAAGGCGCGCGGCTGTTTCAGGACGAGCAGAGCGCCCTGTTCTTTCAGAGCCGCCATTCCGAACCGTTCCGCTATTTCGTCCACTCCGATTGGGTTCCGCGAGGCCGCAGGCTCAGCGCCGTCACCGACGAGGCCCCTCCTGCGGAGATTCTGCAGGCGTACCTGCAGCTTTCCGGAATCGACCCTCGCATCCGCTCCCTGGCCGAACAGGCGACAGCCGGCCAATCGAGCGGCCTCGCCAAAGCCCTGACCTTGGAAAGATTCCTGAAAGACGGCTTCGAGTACTCGCTGGAAAATACGCCTTCCCGATCCCCGGATCCGCTGGCCGACTTTCTGCTGGATTCACGGGAAGGCCACTGCGAGTACTTCGCTACCGCGCATGCGGTCATGCTGCGCACTTTGGGAATACCTTCCCGCCTGGTAAACGGTTTCCGCAGAGGGGAATACAACACCTGGGGAGACTGGTTCGTGGTCCGGCAGTCGGACGCGCATAGCTGGGTCGAAGCCTACTTCCCTGGCGCCGGATGGGTCGAGTTCGATCCGACGCCGCCGGCCGGCGTCGGACGGGCGGCGGGAGTGGGCCGGTGGATTCGCCAGACCCTCGATTCCCTCGACGTTTTCTGGACCGAAGTCGTGACCTTTGACAGCTTCAAGCAGGTCGGCTTCTTCCGTTCCGTCGGATCCGCCCTGGGGCAGGGCTGGCGGAAGTTGTCCCGCTGGGAAGGCCCGGGAGTCTTGGAAGGGCTCCGGACCGAAATCGCGCTGCAGTGGCTGCAACGCCACTGGTATGCGCCGGCCGGACTGCTGGCCGCCGCTTTCCTGGCCGCCGGACTTGCGCTTTTCCGCGTGCGCGTCCGACTGTGGATGCGCCGGACTTTCCCGGCAGCCGATCAGCAGCAGGCCGCATCCGAATACTACCTCGAAATGCTGCGGGTCCTGGAATCGGCGGGCCTTCGGAAAAAGTCCCAGGAGACTCCGGCCGAATTCAGTCTCCGCGCCCAGGCCGGCCTGCACAGCAGCCTGCCGGCCAGAATCACCGAACTCTACTACCAAAACCGCTTCGGCCATCGCAGCCTGAC